>JAQBGW010000075.1:0-64167 GCA_032128415.1 Betaproteobacteria bacterium | reverse complement strand
GCCATGTTGCGCACATCGATCGCTTGGCCGAGCGCTTCTCCGCCTGCTTCCTGGCACAACTTGACCGTTTCATCGATCCATTCCTGCTTGATGTCGCACACCACGACTTTGGCGCCTTCGCGGACAAACTTGAGCGCGGTGGCCTGGCCAATGCCACGGCCTGCACCGGTAATGATGGCTACCTTATTTTTGAGACGCATACCTGGCCTTTCTTGGGTGGGCTACCTGTTAACGGGTAGTTGCGGTGCACAATTTAGCTGATATTGGCGCAATGCACAATAAAACCAGGCGATGAGTATAACCAATTGATATTTAAAGATTATTTAAAATGCTGCGCAGCATAACGAGAGTGGTTGATGCATTGCATCCAACCTGCTTATTATTATTTAAGCTATTGTTTATATTGATATTTTAATAGCGGTGCCCGGTGACACCTGATCAAAAAGGGTCATGACATCGATGTTGCGCATGCGGATACAACCGATTGAGCCCGGAACCCCCATAGGCACATTGTCCGGACTGCCATGGATGTAGATGTAGCGGCGCATGGTATCGACCTGACCCAGGCGGTTATGCCCGACTTCGCAGCCGGACAGCCACAGGATGCGGGTCAGTATCCAGTCGCGCTGAGGAAATTGAGCACCCAGTGTCAGACTGTAGATATCACCGGTCGGCCGCCGACCCACAAATACGGTATTGATCGGGTCGCCGGCGCCGATTTTGGCGCGTATGACGTGTCTGCCCAGAGGCGTACACCGACTACCCTGCAATTGCCCTGGCCCGTTTTTTGAACTGGAAATCGCGTACTGCGCAGCAGGCCGCCCCTGATCATCCAGCAGAGTCAGGGATTGCGTGGAAATATTGATATCGATGTTCAAGATTTACCGCGCCGACTGGCGAAAAATTCCTGCAATAAAACTACCGAGGCTGCTGCCCGCACGCCACCACTGACCGTGGCGTGGTGATTCAGATGCTGTTCGGCGAAAAGGTTGGTGGCGCTACCGCAGGCGCCGGTCTTGGCATCCTGCGCACCATAGATCACGCGGCGGATTCTGGCATTGATCATGGCGCCGGCGCACATGACGCACGGCTCCAATGTGACATACAGATCGCAATCGGTCAGTCGGTAGTTGCCCAGCGTTCGGCCAGCTTCCCGCATGGCCACGATCTCGGCGTGCGCCGTTGGGTCGGATTGCAGGATGGGCTGGTTGTAGCCGCGACCGATAATCTCGCCATCCCGCACCACCACCGCCCCTACCGGCACTTCGCCAGCGCCGGCTGCCAGCATCGCGAGTTCCAGCGCGACCTGCATGTAATCCGTATCGGTCATTGCGGCATCTGCGGGCGATTATGGATGCAACTGGCGATGACGCTCATGATGGGCTCTTTCGCGCCCTACTCCCACTCGATGGTTGCCGGCGGCTTGCTTGAAATATCATAGACCACGCGATTAATGCCGCGCACTTCGTTGATGATCCGGTTCGACACCTTCGCCAGCAGGCTGTACGGCAGCTCTGCCCAGTGCGCGGTCATAAAATCGGTTGTTTGCACGGCGCGTAATGCGACTACATATTCGTAAGTGCGCCCATCCCCCATCACCCCCACCGATTTCACCGGCAGGAACACGGCAAAAGCCTGCGCGGTCTTGTCATACCAGCCGGACGTGCGCAATTCGTCGATGAATATCGCATCGGCGGCACGCAGCAGGTCGGCGTATTGCACCTTCACTTCGCCCAGTATGCGCACACCCAGCCCGGGGCCGGGAAAGGGATGACGGAATACCATGTCATGCGGCAAGCCGAGCGCCAGACCCAGTTCGCGCACCTCGTCCTTGAATAGCTCGCGCAGCGGTTCCAGCAGTTGCAGGTGCAGCGTGTCGGGCAGACCGCCGACGTTGTGATGCGACTTGATGGTGTGCGCCTTCTTGGTCTTGGCGCCGGCCGACTCGATGACGTCGGGATAGATCGTGCCCTGTGCCAGCCATTTGACCTTCGGCAGTTTTGCCGACTCGGCCTGGAACACTTCGATAAATTCGCGGCCGATGATTTTGCGTTTCTGCTCCGGGTCGGTCACACCCGCCAGATGGCGCATGAATTGTTCACGCGCATCGACATGAATGACCTTGACGCCGAGGTTTTGGGCAAATGTGGCCATCACCTGCGTCGCTTCGTTCAGCCGCAACAGTCCGTTATCGACAAATACGCAGGTCAATTGCCGACCGATGGCGCGATGGATCAATGCTGCCGCCACCGAGGAATCGACACCACCCGACAAACCCAGCACTACTTCATCATGGCCCACTGTACTGCGAATGTGGCCTACGGCCTCTTCCACGTAATCCGGCATGTTCCAGTCGCCGTGCAGGTCGCAGATCTGCAGCACAAAACGTTCCAACAGTGCTTTGCCCTGCAGCGTGTGGGTGACTTCCGGATGGAACTGCACGGCGTAGAAGTGCCGCTGCTCGTCGGCCATGCCGGCAATCGGACACGCCGCGTTGCTGGCCATGATTTTGAAGCCCGTCGGCATTTCAATCACTTTGTCGCCGTGACTCATCCATACATCAAGCATGCCGTGGCCGTCGGCCGTAATGCGATCCTGAATATCCTTCAGCAGCGCAGTATGGCCGCGTGCGCGCACTTCCGCATAACCGAACTCACGTACCTTGCCTATTTCCACCTTGCCACCGAGTTGTGCGGCCATGGTCTGCATGCCGTAGCAGATACCCAGCACCGGCACCCCGAGATTGAACACGCTGTCCGGCGCCCGCGGCGTGCTCTCTACCCACACTGAGGCCGGACCGCCGGAGAGGATTACGCCGCTCGGCTTGAACGCGCGGACGAACTCATCCGATACGTCATGCGGATGCAGTTCGCAGTACACGTGCAGCTCACGTACCCGGCGGGCAATCAGTTGGGAATATTGCGCGCCGAAATCGAGGATCAGAATTTTTTCGTGGTGCACGTGCGGCTTACTCGGCGCGGTAATTGGGAGCTTCCTTGACGATCTGCACGTCGTGCACATGCGATTCGCGTGCGCCAGCCGTGGTGATTTCGACAAATTCCGCGTCCCGGCGCACGGCTTCGATACTGCCGCAACCCAGATAGCCCATGCTCGCGCGCAGGCCGCCCATCAATTGATGAATCAGCGGCGCAACACCGCCTTTGTATGGCACGCGCCCCTCCACGCCTTCGGGCACCAGTTTTTCGGTGTCGAGTTCGTCGTGTTCCTGAAAATAACGATCAGCCGATCCCTGCTGCATGGCGCCCAGCGATCCCATCCCGCGATAGGATTTGTACGAGCGGCCCTGGTAGAGCTCGATCTCGCCAGGCGATTCCTCGGTGCCGGCGAACAGGCTGCCGACCATCACCGCGTGCGCGCCAGCGGCAATGGCCTTGGCAATATCACCTGAATAACGGATACCACCGTCCGCAATCAGCGGCACATCGGTTTTTTGCAGGGCTTTCGCCACATTGGCAATCGCGGAAATCTGCGGCACACCGACACCGGCTACGATGCGCGTGGTGCAGATTGATCCCGGGCCGATACCGACTTTAACGCCGTCAGCGCCATGATCCACCAGCGCTTTCGCAGCTGCAGCAGTGGCGATATTGCCGCCAATGATTTGAATTTTCGGATAGGTACGTTTCAGCCAGCGCACGCGTTTCAGCACACCCCCGGAATGGCCGTGCGCCGTATCCACAATGATCACATCAACGCCAGCTTCGATCAGCGCCTCGGCGCGCTCTTCCGTGCCCTCACCTACCCCAACTGCCGCCCCCACGCGCAAGCGACCCAGTTTATCCTTGCAGGCATGGGGATGTTCTGACGATTTGAGAATATCCTTGACCGTCACCAGCCCGCGCAACTCGAAGTTCTTGTTGACTACCAGCACACGCTCCAGGCGGTGTTTGTGCATCAACATCCTCGCCTCTTCGCGGCTGGCGCCTTCCCCGACAGTAATCAGCTTGGCCCGCGGTGTCATGATGTTCTTTACCGGCTGGTTCAGCTTGCTCTCAAAACGCAGGTCGCGATTGGTGACAATGCCGACCACCTTGCCGTCGGCCTCGACCACCGGCAGACCGGAAATACGATGCTGCTGGGTCAATGCCAATACATCGCGTACGGTCATGTCCTTGGATATCGTGATCGGATCCTTGACGATACCGCTCTCGAAACGTTTGACCTTGTTGACCTCTGCTGCCTGCGCTTTTGGCGTCATGTTCTTGTGGACAATACCGATGCCGCCTTCCTGAGCGATGGCAATCGCCAGACGCGACTCGGTTACGCTGTCCATGGCTGCCGACAGCAGCGGTATGTTGAGGCTGATGCCGCGTGTCAGTTTGGCTTTGAGGCTGACCTCCCGTGGGAGGACCGTCGAATGCGCCGGAACGAGCAGCACATCGTCGAAAGTGAGGGCTTTTTGCACCACGCGCATGGGCGTCGTCCTTCGCAAAGCGCGAATTATAGGGGCTGTGGCGTAAACGGTAAACTCGTCAGGGCGTTATGCATTGACGAAGGCGCACAAACTGGCTACTTTTGGATCATAAGCGTGCGGTAAGCACCCTTTTGACTTGCCCTGTTCTCTGCGACTGTTATCTGTGACTGTTCTCTGTGACTTTTCCCTGCGACAATTGCCTCGCGACGACCGCCAAACCGTAACTTGATCAATCACCTTCAGGCGCTGACCATGCACAAATTCCTGCTCATTACAGCCATCACCATTTTGCCGATGATGGCGCATGCCCAAATCATGAAGTGCGTGGGTGCCGGCGGCCGTGTCGAGTTTGCCGCAGCTTGCCCGCCAGGCACCAAGGCCGAGGCTACAGGTATACGCAACAATCCCGGCGCTGCATCAGCAGCACCGCAAAAATCCCTGGCTGAGCGTGATGCGGAGTTTCGCAAGCGACGCTTGGAAGGCGAGGAAGCGGCCAAAAAATCAGCAGCCAAGACCGCTGACGACGCGGATCGCAAACAGAACTGCACCGGTGCGCAGGCTTACTTGCGCAGCCTGCAGTCCGGTGCCCGCATCGCCCAGACTGATCCGAAGACCGGCGAACGCATATATCTGGATGATTCAGGCCGCACTGCAGAAACTGCACGCGCGCAGAGAACTGTTGACTCCAACTGCAAGTAACTGCGATCAGCGCTTAATTGCACGCTTGCGCCGCACTTCTTTCGGTTCAGCACGTAATTCCCGGTAGATTTCAACACGATCACCTGCCTGCAGGACGGTGTGGCGCGGCATGATGCGCCCGTAAATGCCGACCGACATTGTCTCCAGATCCAGCTCCGGAAAATCCCGCTCCAGGCCGCACTGCTGCAGCGCTGCCGCGAGCGTGCTCCCCTCCGGCAATTCAAGTGCGCAAACAACCTGTCGATCGGGAAGCGCATACACCACAGAAACATTCATGATCGCGTCAGTTGCGGGAGTACAGCTGGTCGGCGCGCTTGAGAAAAGAATCGACCAAAGTCCCTGCGATATAGCCAAACACCGGTCCGACCAGCTTTTCCAGAAATTTGTTCGAGAACTCGTAATCCAGCTTGAAGTCGATCCGGCAGCCGTCGGTACCGAGTCGGGTAAATCGCCACTCGCCATCCAGCGCCCGGAATGGCCCTTCAACGAGACGCAGGGTCATGACTGCCGGATACTGCTTATGGTTTTCCGTCGTAAAAGCCTGTTTGATGCCGCGATAGCTGATGCGCAGGGCAGCACGCGTGACTGCGGCATCCCGATGCGTCACCTCGGTGCCTGCACACCAGGGTAAAAAAGCCGGGTAGTCTTCTACGGCATCCACCAGATCAAACATCTGCTCTGGACTGAAGGACACCAGTGCGGAGCGGTTTACCGCGGCCATCGTCGTATTCCGCACAGATTGGTGACCGGCCCGGTTAAAATACGCTCTGACATGATGTGATTAAGCAATGAGTATCGTCCAGAACAAGAAGGCATTTCACGACTATTTTATCGAACAGCGCTTCGAGGCGGGGATCGCCCTTGAAGGCTGGGAGGTAAAAGCGATACGCGCCGGTCGCGCTCAGTTGAAGGAAGCTTATGTGATCGTCGGTAACTCGGAGCTGTTTCTCCTCGGCTGTCACATCAGCCCGTTGCCGACCGCTTCCACCCATGTCCAGCCAGATCCGACGCGCACCCGCAAATTACTGCTGCATGCAGAGGAAATCAACCGGTTGATCGGCAGCGTGGAACGCGCGGGTTACACCATGGTCCCGATTGATCTGCACTACGCAAAAGGTCGCATTAAGCTGGAAATTGGTCTCGCCAAGGGGAAAAAACAACACGACAAACGTGCCGCGGAAAAAGACCGGGAATGGCAGCGTGAGCAGCAACGGTTGATCCGCGCCAGGTAGTGCGGGAACAGCCTTTTACGGGGAAAATGGGGTGGCTGACGGGACTCGAACCCGCGACAACTGGAATCACAATCCAGGACTCTACCAGCTGAGCTACAGCCACCACAGGAACAATCGACGCCACGTTGCAATGTGGTGCGCCCGGCGGGACTCGAACCCACAACCCCCGGCTTAGAAGGCCGGTGCTCTATCCGATTGAGCTACGGGCACAAATCAGGCCGGCATGCCACGCGATTCCCGCCAAAACCGAGAAGGCGCGTAATATACTCCGCACCTTGCGCAAGCGTCAATTACGCGCTTCTTCCCACGGTACCGGTTTGCTTGCGACTGGTATCGAATTCTGCTATTAAAGCTCTTTTTTTAAGCGTACCTCGCCCAAATGGCTACCGAATTACTCAAGAATTACCCTACCTACAAGCCTAAAGGCAAAGAGGAATACATGAATGCGCGGCAGCTCGTGCATTTCCGAAAAATGCTGGAAGAGATGAAGAGCGAGTTGTCCCAGGACATCGACCGCACCGTGCACACGATGCAGGATGAGGCAACCATCTTCGCCGACCCCAACGATCGGGCAAGCCAGGAATCGGACATGTCTCTGGAATTGCGCAATCGTGACCGTGAACGCAAGTTGATCAAGAAGATCGATGAAACCATCGCGCTCATTATTGCCAAGGATTACGGCTATTGTAATTCCTGCGGTGTCGAGATCGGACTGAAACGGCTGGAGGCGCGCCCTACTGCCACGCTGTGCATCGATTGCAAAACACTGGATGAACTGCGGGAGCGGCAGGTCGCCAAGTAATAACGCCGCGCTACTAAAACAAAGGGGGCTGAAAGCCCCCTTTGTTTATTTCTGAATCCCAAAAGTATCCGGTTATTGCACCGGTGCTGTCTGCTGGGCTTCTTCTCCAGCAACCGCCTTCATCGACAATCGCAGCCGGCCCTTCTCGTCAGCTTCGAGCACCTTGACGCGCACTGCCTGGCCTTCCTTGAGGTGATCAGCCACGCTGTTCACGCGTTCATTGGCAATTTGCGAAATATGCAATAAGCCGTCGCGACCCGGCAGCACGCTGACGATCGCCCCAAAGTCCAGCAGCTTGAGCACGGTGCCGTCGTAAATGCGCCCCACTTCGACGTCCGCAGTCAGTTCCGCAATGCGCTTGCGGGCATTCTCACCGCCCTCGGATGAAACGCAGGCAATGACTACGGTGCCGTCATCCTGAATGTCGATGGTGGTTCCCGTTTCCTCGGTGATCGCGCGGATGACCGCCCCGCCCTTGCCGATGACGTCGCGGATTTTCTCCGGCTTGATCTTCATTGTGATCATGCGCGGCGCCCATGCCGAGAGTTCAGCGCGTGGCGTGTCGATAATTCCGCGCATTTTCTCCAGAATGTGCAAGCGTCCTTCGCGCGCCTGACTCAGCGCAGCATGCATGATTTCCTTGGTAATGCCGTTGATTTTGATGTCCATCTGCAGTGCGGTAACACCCGTCTCGGTACCCGCCACCTTGAAATCCATGTCGCCCAGGTGATCTTCGTCACCCAGGATGTCGGACAGCACTGCAAAACGGTTGCCTTCCTTGATCAATCCCATGGCGATGCCTGCCACTTGTGCTTTCAGCGGCACGCCGGCATCCATCAGCGACAGGCAGCCACCGCACACTGAAGCCATTGAGCTCGAACCGTTGGATTCGGTGATTTCGGAGACGACGCGGATCGAATATGCAAATTCTTCCGCAGTCGGCAACACAGCCATCAATGCCCGCTTGGCCAGGCGACCGTGACCGATTTCGCGGCGCTTGGGCGTGCCTACGCGGCCGGTTTCACCGGTCGAATATGGAGGGAAGTTGTAATGCAGCATGAAACGGTCGCGGTATGTGCCTTGCAGGGCATCGACAATTTGCTCGTCACGCGAGGTGCCCAGCGTGGCCACCACGATGGCCTGTGTTTCGCCGCGGGTAAACAGCGCTGAACCGTGGGCGCGCGGCAGCACGCCGGTGCGGATGCTGATCGGACGCACAGTACGCGTATCACGGCCATCGATGCGCGGCTCGCCGTCGAGAATCTGGTTACGAACGATTTTAGCTTCGAGATTGCCAAGTTCATTCTTGACGGTGTTGATCTGGTCGGGTGATGCGTCAGCCGGCAGCAGCTCGGCGATGGCCTTTGCGCTGATTTCCTTGACGCGTACGGTGCGCGCCTGCTTTTGCCTGATCTGGTAGGCCTGGCGCAGGTCAGCTTCAGCCAATTGTGCAAGGCGGGCAACCAGTTGTTCGTCCTTTTTCGGCGGCGTCCAGTTCCATTCGGGCACGCCGATTTCATCGACCATTTCGTTGATGGCGCTGATCACCGTCTGCAGTTGTTCGTGGCCAAAGACAACAGCACCGAGCATCACGTCTTCCGGTAGCTGCTGCGCTTCGGACTCAACCATCAGGACAGCTTGCTGGGTGCCGGCAACGACCAGGTTCAGTTGCGAGGTTTTCAGCTCGGTGGCCGTAGGATTGAGAATATATTGACCATTTTCATAACCGACACGCGCAGCGCTAATCGGACCATCAAACGGCATACCGGACAGCGCCAGTGCTGCTGAAGCACCCACTATCGCGGGTATATCCGAATCAATCTCGTTATTCGACGACATCACGGTAGCGACGATTTGCACCTCGCTGTTATAGCCTTCCGGGAACAGCGGGCGGATCGGCCGATCGATCAACCGGCAGGTCAGGATTTCCTTCTCCGACGGACGTCCTTCACGACGGAAAAAGCCGCCAGGAATCTTGCCGGCAGCATAAGTGCGTTCTTGATAGTCAACAGTCAGCGGGAAAAAATCCTGTCCCGGCTTGGAATTGCGCGCACCGACGACGGTCACCAGCACCACTGTTTCTTCCATAGTTACCAACACCGCGCCTGAGGCTTGCCGCGCTATTTCGCCAGTCTCCAGCGTCAGCTGGTGGCGACCCCACATCAACGTTTTCTTTACCGGGTTCAAAGTGATTTTCCTTTTCTCAAAAACAAAAAAGACCGCACGTGCGGTCTTCCTGTGGATGCATTCCGATCAGGAGCCGACGCCTTGGAGCATCGAACCCTGATACGGGCGACGTGCAAAACAGACATAACTGCTGACTTTGCCCGTCCGCATGACGCTTCCTTCCATTACTTGCGCAGTCCCAGACGCTCGATCAGCGTCCTGTAATTCTCGACCTTGGTCCGCTTCAGGTAGTCGAGCAGCTTGCGCCGCTGGCTGACCATCCGCAGCAGTCCGCGGCGCGAATGATGATCTTTGGTATGTGCCTTGAAGTGATCGGTCAAGTCCGTGATACGCGCAGTCAGCAACGCCACTTGGACTTCGGGTGAACCCGTGTCGCTCTTGGCACGCTGGAATTCCTGCAATACCTGTGCCTTCTGGGCAGTGGTTACAGCCATGTTAAATCTCCGCCGAAAAATCGCGATATTTTAACCCGTAACCACCGGATTGCTCAAGCCATTTGGACTCGCCGCGGCAGCGGACTGAGCAATCAGCCTCTGTGCCTGCAACGCGGCAGCACCGTTCTCGGCAATGCCCAGAAACCCTCCTGCAGGGCCGTACAGTCGATACAGGCCGGGCGCGGCCGGTGCCGCGGTCACCAACTGGCCACTGATCAGCCGCAACGTGGTGGCGGCGTCCAGATCAAGCCGGGGCAAGCTGCCAGCAAAGGCGTCCACTGGCAGCAGTCGGGCCATCCGTCCGTCCGGCGCCAGCCCTTCCAGGTCATCCAGCGTGATGGCATCGGCCAGAGTAAAGCCACCGGCGACCTCGCGGGTCAATGCAGCCAAATGCGCGCCGCAGCCCAAGGCTGCTCCGATGTCCTCTGCAAGCACACGGATGTAGGTGCCTTTGCTGCACATTACTCGTATTGTTAAAAAATATTTATTAAAATCAATTAGTTGTATTGATTTTATGGAAATGGCGCGAACTTTGCGCTCTAGGGTCACACCCTCTCGGGCATAGGCATACAGCGGTTTACCTGCAACTTTGAGCGCGGAATGCATGGGCGGCATCTGCGTCTGCTCTCCGACAAAGCGTGCCAGCACGGCGGGAAGGTCTGTTACGGCGACCGCAACGGGTTGCTGGCGCAGCACTTCGCCTTCGGCATCCCCGGTGGTCGTGGTCACCCCCAGACAAAGCCTGGCCAGATACTGCTTGTCCGCATCCAGAAGAAATCGGGAGAATTTGGTGGCTTCGCCGAAACCGATCGGCAGTAAACCATCAGCCATGGGATCCAGGGTTCCAGTGTGTCCACCCTTGCGTGCGTTATAGAAGCGTTTGGCCCGGGCGACTGCCTGCTGCGAAGTCAAGCCGCGCGGCTTGTTCAACAGCAACACACCGTCAACGACCCGGCGCTCTGCTGCACCGGCATTCACGACGCCTTGTCGCCCTGCGGATGGCTGGCCACAGCCTCATCGATCAGTTGTGACAGCCGCACACCACGTTCAACCGACACGTCGTAGTCGAAACGCAGCTGGGGTACTGTGCGCAGCTTGAGACGCTGAGCCAGCATACTGCGCATAAAACCCGCAGCATGATTCAGTGCGCGTGTCGCGGCTTCCTGCTGTACCGGTTCGCCCAGCGCGGTAAAGAACACCTTGGCGTGCTCGTGATCCTGCGTCACTTCGACGCCGGTGAGGGTAATAAGTCCGACGCGCGGATCCTTGATCTCGAGCCGAATGATTTCGGACAATTCGCGCTGGATCTGGTCGGCGACGCGTTGACCGCGATGATAATCTTTAGCCATGCTGCTCGGATAGGCATCGCAACGCGGACGGGAGTTATCCGCCGCAGCGTTACAGGGTCCTCGCCACCTCCACGACCTCGAACACTTCGAGCTGGTCGCTTTCCTTGATGTCGTTGAAATTTTTCAGTGACAGCCCGCATTCGAATCCGGCTTTGACTTCGCGCGCATCGTCTTTGAAACGTTTCAACGAATCCAGCTCGCCTTCGTGAAGGACTACGCTGTCCCTCAGCAAGCGCACCTTGGAGCCCCGGCGGATCGCGCCATCGAGCACATAACATCCGGCGACTGCGCCGACTTTGGAAATACGGAAAACCTGGCGTATCTCCACCATCCCCACGATATTTTCCTTGCGCTCCGGCGACAACATACCGGTGAGTGCTGCCTTGATTTCATCGACAGCGTCGTAAATGATGTTGTAGTAACGAATATCAACGCCATTGCTTTCCGCAAGCTTGCGCGCCATCCCGTCGGCACGCGAATTAAATCCGATGACTACCGCTTTCGAGGCCAATGCGAGATTGATGTCGGACTCGGTTATACCGCCTACTGCCGCATGCACGATGTTGACTTTAACCTCGTCATTCGAGAGTTTGCCGAGCGCGTGCGCCAGACCCTCATAGGAGCCCTGCACATCGGACTTGATGATCAGCGACAACGTTTTTACTTCGCCTTCGCCCATCTGCCCGAAGATGTTTTCGAGTTTGGTCGCATGCTGCTTGGCCAGCTTCACATCGCGATATTTGCCCTGACGGAACAGCGCAATTTCCCGCGCCTTGCGCTCATCACCCAGCACCATCACTTCGGCACCGGCAGCCGGCACGTCGGACAATCCAAGAATTTCCACTGGAATTGACGGCCCTGCGGATTCAATTGTTTTGCCGGTTTCATCAAGCAAGGCGCGAACGCGACCGAATACCGAGCCGGCAAGCACAATGTCGCCGCGCTTCAAGGTTCCGGATTGCACCAATACCGTGGCGACCGGCCCGCGCCCCTTGTCCAGACGCGATTCAATGACAATGCCTTTGGCCGGCGCGTTGCGGGGCGCTTTCAGTTCCAGCACCTCGGCCTGCAACAGTATGCGTTCCAGCAGACTGTCGATACCCTTCCCGGTTTTGGCAGACACCTCAACAAACATCGTGTCGCCGCCCCACTCTTCCGGCACCACTTCCTGGGACGACAGATCCTGCTTGATCCGTTCCGGATTGGCTTCCGGTTTATCGATCTTGTTCAGCGCCACGATGATCGGCACTTTGGCTGCCTTGGCATGGTGTATGGCTTCTGCGGTCTGCGGCATGACGCCGTCGTCCGCGGCAACGACCAGAATAACCAAGTCGGTAACCTTGGCGCCGCGCGCGCGCATGGCCGTGAAAGCTTCATGACCCGGCGTATCGAGAAAGGTGATCATGCCGCGGGGCGTTTCAACGTGATAGGCGCCGATGTGCTGCGTTATGCCGCCGGCCTCGCCGCTGGCGATACGGGTACTTCGGATGTAATCGAGCAATGAAGTCTTGCCGTGGTCCACATGGCCCATCACCGTGACCACCGGTGCGCGCGATTCAGTCTGTATGTCTCCCAGCGCAGCATCTTCAGCAAGGAAGGCGTCGGGCTCGTCCAGTTTTGCACGTTTGGCGACATGCCCCATTTCTTCGACCAGAATGATGGCCGAGTCTTGATCCAGCACCTGGTTGATCGTCGCCATCGTACCGAGCTTCATCAGCGCCTTGATGACTTCAGCGGCCTTTACCGACATCTTGTGCGCCAGATCGGACACGGCAATGGTTTCCGGAATGAGAACTTCGCGAACCAGCGCTTCCGTCGGCGCAGTAAAACCATGTTGCTGGTCGTCGTCCTGCTTGTGCGTCGTGCGATGAACTTTGCGTTCGCGCCAGCCCAGTCCGCCGGAAGCATCGCCTCGCGTCTTGATGCTGCGTTTACGGGCCGTCGGATCCTGCCATACCACCTGCTTGGCGGGTTTCTTGCTGCCCTTCTTGGGTTTGCCAGCAGCTTCACCAGCTGGCACCGCGGGTTTGTGTATCGTGCCTTCAACAACTACTGCATCCGCACCCGGCGTAGCCGCGACTACAGGTGCATCGGCGACCGGGGCCGGAGCTTCTTCTGCGACAGCCGCAGCCTTCTTGCGCTTATCCTGTTTTTTTGCCGCGTCATCGGCTTGCCGCGCCGCAAGTTGGGCTTGCTGCTTGGCTTCCGCTGCGCGCATAGCCACCTCGGCAGCATCAATCAGCGGTTTTGGTGCTTCTTCAACTTTTTCCGGCTCAACCGTGTCGCGCTTGATCAAAACGCGCTTCTTGCGCACTTCCACCTGGATCGTTCGTGCCTTGCCGGTATTCGAATCAGATTTCTTGATTTCGGTGGTCTGCCGGCGTGTCAGCGTAATCTTCTGCTTGCCATCTGTGCCGCCATGGGATTCGCGCAAATGATCAAGCAGCTGGGTTTTGTCTTTTTCGGTCAGTCCGGCGTCTTCAGTCAGCGCTTTTTTGACGCCGGCTGCGCGTAACTGCTCCAAGAGCAGTTCCGGCTGAACGCCGAGCTCCTTGGCAAACTCTTTGATTTTAATCTGGGGCATGTGAGTTGGCTTCGGTCTTTCAGGCGTTGGATTCAGCAAACCACGGAGCACGTGCGGCCATAATCAAAACTTTGGCGCGTTCAGTGTCGATGCTGGTTAGTTCCACCAGATCGTCCGTGGCGTAATCGGCGAGATCCTCCTGGGTAGCTATACCCTTGGAGGCAAGCAGGCGCGCCGTATCGTTGTCCATGCCTTCGACTTTCATCAGATCTTCGATGTCGTGCCCGACTTTTTCCTCGCTGGCAATAGCCTGCGTCAGCAATGCATTGCGGGCGCGACTGCGCAACTCGGTGACCGTGGCTTCATCGAACGCTTCGATTTCAAGCATTTCGGTCAGCGGCACGTACGCCACTTCTTCGAGCGTAGTGAATCCTTCCTGCACCAGGATTTCCGCGACTTCCTCGTCAACATCCAGCTTCTCCATGAACTCGACGCGCGTATGCGAGGTTTCTTCTTCTGTTTTTTTCTTCGCATCGACTTCGGTCATCAGATTCAGTTGCCAGCCGGTCAATTCTCCGGCGAGCCGAACGTTCTGACCGTTGCGACCTATGGCTTGCGCGAGATTCTCCTCATCGACGACGATGTCCATGCTGTGTTTTTCCTCGTCAACGACGATGCTGGTCACTTCCGCCGGAGCCAGCGCATTGATCACGAACTGCGCCGGATCAGAGTTCCACAACACAATATCAACACGTTCCTGGGCGAGTTCGGCAGTCACCGCCTGCACGCGCGAGCCGCGCATGCCAACACAGGTGCCGATCGGATCGATGCGGGCGTCCTTGGAATGCACGGCAATCTTGGCACGCGAGCCCGGGTCACGCGCTGCACCCTTGATCTCCAGCAGACCTTCCTCGATTTCAGGCACTTCGAGTTCAAATAGCCGGGCAATGAATTCCGGCGCAGTGCGTGAAAGTATCAGGTGCGGGCCACGTGCCAGGCGATCCACTTTCCAGACATAAGCGCGTACGCGGTCGCCGAGACGCAAATTTTCCTTGGGGATCATCTGGTCGCGCGGCAGCATCGCTTCCAGACGACCGGATTCGACAATGGCATTGCCGCGCTCCATGCGCTTGATGACGCCGGTGACCAGATGCTCCTTGCGTGCCAGAAAATCATTGAGAATCTGCTCGCGCTCGGCATCGCGGATTTTCTGCACGATGACTTGCTTGGCGGTCTGCGCGCCGATGCGATCGACTTCCATGCCATCCAGCGGCTCTTCGATAAAGTCACCGAGCTGTGATTCCGGATCTTCTTCCTGCGCCTCGTGCAGCTTGTACTGACGCGACGGCACTTCGATTTCCTCGTTCTTCACCACTTCCCAGCGACGGAAAAACGAAAACTCGCCAGTGTCACGGTCCACCGCGGCGCGTACATCGACATCCTCGGTGAATTTTTTCTTGGCGGCCGAAGCCAGGGCGAGTTCGAGCGCGCCGAACACAATTTCCTTGTCGACGTTCTTCTCGCGTGCCAGCGCGTCAACCAACAACAGAATTTCACGATTCATTTCCGTCTCCCGCTCAAAGCACCGGCACCAGCCGCGCCTTATCCACATTGCCCAAGTCCAGCGACAGCACCTGCCCGTCGATTTCCAGACCCACTTTGCCTGCTTCGGCGTCGCACAGCACACCGACAAAATTACGCTGCCCTGCCAGCGGCACTCTCAACTTCAGACGCGCCTTCTGCCCGGCGAAACGCGCAAAATCTCGCGCGGTCCGCAGCGACCGATCCAGCCCCGGCGATGACACTTCCAGCCGGTCATAACTCACGTTTTCAACCGCCAGCAACAGGCTCAGATGATTACTGACCAGCGCGCAATCATCGACATTGATACCGCCAGGCTTGTCGATGTACACGCGCAACAGCGCCCCGCGGGCGGACCTTTCCAGCTCCACCAGCTCGTAGCCAAGACCGGCCAGCGTGTTATCCAGTAAACCCTGCAAATCCATGCCAAATCAGCGCCACCAACAAAAAATGGGCGAGACGCCCATCAGTGTGCTGCCCGAACTGTTTCGAAGAACTTGCAAGTATAGCAAACAAATCAAGCACGTCCAACTGAGAGCCAATCCCCATGTCATGCAGCACATTGCTGGAATATTGCATAAAATCAATTAGTTATTAACCGCCCTTACTTGCCCCGGGAAATTGGTGCAATGACTGGGCTTGCATTCCCAAAATAGCTGTATATAATTACAGTCATGGCCAATGAAAACTTGCGTGAGAACACTCACAACACTCACGAAAACCTGAAACCGCTGACGCTGCGGCAGATTGAAATCCTGCGACTGATCGAAAATCACGTCGAAGAATCCGGTTTTCCACCGACACGCGCTGAAATCTGCACCGCCATGGGCTTCAGCTCCCCCAATGCTGCTGAAACCCATCTGCGTGCGCTGGAGCGTAAAGGTGTGATCGAGATGGCTTCCGGCTCCTCCCGTGGCATTCGCCTGATGCAACAGCAATTCACGCTGCCCGTCATCGGTAGGGTCGCCGCCGGCAGCCCCATGCTCGCCGAACAGAACGTCGAAAATCGTTATCGCGTCGACCCTGCACTGTTTCAGCCTGCAGCTGACTACCTGCTCAGGGTGCGCGGCATGAGCATGCGCGATGCCGGCATTCTCGAAGGCGACTTGCTGGCAGTTCACCGCACTACGCAATTCCGTTCGGGACAGATTGTCGTTGCACGCCTGCATGATGAAGTCACCGTAAAACGCATTCAGCGCAACCGCAATACCGTTGAATTAATTGCGGAAAATCCGGATTTCAAACCCATCGTCGTTGATCTGAAGCGCGACCCGCTGGAAATCGAAGGCATCGCGGTCGGCGTGATCCGTAATGGCAAGTGGTCTTGATTGCCGCCCCATCTTGAGTGCCGCCCCATGTACGCAGCCACCTCTGAATCCGTATTTCCCCGTTCTGCCGACTGGCGCAGCCGGAATCGCAATGATCCCACCGCATACAGCGTAGCCACCGGTTTTACCGAACTGGATGTGCTGTTGCCGGACGGAGGCTGGCCGGTTGGAGCATTGACTGAAATTTTTGTCGAACGCCCGGGCATCGGCGAATTGCAGTTATTGATGCCTGCCGCGGCGCAATTGACTCGAGAGGCTCGCTGGCTGGCGATGATCGCCCCTCCCTACTCACCGCACGCTCCTGCGCTGGCAGCGCGCGGTGTTCATCTGAACCAGGTGCTGGTGCTGCGTCCGCAATCTCCGGACGAGCAAGTCCGGACTTGCGAACAATTGCTGAATTCCGGACAGTGCGGCGCTGTGCTGATGTGGCTGGATCAGGCTCAGGATTACGCGCTGCGCCGACTGCAACAGGCCGCTGAACGCAGCGGCACGCTGGCTGTACTTTACCGATCGCGACGCGCCCAGCCGTTTGCCGCAGCTGCGCTGCGGTTACACGTCAGCAAAACCGACGGCCGCACAGTAATACAGGTATTGAAACGTCGCGGCGGCGGCACGCCCTCTCCGGTCAAACTCGATCTGCATGGGTCGCTGACCCGTCGACCGTTACCGGCACCGCCGTTGCGGATTGTGCATTCACCCGGACTGCAGACTGCGCACTGACCGGCGGCGCACCCTCGGGGCCGATCAGGAGTAATCGAGCCCCATCACCTCGCGCACATCGCGCAGCGTTTCCTGAGCAAGCTTGCGCGCTTTTTCACAACCATCAGCAACGATGCTGCGCACCAGCGTGGGATCTTCAAGATAACGCTCGGCACGCTCACGCATCGGTTTCTGCTCGGCAATGATGGCATCTATGACCGGCTGCTTGCACTCGAGGCAGCCGATGCCCGCACTGCGGCATCCTTCCTGAACCCACTTCTTTTTCGCCTCATCTGAATAAACCAGGTGCAACTGCCACACCGGACATTTTTCCGGTTCGCCGACATCAGTGCGTTTGACGCGTGCCGGATCAGTGGGCATGGTTTTCACTTTTTTAGCGACGCTTTCCGGCGACTCGCGCAATGCGATGGTGTTGTTATAGGACTTCGACATTTTCTGCCCGTCGAGGCCCGGCATCTTGGATGAGTCGGTCAGTAAAGCCTGCGGTTCGCTCAGAATTACCTTGCCGCCGCCTTCGATATAGCCGAACAGGCGTTCGCGATCGCCCTGCGGCAGGTTCTGGGTTTCTTCCAGCAATGCACGAGCCGCAGCCAGCGCTTCACCGATGCCCTGCTCAAGATAATCATTACGCAATTTGCGATACAGTTTGCCGCGTCGCGCACCCAATTTCTTGATGGCGGCCTCGGCTTTTTGCTCGAATCCCGGTTCGCGGCCAAACACGTGGTTAAAGCGGCGCGCAATCTCACGGGTAAGCTCCACATGCGGCACCTGATCCTCGCCCACAGGCACCAGGTTGGCGCGATAAATCAGAATATCTGCGCTTTGCAGCAGCGGGTAGCCGAGGAAACCATAAGTGGCAAGATCTTTCTCGACTAGTTTTTCTTGCTGGTCCTTGTAAGTCGGCACGCGCTCGAGCCATGACAGCGGCGTAATCATGGACAGCAGCAAATGCAGTTCGGCGTGTTCAGGCACCTTGGATTGAATGAACAGCACAGCCTGAGCCGGATCGATACCGGCGGCCAGCCAGTCGATGACCATATCCCAAGCGTGATCCTCGATCGCGCTAGGCTCGTCATAGTGTGTCGTCAGTGCATGCCAGTCGGCAACGAAGAACAGGCACTGGTGCTCGTGCTGGAGTTTGATCCAGTTCTTCAGCACGCCGTGGTAGTGACCAAAATGCAGTGCGCCGGTCGGGCGCATGCCGGATAAAACTCGATTTTCAAACATGTGGGTTCCGATGAAGCAGTAGGGCTAAGGCGCTAGTGCCAATAGCACGCCTGCGGGTACCCAGAGCGGGCTTCGCAGCCCTGGCCGGATATTTATTTTTCAATATAAACAATGAGTTATTATATTTTATTGGCGTAAAGTCTGCGCCAAGATTCGTTCAATTTTACCGCAAGCCTTCAAATTCGTTTTAAAGCGCTGAATTGCATGGCTAATTACAGCCCGAGCGGCGCAAGGCTGCCCTTACCCACCCTGATCACTACCGGCACCAGGCCGGTCAAATCCACCACCGTGCTGGCCACTATTCCACAGGAACCGCCGTCAAGGATCAAATCGACCTGATGCTCCATCCGATCGCGAATTTCGTGCGTATCCGTCAATGGTAATTCCTCACCTGGTAACAATAACGTTGATGACAGAATAGGCTCGCCCAGTTCAGCCAGCAGCGCATCCACTACCGGATGATCCGGGATGCGCAAGCCGATGGTGCGCCGCTTCGGGTGCTGCAATCGCTTGGGCAATTCACGGGTTGCCTCAAGAATAAACACATAGCTGCCGGGGGTCGTCGATTTGAGCAAACGATACTGGCTGTTATCGACCCGTGCATAGTTTGCCAATTCGGACAGATCTCGGCACACGAGTGAAAAATGATGACGGGCATCGACGCCGCGGATCGCACGCATACGCTCCATGGCGCTTTTGTCACCGATATGGCAACCCAGTGCGTAACATGAATCTGTCGGGTAAACGATGATACCTCCGTCACGGATGATCTCCGCTGCGCGTTTGATCAGCCGTGGCTGCGGATTTTCTGGGTGAATTGAAAAAAACTGTGACATGGCGATGAATGGCGCGAACAGCCAAGGAGAAAACTAGAATTCAGTCCAAACCGGTTTGCAGCCGGCGGGTAACGCCGGCACATCACCAAGATCGCGATAACCCTCCCCCGGACCATGAAAGTCAGATCCGGCGGATGCGCGCAGACCGAAGCGCTTCGCATAACGAGCCCAGGTGCTGAATTCAGTCGGCGCATGTGACCCGGTCACCACTTCGATGGCGGCCCCGCCCATTTCGACAAATTCACCGAGCAGTCGCTCGCATTGCTGCTGATTGAGCGGGTAACGCCCGGGGTGCGCAATCACCGCAACCCCGCCACAACCGGTTATCCAACTAACGGCTTCGCTCAGTGCGGCCCATTGATGCGGCACAAACCCGGGTTTTCCTGGCGTCAGGTATTTGCGGAACACGGCATTGGTATCACTGGCGTATCCCTCCGCGACGAGATGACGCGCAAAATGGGCGCGGCTGACCAGTTCCGGATTGCTGGCATAACGTCGCGCACCCTCAAGACTGCCGAGGATTCCGGCATCCGTCAGGCTTTGCGCCATGCGTTGTGCTCGCTGTTCGCGCCCAGCGCGAATTTCCTCCAGTCCGGTTTTCAACGGCTGGTGATCCGGATCAATGCACAGTCCTACTATATGCAAGGTGACTTCTTCCCACAGTACTGATATTTCCACGCCATCGATCAGACGCAGACCGCCGTGCATCGCGGCGTCGTGTGCAGCAGGCAGTCCGGACAGCTCGTCATGGTCGGTCAGTGCCAGCATGTCTACACCACGCTGCACCGCGCGCTCGACAAGATGCAGCGGACTGAGCAGCCCGTCGGAACAAGTGGAATGGCTATGCAGATCGACAAGCATTACAGGATTCAAGGGGAAATTTTAAGCCCAAGTTTTTATAAAAATATCAATTAAATCAATAAATTAATGATGCTGGTGCGGCATCATATCAAATTATGCTGTCTGTTCGGCTACCGCTAAATCGTCGATGTAAGGAATTGGCGTAAAAAACGAATAACAACCATGCGCCGCCCCGACTTTGTCTCGCTTACCCGAATGATGCAACGATTGAGTGTGGTCTTATTTGCTATGGTCGTTGCCATGCCGTTGGCACCGGCTGCGACGACCTGCAGCGCCGAATCCGGTGCCGTACGCGTGCCCTTGCTGGAGCTGTACACTTCGGAAGGATGCGACAGCTGTCCGCCAACAGACCACTGGGTCAGCAACCTGCTGCAGCGCGGCTACGCCCCCGAACGCACACTGGTGCTGGCCTGGCATGTTGATTACTGGGATCGACTGGGCTGGCCTGATCAATATGCACAGGCGCGATTCAGTGCGCGCCAGCGTGATGCCAATCACCGCAACGGCGCGCGCTTTGTCTATACGCCGCAATTGCTGCTCGATGGTGCGGATTATCGGCGCGGCACTTTCCGTGATGACTTCGGTGATCGTGTCGCCGCACTATCGCAGCAGAAACCAGGCGCTCACATCCGCTTGACTCTGACATCCACCGCAAAAGGCGCGAAACTGCAGGTCGACATCACGGCGGTCGAATCTGCATCGCGGAATAACGCAGCAACCTATATCGCGCTATATGAAAATGCGCTGACCAACGATGTCAAAGCTGGTGAAAATCGCGGAAAAAAATTGCTGCATGACTTCGTCGTACGCGAATTGTGGGAGCCATTTTCAGTCGGACCAGCGGCAAGCGGCAGCATCACGCAACGCATACTACTGTTGCCCGGCTGGAATGTCGCGAATCTGCACGTCGCAGCATTTGTACAAGATGTGGCTACCGGCCGCACCCTGCAAACATTGTCGTTGCCCTACTGCGCGATTGCCGTCCCGGACGTCAAAAAAGCTCGGCCTTGAGAACAAGACGCGATCGGCAATTACAACAACCAACTTCGTTTATACTGGTCGCTGTCACCCATACGCATAGCGACAGTCATGAATCGTAACCAAAGCATCGCGCTGGCCTTCGCAGTCGCCAACATGCTTTTGATCACGTTGTTTCCGCCGTATGACCAGTTTACGATTTCCGCATCCCAGATACCGGTATTTGCCGGTTTCTACTTCAGACTCTCGCCGCCACAATCCAGCGCCATCAACGCTGATCTGCTGATTATTGAATTCATTGTGGTGCTTGCTAATCTGGCCATCGCCTGGTTACTGCTGAGCGCGGGACCAGAACGCTCGAAACGGCGCTTTTTGGGACTGCAAGGCGCCGCGCTGATTTTTACCAGCGCGAATCTCGTATTGATGTTGCTGTTTCCGCCTATGGAATCAGTATTCGCACTGACCAAGGCAGCGATTCCGACGTTCGAGGGATTTTATTTTATTTTTTCCAGCAAACCGGCGCATGTGATTGTTGAAACACTGCTCTACATCGAGGTCACATTCATACTTGCCAATGGCGCACTGCTTTGGCTGATATTCAAGGAACGCCGGCCGCCTGATGCAAAAGAATTGGCAGCTGCAATGCACCGGTTAAAGGGCAAATAAGTCAAAATCAAATCAGACTGGACTCAACCGGTCCCCGACGCAACTTCAACGTGGTTGATGCAGTCGACTTTGCGCTGGCACGTGCTGAGCAAGAAATTCCATTTGATCGGCAAGAATGCGCCGATTAGTCAGAATCAAATACTCAGCCCGGTTGGGGATGTACGGCAGATAGACGAGTTCCATGCCGGCGCCTTCCGGAGTACGGTCGCTCTTGCGCTCATTGCAGGAGCGGCAGGCCGTTACCACATTCATCCACGTATCGCGTCCGCCTTTTGAAAACGGCACGATGTGATCTCGTGTCAGCCGGGCGCCGGAATAACTGGTGGCGCAATAAGCGCAGATTTGCCGATCCCGATGAAACAGCTCCCGGTTGTTCAGTGGAGGCACCGTGTTGAACGACTTCATCGCCATTGCACGGCCCTTGATGGCGATGATGCTGGCACCGCTGATCGTCGATCGCAGGCCGGTAATACGGTTCAAACCGCCATGCACAGTAAAGGCGCGCTCGCCCATGCTCCAGGCAATTTGATCCTTGGAGTAGTAATAGCAGGCATGCTGCCAACTGATCCAGCGATGCGGCACACCGTGCGTATCCAGCGTCAGGATCAGCGGAAACAGCCCCGCAGTCGCCGCGTTGTAAAACATCTGATGATTACTGTCCATTGCAGGTTGTAAGTTTCAGAAAAGTTCCGGAAAAGTCCCAGATAAACTTCAGAAAAAGACACATCCCAAAATGCCGCCTAAATTTACCAGATTTTTGAATAAATGGAAGTTTTTGGCCTTCCGGGTGGCCCGCGGGCGCCGTCCGCGCTATACTCCGGCCGCGTGATTGATCCTGCTCCACATTCCCCTCCGGCTTTTCTTTTTGCCGCCGCACCTGCCTCTGCACCGCGCCCCTACGCGCCAGCACTGCGAAGCCTGAGGCACCCCTTACGATCCGGCTGCCCCTGCCAGGCCTGATGTCATGACCTTTGCCGCGCTAAATCTGATTCCCGAACTGCAGCGTGCTGTTGCCGATGAAGGCTACAGCGAGCCGACCCCGATTCAGTCCAAAGCCATACCGGCGGTGCTGGAGCGACGTGACATCATGGGCTGCGCGCAGACCGGCACCGGCAAAACCGCCGGCTTCACGCTCCCAATGCTGCAATTGCTGGCGCCATACGCCAATTCCAGCCCGTCGCCGGCAAGGCATCCGGTGCGCGCCCTGATACTCACTCCGACACGCGAACTCGCAGCGCAGGTTGCTGACAGTGTTCGCAACTACGGCAAACACCTCAAACTGCGCTCCACTGTCGTTTACGGTGGCGTCGATATGACACCGCAAACCAAGGCGCTACGCGAAGGCGTTGATATCCTGGTGGCTACCCCAGGACGGCTGCTCGATCACGTTCAGCAGAAAACCGTGGCACTGGGCCAGGTTGAAATTCTGGTGCTTGATGAAGCGGATCGCATGCTCGACATGGGATTCCTGCCTGACATCCGGCGCATCCTTGCGCTGCTGCCGACGCAACGTCAAAGCCTGCTGTTTTCGGCAACTTTCTCGGACGAAATCAAGAAACTTGCCAATCAGATGTTGCGCAGTCCCACGATGATCGAAGTGGCGAGACGCAACGCGCCTGCAGAACTGGTGGAGCATCAAGTATATGAAACGCCCGTCGCGCACAAACGTGCCCTGCTGGCGCACTTGATCCGCACACGCGACATGAAGCAGGTGTTGGTATTCCTGCGCATGAAGCGCGACTGCAACAAGCTCGCACGTGAACTGGTTCGCGACGGCATCAACGCCACCGCCATCCACAGCGACCGCACACAGTCCGAACGCGAACAGGCCTTGGCCGACTTCAAGGAAGGTCGTTCTACAGTGCTGGTAGCGACAGACATTGCGGCGCGCGGCATTGATATTGAAGATCTGCCGTTCGTGATCAATTATGAATTGCCATATACGCCCGAAGACTACATACATCGCATCGGCCGCACCGGCCGAGCCGGCTTGCCGGGAGAGGCCATTTCACTGGTCAGTGAAGACGAGCACCGGTTGCTCGTGGAAATTGAAAAACTGCTGAAACGGACAATACCGCGCAAAGCCGCCGATGATTTTGATCTTGAACGCGGGCGCGCGCGCCGGCCACGGCATGAGTCCAGCCATGATGCACCGCGCCCGCACACACCGGCAGCAGCAGTTCCGGCAGTGATTCCTGCAGCAATTCCTGAATCAACCCCGAGACCCGCACCGGCATCTAAACCGCAACGTGCCAGCGACGGTTTCGATTTCAGCAAACCCTACGAAGCAGTCGCCACTGAAGTGTCTGCTGCTGCAGAAAAAATTCCACAATTTCGTGGGCGCCCCAATCGCCCAACCGCCGCCCTGCTCGGCGGCACACGCCTCACGGCCAAGCCCGCCAAATAGAAGCTCTGCCAGGCCGTGGACGGGATGAGTCCGCTCGATTTTGTTTTTTTCGTAATTGTCATCCTTATTTCCTATGCGATTCGCGGCTGTGCGGGTTTTGGCGGCGTAGCAGTGCCGCTGCTGATCCGCTGAATGACACAGGTCGCGGCTATAATTACCCGGTCAATTTACAAGTGGAAATTCGCATGGCACAGTCACGCTCCATCACTCCAGCAGCACTGCAAAGTGCACTGCATGACGGTTATGAAATAGCGCTACTCGATGTCCGCGAGGATGGCGAATTCGGCGAAGATCACCTGCTGTTCGCAACGCCATTGCCGTACAGCCGGCTGGAATTGGGCATAGTCATTCTGGTACCACGTAAATCTGCACGGATAGTGCTGTGTGATGACGGCAGTTCCGGCGTGGCATTACGAGCTGCTGCACGGCTGGCGGCACTGGGATACACCGATCTCGCCGTGCTCGACGGCGGCATCCGCAGCTGGAAAGCGGCGGGCTACGCGTTGTTCAAGGGCGTCAACGTGCCGAGCAAGCTGTTCGGCGAACTCGTTGAACACGCCTACAACACGCCGCGTATCACCGCCAAAGATCTTGTCAGCATGCGTGAATCCGGTGAAGACTTCGCGCTATTCGACGGTCGTCCCGTGCACGAACATCACAAAATGACCATCCCCGGCAGCACCTGCTGTCCGAATGCTGAACTGCCCTATCGCATAGCCAGCATGGTGAAAAATCCGCAAACCAAAATTATCATCAACTGCGCGGGACGCACACGCTCAATACTCGGCGCGCAAACCTTGATCAGTTTCGGCGTGCCCAATCCGGTTTACGCGCTGGAGAATGGTACTCAAGGTTGGTACCTTGCAGACCTGAAACTGGAATACGGCTCGTCCGCAGAGTACCCGGCGACTATTGATCCGGCAACTTTACCGGCGCAACAGCGGGCTGCGCAACACCTGATGCGGCAGTTCAAAGTGCGCACGGTAACCGCAACGGAAGTTACCTCCTGGTTTCACGAGACCGACCGCACTACATATTTGTGCGACGTGCGTACGCCGGAAGAATTTGCTGCGGGAAGTATTCCCGGCGCACAACATGCGCCAGGCGGACAACTGATACAAGCCACTGATCAGTGGGTAGGTGTACGCAATGCGCGTATTGTACTGGTCGACGACGGAGAGATGGTGCGTGCGCCGGTGGTGGCGAGCTGGCTGTTCCAACTCGGCTGTGACGCCTACGTGCTCGAAAACGGCGTCAAAGCACCGGTATCTGCAGTATTGCCGGGAAAACCTGAGCTGCCGGTACTGCCGGTGATCAGCGCTGCAGAATTGAAAAATCTGATAGAGCACAAGACTTGCGCCGTGTTCGATGTGGGTCCCAGCATGAGCTACCGCAAAGCGCATGTCCCCGGCAGTCGCTGGAGTATCCGGTCACGGATCGCCAAAGATGCATCAGGTATAACAATACCCGTCGTACTGGTCACTGAAGACGCCGATATCGCACGGCTGGCTGCAACTGAACTGAAAGGTGCAGGCATCACTGATGTTCGTCTGTTCGCCGGCGGAGCAGCCGCCTGGAGCAAGGCCGGCTATCCACTGGCCGCTGCCACCGACATACCGGCTGATCGCGAATGTATCGACTACCTGTTCTTTGTACATGACCGGCACGCCGGCAATCGCGCAGCAATGCAGCAATACCTCGCCTGGGAAACCGGCCTAATGGCGCAATTGAGCGCACAGGACAAATCAGTGTTTCGTCTACCAGAACATAAATAATCATTTAAAAACAATTACTTAAATAAACATCGCCACGTCGCTGTCTCTTGCGCAATCCAGGCACAGCGATCCGGGCATCGACCACATCGGCATATCACGTATCAGCCGGTGCAGTTGCCTGGGTGCACAGAAACTTTTTAGGCCACAGATTTGCGCCCGAGTCATTTTTCCATTCGGTCTACCCCACCAGCTGAGCAAAGCCCTTTTCCAGGATGCGGTGACCACGGCATCTGTATTTTCGAGACGATGATTGCGCGGAAATTGATCATTGCACCCTTGATGCCCTGTTAAGTCCAGGTCAGCACTCGCGCCATCAAAAATGCCGCGTGCGTGCCATGCACAGCGTGGCCGAGATCGCGGTATGCGGTGTTAGCATTGCGTTTCTTCAAAACCCGGAAACCTTCACAATGGATGAACATGCCGCCCGCGCCGCCTTTGAGAGCGCGCTCGCCACCTATGAACAGGATTTCGGAAAATTTTTCCTCGCCCGCCTTTTTGGTCTGGAACTTACTTACACCCCGGACGAATGTCGTATTGAATTTGATCTCAAGGATTTCATGTTCAATCCGCAGGGCGGATTGCACGGCGGCATCAGCGCTTTCGTGCTGGACATTTCCATGGGCCATCTGCTGCACCGAAGCAGCGGCCCCGGCACTACTCTGGAGATGAAAGTGCAATATTTGAAAGCTGCGAAAGCTGGCCGACTGACTTGCATCGCTCGCTTTATCCGTCACGGTCGCAGCATCTCCTTCCTGCGTTCCGAACTGGTCGATCCACAGGGTGACATGATCGCCTACGCGACATCCACCTGGAAATCGCTGCAGCCCGTCGCAGCCAAAACGGAATAGCAGAAACAAACGGCGGCATGAGACTGGTACTGGACACCAATGTCTGGCTGGACTGGCTGGTTTTTGATGATCCAGGCATCGGAGCAGTGCAGGCCGCGGTTGCAGCCGGCCAATCAGATATCGTCATTGATACCGTATGCGAAGACGAATTGATCCGCGTGCTCGGCTATCCACTGCAAAAATGGACTCTCGATGCAGGGCGTCAGGCCGCATGTCTGGAACAATGCCGGAAGGTAGCGTCTCGGGTCGATGCCCCATGTAGCGCAGTATTGCCTCGCTGCGATGATCCTGATGACCAGAAATTCCTTGAGTTGGCTGCAGGCGCTCAAGCAGACTGGCTGATCACCAAGGATCGTGCCCTGCTGGCTTTGGCACAGCACATTCCACCGCTATCGTTCCATATTGTGACTCCAGCAGAGTTTGCTGCGCTCCAGTAATATCGGTTTGCACGCGGTGCCGTGCGCAATCAGGAGGTGATGCCAATGGAAGTCATAGCGCTGGGACCCGGATTTGCTGCCGAGATACGAGGCGCCGGCATCGCCGACGTTGCAGCCAGCGATGATGTTTATACCGAAGTGCGAGCGGCCTTTGAAGCGCACTCAGTACTGGTATTCCGCCGGCAATCGATCAGCAGTGAATTACATCTCGCGTTTTCGCGCAAATTCGGTCCGCTGGAAATCGCCAAGGCTGCCTCGCGCGGTGAAGGTACGCCATTCAGCATACTCACTAACGTCGAGCCTGACGGCACGCTGGTGCCTCCAGGGCACAAAGAAGAGTTGCGGGCGCGTGCCAATCAGTTATGGCATACCGATAGTAGTTTCAAAACTTCACCGGCATTGGCCTCAGTGCTGTCTGCAAGAACAGCCTCCACCACCGGCGGCGAAACCGAGTTCGTTTCGACCCGCCTGGCCTGGGAGCGACTACCCGCAGAAACCCGACGCAGACTCGACAGCGCCTGTGCCTGGCATGACTATGCACACTCGCGCGGCAAGATTGCGCCGCACCTTGCCTCGGAACGCGAGCGCTTGTCCATGCCGCCGGTTTTGTGGCACATGCGCTGGCGCAATCCTGCCAATGGTCGCGACTCGCTGTATATCGCCTCGCATACCTGCGGCATTGACGGCATGGACAAGACAGAAGCCCTGCGGTTAATTGATGAATTGGCGGCATTTGCGACGCAGCCGGATCATGTCTATCAACATCGCTGGCAGTCCGGCGATGTGGTGATGTGGGATAACAGAGCCACCATGCATAGAGGCCGCCCCTGGCCGGATGATCAGCCACGCCACATGATTCGCACCACCATCACGGCAACCGATGCCGACGGACTGGCCGCGATGTGGCCAGAGCAGTCAGTAGCATAAGAAAAGGCCGTAAAAAAAACGCCGCATCTCTGCGGCGTTTTCTTGGAAGTTATATTTCAGCGCGGTTTGATGCCCACGTCGCGTATGACTTTGCCCCACTTCTGGTGTTCAGCATTGACGAATTTCCGGAATTGTTCAGGTGTCGATGGCGCAGCCTCGGTTCCGGCACCCTGGAATCTTCTGCCCGTGCCGCCACGGCGGTGCCCAAGGCACCACCCTGACCCGGCCTGTTATCCGACAACGATCTGCTGCCCCAGTCGTTCCGCAAGCTTGACCGTGAGGATACGCGCCGAATAGTTACAACCTGAATGCGTTACGCCAAAAAATACTGCATTTCTGCAACATTTTCAGAAAAGGCGATGGTGCGTTGCAGGATCAATTGATCTTGGCACCGCTGGCTTTGACTACTTTGGCCCACTTTTCAGACTCAGTTTTCATAAAATCCAGAAATTTCTCCGGGGTATCCTGCCAGACCGGCTCCTGCCCCACTTTCAGCAGGCTGCTACCCATCTCAGGAGATTTCAGCACGCGCAGCAAGTCGCCGTGCAATTTCATCTGAATATCACGCGGCAAATTCCTCGGCCCTGCTACGCCAAACCAGGCCACCATCTCGTATCCTTGAACACCGGCCTCGGCCACCGTCGGCACGTTGGGTAATGTAGGTGAACGTTTGCTGCCGGTAACGCCCAGCGCGCGCAGTTTTCCGGAGTTGATATGCGGCAACATGCCGGCAATGCCAGGAAAGGCAAGCATGACCTGGCCGCCCAGCAAGTCGGCTGTCACCGGTCCGCTGCCCCGGTAAGGAATATGAGTAATGTCGATACCGGCCATACTGGCAAACAGTGCACCAGTAAGATGTTGCGTGCCGCCATTGCCAGATGATGCATAGTCAATCTGACCCGGCCTGGATTTCGCCAGCGCAATTAATTCCTTGATCGATTTGACCGGCAGCGATGGATGCACCACCAACACATTCGGTGCACTGGTGATCTGGGTCACCGGCGTAAAATCATTGAGCGAGTCATAAGTCAATTTCTTATGCAGCGCTGCACTGACAAAATGCGTATTGCTGATCATGAACAAGGTATAACCATCGGGCGCGGACTTCGCTGCAATGCTGGCGCCTATAGTTGAACCTGCGCCGGGGCGATTTTCGACAACCACTTGTTGCCGCAACACTGTCGTGAGCTTTTGCATGACAATGCGTACCGGCACATCGGCTGCACCACCTGCCGAAAAAGGGATGATCATGCGCACCGATTTTGACGGATAGGACTGCGCCAGCGCAGTGTTTGCAAGGAATCCCGGGGTCGCCACGACCAAGAGGGGTAGCAATATATAACTTATTGATTTCAATGAATATTCTCCTTAGTTCCCAACAAACCCTCACGGATGATACCACTGCACATCTCGACAGTGACGCGGTCGCGGACATCGTGAATCCACAAGCCTGGCAAATGGAGAATTGTTAATGAGCGCATCGCACAACCTGATCCATTTCCCCGGCGCATTCGGCACACCGCTTGCGGCACGTCTGGACCTGCCGGCACACCCGCCAATTGCCTATGCACTGTTTGCGCATTGCTTCACCTGTTCAAAAGACACTCTGGCCGCGACGCGCATCAGCACTGCCCTCACCGAACACGGATTCGGCGTGCTGCGTTTTGATTTCACCGGACTGGGCAGCAGCGAAGGCGACTTTGCCAATACCAATTTCACCTCTAACATCGCGGATCTGGTGGCAGCAGCAAACTGGTTACGCGAACATCATTCTGCGCCACGCGTGCTGATCGGACACAGCCTGGGTGGCGCAGCAGTCCTGGCTGCGGCGGAACAGATTTCCGAAGCAAAAGCCGTGGCCACCATAGGCGCGCCGTTCGACCCTGCTCATGTGCGCCATCTGTTCCAATCCGCAGCCGCCGAGATCGAGACTGCAGGAGAGGCAGAAGTCAATCTCGCCGGCCGAAAATTCCGGGTTAAAAAACAATTCCTCGATGATCTCACCGCGCAAAGCAACAGCGATCGTATCGGCCACTTGCGCAAAGCGCTGCTGGTATTTCATTCACCCCGAGACACTTTCGTCGATATCGATAACGCTGCGCTGATTTATGCTGCGGCAAAACACCCCAAAAGCTTTGTGTCGCTGGATACTGCGGATCACTTGTTGACTGCAAAAGCTGACGCCGCCTATGTGGCTGCCGTTCTCTCCGCTTGGGCGGGACGCTATGTAGGCGTTGCATTACCCGTGCCGGAAGTCTCGGGGATGCCCGGCATGGTGATCGTCACTGAAACCGGGGAAGGCCGTTTCACCCAAAACGTCTCCGTCGGGCCCCTTCATCTCCGTGCCGATGAACCATCCAGCGTCGGCGGCAACGATTCCGGTTTCACGCCCTATGACTTGTTACTCGCTGGTCTGGGCGCTTGCACATCGATGACGCTGCGTATGTACGCCGATCAAAAAAAATGGCCTCTGGAGCGCGTAACCGTACGGCTGAGACATGAAAAGATCCATGCACAGGACTGCAGAGAATGCGAAACCCGCGAAGGCAAGATCGACCAAATCGAGCGCGAAATCACCATCACCGGCAATCTCGAGCCTGAACAACGCGCGCGACTGCTGGAAATCGCCGATAAATGCCCGGTACATCGCACTTTGCACTCCGAAGTTGCGATCAAGACCATACTGGCAATGCCCTGATCACACCCCGGATACCAGGGGAACCCAATGGAAAGCCCCGCCGAAGCGGGGCTTTGTTTTGGTCGGCGCTGCCGACCTGGCGCCACTGGAGAGCGGCGTCCTTTGGCGAATGGCATTACACCACTCCGGAGCTACGCTGGATGCAGCTTGCGGCTACATCCGTGACAGGCGATACCCGGACGGTTGCCCGGTATCTCGCTCGCTGCGCATCAGGTACCAGAAACACAGTGCTGCATAACTCTAATTCGATTTTTACGCCTGCATCGAAACAGCGTCAACAACTTTCACGCTACATTTTTTCACTCATCAGCGACGTGTTTAGCGGACCCTGAAAAACAATCGCTTAGCCGCAATACCTCCAGCAAGACTCAAGCCGCTGCGGCTGTAGTCCGCGCTTTTTCGAAGGTCATGGCACCCTTTTTCACGTCGACGCGGATCACATCCTTCGGGCCAAAACGGCCTTCGAGGATCTGCTTTGCCAGCGGATTTTCGATCTGCGACTGGATTGCGCGTTTCAGCGGTCGCGCGCCATAGATCGGATCAAAACCAGCAACAGCAATTTCCTTTACTGCAGACTCGCTGACTTCGATTTTCATATCCATCTGTGCAAGACGTTTTTCCAGATAACCCAGTTGAATACGAGCAATTGACCTGATGTGTTTTTCGTCGAGCGCGTGGAACACCACAATCTCGTCAATGCGGTTGATGAACTCGGGGCGAAACTGGATCTTGACCTCACCCAGAACCGCCAGTTTGATCACCTGATAGTCGTCGCCCTGCATCGCCTGGATCATGTGGGAGCCGAGGTTGGAGGTCATCACGATCACGGTGTTCTTGAAATCCACGGTACGCCCATGGCCGTCGGTCATCCGACCGTCGTCCAGTACCTGCAGCAGTACATTGAATACGTCGGGATGCGCCTTTTCGATCTCGTCGAGCAGGATTACCGAATACGGCTTGCGACGGACGGCCTCAGTCAGATAACCGCCCTCTTCAAAGCCCACGTAGCCCGGCGGCGCGCCAATCAACCGCGCCACGGAGTGTTTCTCCATAAACTCCGACATGTCAATCCGGATCAGGTGATCCTCGGCATCGAACATGAATTCGGCCAGAGCCTTGCACAATTCGGTCTTGCCGACGCCTGTAGGGCCGAGGAACAGAAAAGAACCATATGGCCGTTTCTGATCGCCCAGTCCTGCACGCGAGCGGCGGATGGCGTCGGATACCAGCCGCACGGCTTCGTCCTGACCAATCACCCGCGCGTGCAGCCGTTCTTCCATTTTCAGCAGTTTGTCGCGCTCACCCTGCATCATTTTTGATACCGGAATGCCGGTGGCACGCGACACCACCTCGGCTATCTCTTCGGTGCCGACATGGGTGCGCAGCAACTTGTGTTTGGGCTCAGCTGCGCCTGTTGTTTCAGCTTGTTTCAATTGTGCTTCCAGTTGCGGCAGTTTGCCGTATTGCAGCTCCGCCACTTTATCGAGTTTTCCGGCGCGCTGTAATTTGACGATATCGGTGCGCACGCGCTCAATTTCTTCCTTGATGTTTGCGCTGCCCTGTACCTGCGCCTTCTCGGACTTCCAGATTTCATCAAGATCGGCGTATTCGAGACTCAACGACTTGATTTGGTCTTCCAGCAGTCCCAGGCGCTTTCGTGAAGCCTCGTCTTTTTCCTTTTTGATGGCTTCGCGCTCGATTTTCAACTGGATCAGCCGGCGATCAAGCTTGTCCATGGATTCCGGCTTGGAATCGATTTCCATCTTGACGCGCGATGCCGCTTCGTCGATCAAATCGATCGCCTTGTCCGGCAGAAAACGGTCAGTGATGTAGCGATGTGAGAGTTCAGCAGCCGCCACGATCGCTGGATCGGTGATTTCGACGCCATGATGCAATTCGTATTTCTCCTGCAGCCCGCGGAGGATGGCGATGGTCGCCTCCACTGACGGCTCATCAACCAGCACCTTCTGAAAGCGGCGCTCCAGCGCAGCATCCTTTTCGACATATTTGCGGTACTCGTCGAGCGTGGTCGCACCCACACAATGCAATTCGCCGCGCGCCAGCGCCGGCTTCAACATGTTGCCGGCATCGATTGCGCCCTCGGCCTTGCCGGCGCCGACCATGGTATGCAGCTCGTCGATGAAAACGATGGTCTGCCCCGCGTCTTGTGAAATTTCCTTGAGCACTGACTTCAGTCGCTCTTCGAATTCGCCGCGGTATTTTGCGCCGGCCAACAGCGATGCCATGTCCAGCGACAGCACGCGCTTGTTTTTCAGCGTCTCCGGCACCTCACCATTGATGATGCGCTGGGCAAGTCCTTCAACGATGGCTGTCTTGCCCACGCCTGGCTCGCCAATCAGCACCGGGTTGTTTTTGGTGCGCCGTTGCAGAATCTGGATGACGCGACGGATTTCGTCGTCACGGCCGATGACGGGATCGAGCTTGCCAGAGCGCGCCAGATCAGTCAGATCCAGCGTGTATTTTTTTAGCGATTCGCGGCTGGCTTCAGCTTCGGGGTTGCCGACAGACTCACCACCGCGAAGGTCGTTGACCGCCTGTACGATATGCGTACGATCACCGCCATGCTGCTTCAGCAGCCGTCCGGTTTCGCCCTTGTCCTGCGTCAATGCCAGGAGGAAAATCTCCGAGGCGATATATTGATCGCCGCGCTTTTGCGCTTCCTTGTCGGTCAGATTCAGCAAATTGCCGAGATCGCGGGAGACCGTCACCTCGCCGCCGCTGTCTTCGACCGTGGGCAGGCGATCCAGCGCGGTTTTCAGGGCGCCGTGCAATGCAGAGACATTCACACCCGCGCGCTGCAACAACGAACTGGCGCTGCCGTCCTGCTGGTTGATCAACGCCAGCAACAGGTGTTGCGGTTCGATGTATGCATGATCATTGCCCACCGCTGCGCTTTGCGCGTCGGCAAAGGCCTGCTGAAACTTGGTAGTGAATTTATCGAAGCGCATCGGGACCCCGTAAGCAGTGGCTAACAATACTCACCACATGGGGCGCACAGCAAAGCATTTCAATGTGCCGCTCTACTTCGTTGGCACAAAGATTAAATACTTCAATAAAAACAAATAGTTATGTAGCGCCTGCTCGTATACCCAGAATGTACATGTCGCGATGCATCACTTCTCCGCGCCAGTGGCGCGGGCCACATAACGCGCAACCGCGCGTATCTGGTCTTCGGTCAGCTTGCCGCCATAAGAGGGCATGACACCCAGACCCTTGCGCACCGCCTCCATGACTCTGCCGGCGTTGGGTTTGAGTTCCTCGAGTTTCGCGCCAATCTCGCCAGTAGTTCCGGCATCCTGTAGCGTATGGCACAGACCGCATGGGGGCACAGCAAGCTTGGTAAACACGTCTCGGCCCAACGTCAACTGAGCATCATCCGCAGCAACAGCACCGCCAGCAAAACTCAGCATAGCTATGAGGGCAGCGATTAACGACCACATGCCGACGCGGCGCTCACACAAATCGCGCATAGACTTTCACCAGGAAATTATAGGTAATCCTGCGTTACGGCGGGACGCCGTACCGCAGGCGGGGTGGCATCAGGTGACGCTCAACCTGATTCCATGGTCGCGCCAACCGTTATGTCCGTAACCACGATGGTTTTCCACGCGGTCAATCGGCTGGGTATTACCCTTGGCATCGGTCGCCCGGCTCACCAGCGTGTACCTGCCAGAATCGAGCCGCACCGGCAGGACAAATTGGCGCCAGGCATAGGGACCGAGATCAGGACCCACGAACCTCGCATCCTTCCAGATCTCGCCCCCGTCGATGGACACTTCGACGCGCGTTACAGGGTTCACGCCGGCAAAGGCCACGCCATTGACCTGCAGCATGCCTGCACCCACGGCTCCGCCATCTACACCCGGATGATTGATCCATGACTTGACATTCATTTCCCACATTGACGGCTGGTTCGGTTCACCCTTCTTGCCAATATCACGTACGCGATAGCCTGAGGATTGGATGTTGGCAGTGGTTTCCTGTTCAGTGAATTCCAGCTGCTTCAGGTATTTGACATTGTTGACGCCGTAATAACCCGGGATAACCAGGCGCAGTGGACCGCCATGCGCCAGCGGCAACGGCTCGCCATTGATCTCCCAGGCCACAATCGCCGTCTCCAGCGCCTTCAGCGGCACTGAGCGCTCCACCATCACCTTTTTGGGATCCAGGCCGGCGGGAATTGTTTCGCCGCCGGTGCCCGTCATGAATTTCACTCCGTCCACGACACCGCCCATCGCCTTGACCAGAGCAGCTACCGGCAGGCCGCTCCAAATCACACATCCTGATGCGCCGACTTTCCATTGCGAGCCGCTGGTTTTGTGCTTGAAAAAGCCGCGGCCATTGCCGGAGCACTGCAATACCGTGGCGACTGTTTCGACACCCATGCGCTTCATTTCACTCACAGTGATCTTGCGCGGGTTATTGACACCCTGCAGCGAAAGCTCCCATGTGTCGGGGTAATGGGTGATCGACTCATCAGGAGGCGTCAGGTTGTTGCGAACAAACAGGATGTCGGTAGGCGTTATCACGCTGGTGCCGAAAGCCGCACGTCGTGTCTCCATGGTATTGCTGCTATGGACGATCAGGCTCTCAATGTATTTCCATTCGGCATACTTGGGCAAAGTCTTGGGCTTGGCGGCCTGTGCCAACGCATCAGCTCCGACTGCACTCAAACCGGCGGCTGCAGCCACAGCCGCACTATTCAACAGCAGCTGCCGACGACGAAGATCGAGTTTCTGGTCCATTGCAACCCCCTCTATTTTCTTTTATTAACGGAAAACCGCAGAAGCCACAGGCAGTCCCCTGTGGTGAATGATGGGCAGTCTAGCAAGAACACTGCCGGGCGCAACGACTCGGCGTGACAATCGATAGCACAATTTTTTTTATATCCCGATAAGGCAAACTGACAGTGCCATCAAAGGCGATTCGCTCGACCGCTTACACTCCAAACGCATACCAGCTCTGGTAACGACTGGTGCTGCAGTGCGGCAATCAGATCACAACCGATTGGCAAATACCGCTCAGGCTGCGACCACTCCGCCCGTACGCTGTATTGCTGACACGCCCCGAGCCCCTGCTTCAGGATACGGATAGAGCATGTTCAGTGCGATGCTCTGATTGGCGCTTTGCACAATTCGCACATGCTCACGTTTCAGTTCCCGTGGATGACGGCAACCGCAGGCGTGGGCAATCATGTCGATTTCCTTGTTCATATTGCTGCAGTAATTGGCAACGCGCAGGTATTTCTCGGCTACGACCAGTCCGCGTTGCAGCCGTTTGTTGTGCGTCGTGACGCCTGTGGGACAGGTGTTCTGATGGCAGCGCAGGGCCTGAATGCAGCCCAATGCGAACATGAAACCGCGCGCAGTGTTGATGAAATCCGCTCCCACGCACAGCGCCCATGCCGCTTTGGCTGGAGTCACCAGTTTGCCGGCGGCTATCACCCGTACGCGATCACGCAAATCGGCCTGTATCAGCGCATCGACGACCCGGGGCAAGGCTTCGGCTATCGGCAGCGACATGTGATCCATCAGCGTTTGCGGCGCAGCGCCGGTGCCGCCCTCACCGCCATCAATTGCAACAAAGTCAGGCGCAAACTCGCGCCCGCGGCGCAGGACAGCGTCACAAAGGTCGTTCATGAATGCCCAGCCTCCGATCGCCGTTTTGATCCCCACCGGACGGCCCGTCAGGTTGCGGATATAAGCGATTTTGTCGAGCAAATCATCGACATTGGCGATATCCCGGTGCCGGTTGGGACTGATCGAAGCCTTGCCGACGGGAATGCCGCGGATGCGGGAAATCTCCTCAGACACTTTTTCACCAGGCAGCACGCCGCCCTTACCAGGTTTGGCACCCTGGGAGAGTTTGATTTCGAAAGCCTTGACGTGTTTTGCCAGTTCCTTGGCTTTTTGCGGGGAAAAACTGCCGTCGTGCTCACGAATACCGTATTTAGCAGTGCCGATCTGCATAATGACGTCGCAGCCGCCGGTCAAATGGTGCGGCGCCAATCCGCCTTCACCGGTATCCATCCAGCAACCAGCCAGAGCCGCGCCGCGAGATAACGCCTCAACCGCAGGCCGTGAAATCGCGCCAAAACTCATGCCACTGACATTGACGATGGATTTGGCCTCAAACGGCTGCTCGCAATAATCGTTGCCGATCAGCACTGATGGCGTCGGCAGTTTGTCTTCGTCCAGTACCGGGTATGGATGATTGACGAAAAGGATCGATCCCGGCGTGTTCAGGTCATTGGTGGATCCGAAACCAATGATGCCGCCTTCACTTTTGGCGTTTTTATAAATCCAACCGCGTGTGGCACGGTTGAACGGCATTTCCTCGCGGTCATTGGAGAAAAAATACTGGCGAAAATACTCGCCAAGATCTTCAAAGAAAAACCGCAACCGCCCGACGAGCGGATAATTACGCAGGACAGTGTGCTTTTTCTGGGTGACATCCTGGATGATCATGAAAATCAACCAGCCAATCAATACAAACCCGAGCATCGTGCCAATGCCGTACGACAACACGTTCATAATCTCAGCCATGAACTGCTCCCTCATGCACTCGGTTAGAATTCACGACCTACTATAGAGCAAACACATGAAATTGGCATCCGAGATCGAACGCAATGCGACTGCCGCGCTGGCTGAGGACGTCGGCAGCGGCGACCTGACGGCGCAACTCGCGCCGGATGTGCCGGACGCACAGGCGACGGTAATCTCTCGACAGCAAGCCGTGCTGTGCGGAACTGCCTGGTTCGACGCCTGCTTGCTGAGATTGGATCCGCGCGCGCGAGTGCGCTGGCACGCGCGCGACGGCGATTCGGTAGCACCCGGTGCGCGCCTCTGTGAAATCACCGGTTCGTCGCGCGCCTTGTTGACCGCCGAGCGCACTGCACTCAATTTTCTGCAACTGCTGTCGGCGACGGCCACGGCTACCCGGCAGTACGTCGATGCCGTTAACGGCACTCGCGCCGCCATTCTGGATACTCGCAAGACACTGCCCGGCCTGCGCGTTGCACAAAAGTACGCGGTCACGGTGGGCGGCGGCAAAAATCACCGCATGGGGCTGTGGGACGCAGTGCTGATCAAGGAAAACCACATTGCAGCGGCAGGCGGTATCCGTCCCGCTCTGGCTGCGGCGTCAGCGCTGGCGACTCAGGCGCAGTGGATACAGGTTGAAGTGGAAACGCTGGAACAACTTCAAGAGGCCGTCGATGCTGGTGCAAAAATGATTTTGCTGGACAACATGACTCTGGAGCAGATGCGTGCAGCCGTGGTCTGGACTGCAGGGCGCGCACTACTGGAGGCTTCCGGAGGCATCACTCTGAAAAACGTACGCGCCATCGCTGAAACCGGGGTGGATCGCATCTCGATCGGCGCACTGACCAAGGATGTAGCCGCAATCGATCTGTCGATGCGCTTTACATTCTGAAAATATTGTAACCTGTTGTTTCTATTATTTTATTTCAGATTTCACTGGTGATGTAGGTCTTGATCGCCTCCACCTCGGGATCCATCACCGCAACCCGCTGCAAGCGGCTCTCCAATCCTTCATAACCCACAGGCACTTGCGGATCGCGGCCCAGCGCCTCGCGAATGGTTTCGGCAAACTTCGCCGGCAATGCCGTTTCCAGACAAATCAGCGATATACCGGCTTCACGGTGCTGCAAACCAACATTGACGCCATCCGCGGTATGCGGATCGATGATCGCGCCAAAACGCTGATGCACCATACGGATCGTCGCCAGGCGTTCGGCGTGATTACTCCGTCCCGACACAAATCCGTGACGGCCTATGTCTTTCCAGTATGGCGTTTCGCCAAGACTAAAACCACCGGCCTCCTCCACCTCCCGCCACAACCGTACTACCACTGCCGGATCGCGTCCGACAACGTCGAAAATAAAGCGCTCGAAATTGGATGCCTTGGATATATCCATCGACGGGCTTGAAGTTTGCGCCACTTCACGTCCGTTGCGTACACGGTAATGACCAGTGCGGAAAAACTCGTTGAGTACGTCGTTTTCATTTGACGCACTGATCAACCGGCTGATCGGCAGGCCCATGCTGCGCGCAATATGGCCAGCAAAAATATTGCCGAAATTGCCAGTGGGCACCGCAAACGAAACCCGCTCATCGTTGCTGCGCGTAGCCGCAAAGTAGCCTTTGAAGTAATACACGATCTGCGCCACGATGCGCGCCCAGTTGATCGAGTTCACCGCACCGATATGGCGACTACTCTTGAAAGCCGCATCGCTGCTGACTGCTTTGACTATGTCCTGGCAGTCGTCGAACACGCCACGAATGGCGATGTTGAAAATATTCGCATCCTGCAGCGAATACATCTGCGCGCGCTGAAAGGGGCTCATCTTGCCGTGCGGCGACAGCATGAACACCCGGATGCCCTTGCGTCCGCGCATCGCGTACTCGGCCGCGGAGCCAGTGTCGCCGGAAGTCGCGCCGAGAATGTTCAGCTTGCGGCCCTCCCGTTCGAGTACATATTCGAACAATTCGCCCATCAGTTGCATGGCGATATCCTTGAATGCCAGCGTCGGCCCGTTCGAAAGCTTGAGCAGATGCAGGCCCGGTTCCAAGGTCTGCAGCGGCGTGATTTCCGCCGAGCCAAAGGTTTCCGCTCGATAGGCACGCCGGATCAGCGCATCGAGCGCTGCACGCGGAATATCATCAATAAAACAACTGATGATGGCGCTGGCCAGCTCCGGATAGGACAGTGCGCGTAACCGGTCGAGTTCGTCCGCATCAAATCGGGGGTAGGCCTGCGGTACCACCAGTCCGCCGTCTGGCGCCAGACCACCGAGCAGGACATCGCAGAAACGCGCCGCCGGCATGCGCCCGCGGGTACTGACGTAGCGTGCCACCTCCGCCGGACTCGCCTTTGGGGCGAGTCCACTCACTGCAGCATTTCCCTGCGGATGCGCGTGATTTTCCCGGAGACCACCGGCAGCTGCTCGATGCGCCGTATAGCCACATCGATTTTCTTTTCACGAGTCAGGTGCGTCACCATGATGATGTCCACATGCTGCTCTCCCGCGTGCGGTTCCTTCTGCACCAGGGCCTCGATCGAAATGCCCTGATCAGCGAGTATCCGCGTAATGTCCGCCAGCACCCCGGTCTTATCCGCCACGCGCAGCCGCAGATAATACGAGGTCTCGACCTCGCCCATCGGCAGTATGGGCACGTCGGACAGGCGATCAGGCTGGAAAGCCAGATTCGGCACGCGATGTTCTGGATCAGCGGTCAACATACGGGCCACATCCACCAGATCGGCGACCACAGCCGAAGCCGTCGGCTCTGAGCCCGCGCCGGCACCGTAATACATGGTTTGCCCCACCGCATCGCCCTTGACCAGAATCGCGTTCATGACGCCTTCTACATTGGCGATCAGTTGTCTGGTTGGGATCAGTGTCGGATGCACACGCAGCTCAAAACCTGCGGCTTTGCGCTTGGCAATGCCGAGCAGCTTGATGCGGTAGCCCAGTTCTTCAGCATAACGGATGTCTTCCTGCGTCAGTTTTGAGATACCTTCGACGTGAGCCTTGCTGAACTGCACTGGAATGCCAAAGCCGATAGCCGCCATGATCGACAACTTGTGTGCAGCATCTACGCCCTCGATATCGAACGTCGGATCCGCTTCGGCATAGCCCATACGCTGCGCCTCTTTCAGCACATCCGCGAAGGCCGCGCCTTTTTCGCGCATCTCCGACAAAATGAAATTACAGGTGCCGTTGATAATGCCGGCAATCCATTCAATGCGGTTCGCTGTGAGTCCCTCGCGCAACGCCTTGATGATCGGAATGCCGCCGCCGACTGCCGCCTCGAACGTCACCATCACGCCGCGATTACGGGCTGCTGAAAAAATTTCATTGCCGTGCAGCGCGAGCAGCGCCTTGTTGGCGGTGACCACGTGCTTGCCGTTGGCAATCGCTTTCAGCATCAGCTCCTTGGCGATGGTATAGCCACCAATCAATTCAACGACGATGTCAATTTGCGGATCGTTGACAACTTCGAGCGCATCGGCGGTGACGCGTGCAGCATCACCTGCCACTGCCTTGGCCCGCGCAGTGTCTTGGTCCGCCACCAGCGAAATGCGGATGACGCGCCCGGCCCGGCGTGAAATTTCCTCGCCATTGCGCTGCAGTACCTTGAACGTCCCGCTGCCGACAGTTCCTGCGCCCAGCAGTCCTACATTGATCGGTTTCATTGATTCACATTTCCATTAAAAAAGATCACAGACCGTCCTTGCGAAACATCTCTTTCATGGTGCGAATCGCCTGGCGAGTTCGCGCTTCATTCTCAATCAACGCAAAGCGCACATAGTCATCCCCGTAATGGCCAAAACCGGTGCCCGGCGCAACCGCCACCTTGCCCTCCAGCAGCAACTTCTTGGAAAATTCCAGAGAACCCATTTTCTTGTACGGCTCCGGTATCGGCGCCCAGATATACATCGTCGCCTGCGGCTTGGATACGGTCCAGCCCATTGCATCCATTCCCGCGCACAGCACATCGCGGCGGCTCTGGTACAGCGCGCGCGCTGTTTCCACACAATCCTGCGGACCTTCCAGCGCAATAATCGACGCCACCTGGATCGGCGTAAACATGCCGTAATCATGATAACTCTTCATCCGCGCCAGCGCCGTCACCAGTTCCCGGTTGCCGACCATGAAACCGACCCGCCATCCCGCCATGTTGTAGCTCTTGGACATGGTGAAAAATTCAACCGCCACATCACGCGCTCCCGGCACCTGCAGTATCGACGGGGCCTTATAACCATCAAATACGATGTCGGCATAGGCCAGGTCATGCACCACGTAGATGTCGTGCTCTTTCGCGATCGCAATCAGTCGTTCGAAGAATGCCAGGTCCACGCACTGCGTCGTCGGATTACTCGGGAAATTGACGATTAACATCTTCGGCTTCGGATAGCTATCCTTGATCGACTGCTCCAATGCCTCGAAAAAATCCACACCCGCGTGCATGGGTACGTGGCGGATATCCGCGCCTGCAATCACCGGCCCGTAAATATGGATCGGATAACTCGGATTCGGCACCAGCACGATGTCACCGCGATCCAGCGTTGCCAGCGCAAGATGCGCGATACCTTCCTTCGAGCCAATGGTCACTATGGCTTCGGATTCAGGATCCAGTTCGATATTGAAACGTGTCAGGTACCAGTTGCAAATAGCCTTGCGCAGACGCGAAATGCCCTTGGATACCGAATAACCATGGGTATCGGTACGCTGCACGGATTCAATCAGCTTGTCGACAATATGCCGTGGCGTGGGCTGATCAGGATTACCCATGCTGAAGTCGATGATGTCCTCGCCGCGCCGGCGTGCAGCAAGCTTGAGTTCGCCTGTTACGTTGAACACGTAAGGCGGCAGGCGTTTGATGCGTGGAAATTCTTCCATTACCAGTCCCTGAGTATGCCCCGCCACCGTGACAATGCACTACGGCTGGCGGAAAAGCGTACAATTGTATCGAAGCTGATTATCACCGGCAAATCATAGGGTTATGAAACTACACCTGGCCCAGTCCAAAAACCGTAATACCTTCACCGGTTATGGTGCTGGCTACGTCTCCGTCAACGGGACGGCCTATCGCGCGCCACTGGTGGTGACCCCAGACACCGTCGTGGCCGACTGGCCGGTTGCCGTTCTAGCCGAATTGACTGCCGACGCGCTGCGCGGGTTGCTGACCCATACCCCGGAAATCATCATTCTGGGGACCGGAGCGACGCAACTCTTTCCCGATCCCGCCCTGCTGCGCCCACTGTTCGAGGCGCATATCGGTGTAGAAATCATGGCGACACCGGCCGCCTGCCGCACTTACAACATACTGATCGCCGAGGAACGCCGGGTATTGACTGCCATGTGGATGCCCTAGGGCCTGTAATCAGGTCTCATGTATCGCTGCAATCTTCGCAACCGGTTCGGATTCGGTCACGCTTTGTTCGGGCAGCATGAAATAGAACGTCGCGCCGCGATCCGGAACCCCTTCACCCCGCACATGCCCGCCATGGCGGCGGATCACGCGCTGCACCAGCGCTAGACCAATGCCCGTACCCTGGAATTCGGCATCGCTATGCAGGCGCTGGAAGGCGCCGAACAACTTGTTGACATAAGTCATGTCAAAACCTACACCATTGTCCTTCACAAAATAAGTCGATTCGCCGTCAATCTTGAGCTGGCCAACTTCAATAACTGCTTCGGGTTTAGTGCTGGTGAATTTCCATGCATTGCGCAACAGGTTATCCAGCACGATCCGCAACAGTCCTGGATCCGCAGTCACCAGCAAGCCGTCAGCCACACTAATCCTGGCCTGGCGGCCGGGCTCCGCACGCTGCAATTCATGCGCAATTTCCCGCGCCAGCGCGGTCACATCGCAAGTGCGAATCTGCAGTTTGCGCCGCGTCACGCTCGCCAATACCAGCAGGTCATCAATCAGTCTGGCCATGCGTTGGCTACCGGCGCGCACGCGCGTCAAATAGCCACGAGCGGTATCATCCAGCGCGCCAGAATATTCATGTAACAGGATTTGACTGAAACCATCAATGGAACGCAGCGGCGCCCGCAGATCATGTGAAACTGAATAGGAAAATGATTCCAGTTCACGATTCACCGCAGCCAGCGCGCGCGTGCGCTGCTCGACACGTCGTTCGAGATCAATATTCAAAGTGCGAATTTCGGTCGCATTGTCGCGCAGCATGGCATCACGTTCACGCAGCGCTATTTCGGCCTCTTTGCGCTGCGTAATGTCGATATTGATGCCGAGCACGCGCAGTGCCCGTCCCTTAGCGTCGCGCTCGATGACGCTCGCCCGGCTTTCTATCCACACCCAGCCTCCGGAATGTGCTCTGACCCTGTACTCGGAATGGTGAAATCGATCAACCTTTTTCAGCAATTTAACAATAGCCCCGCCATGTAGCTCCCGATCCTCGAGATGCACCAACTGTTCCAGAACTGAGAACGTGGTGTGTATTTCTTTAGCTTCAGCACCAAGAATGACATTCCACTGGTCGCTGAGATAAACGTTGCCTGTCACAACGTTCCAATCAAATATGGCGCCCCCTGATCCCTCCAGCGCCAGGGCTACCCGGCGCTCGCTGTCACGCAGCAACTGTTCGGAATGCTGTTGCTCGGTAATGTCGCGCACCAGCGTCAACCGGACCTTCTCGGCGTCCACCATCACCGTGGAGGTAAATATCTCTACATCAAAAATCTCACCGTTCTTGCGCATGTGCTTCTTGCGCATGCTCTCAATGGTGCCCGTCGCCGTCGGCATCTTGTTGGAATTCATAAAGCGTTCGCGCTCCTCCGGCACCTGAATTTCCCCCACAGTCAGTGTCAGTATTTCCTCACGGGTATAGCCATAGGTTGCGAGGCAGGCATCATTCACATCAATAAACTGCAGATTATCCACTCTGCGCAGAAACATCGGCAGCGGCGTCAGGGCAAAAAGCTGTCGGTAACGTGTCTCACTCTCCTTGAGCAACTCCCGGGACTTCACGTTTTCGGTGATGTCATGGATTATCGATATCAGGAACTGGGGCTTGCCATCGGTGCCATTCACGACTGCCACCGAAAGATCCACCCAAATAATGCCTCCACCCTTGCGTTGATAGCGCTTCTGCCGCGAGTAATTGCGCAGTTCGCCCGCGCGCAGATTGGTATTCCGTTCCCGAGTTTCCGCACGATCGGATTCCGGCGTGATATCGAGAGATGTCATCTGCAGCAGCTCGCTTTCGCTGTAGCCGAGAATCTCGCACAGCTTGCGGTTGACCCGCAGCCAGCGCGGATTCATCGAAATTTCGCGGATACCGATACCCACCGATGCCTGCTCAAACACCGCCCGGAATCGCGCCTCGCTTTGCTCCAGCGCCAGTCGCGCATCCATTCGATCCAGAAACTGGGCGAGCTCCTGACCAACGGCTGCCAGCGTTTCACGCAAAACCTGATTGGGCACCTCCGGACGCGTACTGAAAAATTCCAGAGAGTCTGTTGTTTCCGTGCCCCGGACTATGGGTATGGAAACGATGCCATGCAAATTGGCGGCACGGGCCGATGCGCCACGTCGCAAATCCTTCATCCTATTTTCGACGCGCCAAACTATCTCGTTGTGCCTCATGGCCCGGGTTGCCGTACTTGTTTCGATACTGGCCCGCTTTGTTTGCATTGTTGCAGCCACGAATGCTTCCGCCTCAATCCCGGGTGCCAGCCAGTGCTCACGGCAGGACAACATCATCGTTTCCGGGTCAAGATGGCGGCGCGCGCCCCAATCCCATTCCATGGTACGGCAGACCGTTTCGATCACGTTAAGATAGGCGGACTCTGCATTGTTGGTCTGACTCAGGGTACGCATCACGTCGTATTGCATCCGCAATTGCTGGCGAAGGAGCATTTCGACGGTCATGTCATTGCCGACGCCACGATAACCTTTAAATTCGCCATCTGCCCTGAATACGGGCTCTCCGCTGAAGTCGGCATATCCCACCACGCCAGCGGGGCTCAGATAGCGTAAACATAAATCCGTAAACGGAGTTTTCTCTGCGATGACTGCCTGGTGCTGAATCCAGTTCGAACCGATCGGAGCACAAAAGGGGATTTCCCAGAGGGGCTTGCCGACATACTCAGATTCCGTGCGACCCGACAATCGCAACAATCCCTCAGAAACCTGCGTCAATCGGTGTTCTGTATCGGTCTCCCAATACCAATCCGAACCCATGGCACTCAGTGCGCGAAATCTCGATTCGTTTTGACGCATTGCCAACTGCACTTTCAGTTGGCGGGGCAGCAGTGCCAACAACATCAGGGTTCCACCCGTCAACAACCCCAGCAGCAGAATGACAATCCTCTCTTCGCGAATGAGCGCATTGGCGAGAATCAAAATCACCAAACCGAACATTGTGGAGACTATCAATATGGCCAGGCGCGGATCACCTAACAGCCGACGCAGTCGATGTCGACGCTCCGGTCGGCCGTGCGTAGCGGGCAAAATGGGGGGCGTTTTAGTTGATGGCATGGAACCGAATTGTCACTGACGCGTCAGAATACCGAACTGTTGAATTAGCCTGATTTGAGGTCTCTATTGGGGATTGTTCATCTTATAATTGCGCTATCCCCTTGTCTAATCTGTCTTTCCCCCGAAAGCCGCCTTCCTTCATGACTGAACAGATCAATGCCGTCGCCGCCCAAATCAACAGCATTATCCTCGGTAAAACCCGGCAGATTCGCCTGGCAATTGCCTGCCTGCTGGCTCGCGGGCATCTGCTGATCGAGGACGTGCCGGGGGTCGGTAAGACCACCCTCGCCCACGCCCTTGCCACCTCGCTGGGCCTCAAATTCCAGCGCATCCAGTTCACCAGCGACCTGCTGCCGGCCGATATCCTCGGCGTATCCGTATTCAATCGCGATTCCGGTGGTTTCGAGTTTCATCCTGGCCCGATATTCACCAACGTGGTATTGGCCGATGAGGTCAATCGTGCAACACCCCGCGCGCAAAGCGCATTGCTCGAAGCCATGGAAGAAACCCAGGTAACGACTGAAGGCGAAACCCGTGTTCTGCCGCGACCATTTTTTGTCATTGCCACACAAAATCCTTCACATCAAATCGGCACTTTTCCGCTGCCGGAATCGCAACTGGACCGCTTTTTGATGCGCATTGAGCTGGGCTACCCCGATGCGCAGGCCGAACGCGCCTTGTTGAACGGCACCGACCGCCGCGATCTGCTGGGCCAATTGCAACCACAATTGAATGCCGACGGCCTGCTGATCCTGCAGCGCGAAGTGCAGCAGGTACTCGCCGCACCGGCGCTGCTCGATTATCTGCAGGCGCTGGTGCATTACACCCGCCAGGCGCCGGAATTCGAGCACGGCCTGTCGCCGCGCGCCGCGCTGGCGCTGCTGCACGCGGCGCGCGCCTGGGCCTTCATGGAGGGCCGCAACCACGTGCTGCCCGAAGACGTGCAAACGGTGCTGCCGGTGGTAGTGGCGCATCGTCTCAATCCGGCCGGCGAGATGAGCGGTGCCCGCCAGAGCGATCTGGTTGATCGCCTGCTGCGCCAGGTCGCCGTGAACTGACCTACGGGACTGTCACGATGTACGCTGCACTGAAAAACGGTCTGCTTAACAGGATATTCCAGTGGCGCGGTCCGGAGCGCGGCGTCATTGTACTGGTGCAACGTCGGGTGTTCATTCTGCCGACGCGCCAGGGATTATTGTTTGCCGTGGTGATCGTACTGATGCTGATCGGCTCGGTGAACTACGACCTGTCGTTGGGCTTTATCCTCGCCTTTTTACTCGGCGCGACTGGAATCCAATCGATGCTCCACACTTTTCGCAATCTCGCGCATCTGCGTATTTCGCCGGGACGCGTGCAATCTGTGTTTGCCGGCGAGGATGCGCAATTCCAGATCATCGTTGTCAATACCACGCGGGCCGACCGCTACAGCATCGGCGTGACACGCGACGGGAAGACCGCAGATTACATTGACGTTCCTGCCGCCGGCGAAACCATCGCTACCGTAGCCGTACGCGCAACACGGCGCGGCTGGCTGCGCCCGGATCGGGTAACCCTGTTCACCCGCTTCCCGACCGGACTGTTCAGAGCCTGGTCTTACGCCGACCTTGATGTGCGCTGCCTGGTTTATCCCGCGCCGGCAATTTCCCCGCTGCCGCTGCCCGCGCCGGACTCCGGCGCCGGTGAAGGCGGCATGCACGGCCAGGGTTATGATGAATTTGCCGGCCTGCGGCCTTACCGCTCCGGAGACTCGCTGCGCCACGTCGCCTGGAAAGCTGCCGCACGCGACGACACGCTACTGACCAAGCAGTTCGCCGGACGCGCAGACGCGGAATTGTGGCTGGCATGGGATGCACTGCCGCAAGGATTCGACACCGAACAACGCCTGTCGCATCTGGTGCGGTGGGTGCTCGACGCCGATCGCGCCGGGCTGGCCTGCGGCCTGCGCATCCCCGGCTGCACGCTGCCGATTGCCAGCGGCGCCGCCCATCGCACCGCCTGTTTGAGCGCACTGGCCCTGTATGGCACTGCTGCTACCGACCACTCTTAGCGCAAGCGTACTCGGCGGCCGCGCGATATTGTGGCTGACAGCAACTTTTGTGCTGATCAGTCTGCCGCACTTGCTGCGCCTGCCGCTGTGGATTTCGTCGTTAATCATCATTCTCATCGGGTGGCGGCTGTACCGGGCACATCTGCGCCTGCCGTCGCCGGCGAAATGGCTGTTGATCATCGTCGCGATCAGCGCCTCCGCCGGTGTGTTGCTGCAATACCGGACGTTGTTCGGACGCGAAGCGGGCGTTGTGTTGCTGTTGATCATGTTGGCGCTGAAACTGCTGGAGACACGCACTCAGCGCGATGGCATGTTGTTAGGTTTTCTCGGCTGTTTCCTGCTGATAACGAATTTCCTGCATTCGCAGACCATACCCACCGGTTTGTACATGCTGGGGTGCGCATGGCTGTTGATGACGACATTGATCAGTCTGCAGTACACGGGTGTCTGGCCCGGATGGCGCCATCCGGTAAAACGCGCCGGCACTTTGCTGCTGCAGGCATTGCCGCTGATGCTGGTGCTGTTTTTGCTCTTTCCGCGCATCCAGGGACCGCTGTGGGGGTTGCCGCAAGACGCCTATGCCGGGCTGAGCGGCTTGTCCGACAACATGAGCCCGGGCAGTCTGAACAGTCTAATCCTGTCAGACGCGGTAGCTTTTCGCGCAGCGTTCCGCGGAAAAATTCCTGAACCCCGCGATCTGTACTGGCGCGGTCCGGTGTTATGGAACTACGACGGCAGGACGTGGACCGCACCCCGACTGCCTTTTATTTCCTCCCAACTGCCTGCGGGCGGCCCCACCATTGACTACACAGTGACGGTCGAACCGCACAACAAGCGCTGGCTGTTCGCGCTGGAGTTTCCGGGCATACGGCCGCCCAAGTCGTTCGCTACCATCGATATGCAATTGCTCAGCAGGACGCCGGTGCGCAGCCGCCTGCGCTATGAAATGACCTCTTCGCTCCGGGGCACCTATGGCAAAGACGACGACCCGAGGATATTGCAAAGAGCCCTGCGACTCCCGGAAAATCACAATCCGCGCACTCTGCAATATGCGCAGGAATTGCGCAAAAGGTTTCCCGATGACCGCAATCTGGTTGCTGAGGTGTTGAGTCGGTTTCGCAACGACAAGTTCTTTTACACGCTGTCGCCGCCACTGCTGCTCGATGATCACCCGGTCGATAATTTTTTGTTCAACACGCGCAGCGGGTTTTGTGAACATTATGCGTCGGCATTCACCGTGCTGATGCGCGCTGCAGGTATTCCGGCCCGCGTGGTCACCGGTTATCTCGGCGGCGAAATAAATCCCGTCGGTGAGTACATTCTGGTGCGCCAGGCCGATGCCCATGCCTGGACGGAAGTCTGGTTCCCCGACACCGGATGGACGCGCATAGACCCTACCGCTGCCGTGTCGCCAACGCGCGTTGAGCGCGGCATCGCATCAGCATTACCGTTGAGCGATCCATTACCAATGTTCGTGCGCGGTAATTTCGAATATCTGCAGCGAATGCGACTCGCATGGGATTCCGTAACCTACAACTGGAATCAATGGGTGCTTGGCTACAGCCCGGACCGGCAGCGACTATTCCTGTCACAGATCGGGTTCAGCGATGCAACCTGGCGCTCGCTGGCAGTGCTACTGTTGATTTGTACCGGCGTAGCGGTGCTGATCGGCGCACTGCTCGCGCTGCGTGAATTGCGGTCGGCGCATGCCGACGCGGTGAAGGCTGCTTACGACCGCTTCTGTCGCAAGCTCGCCCGCCGCGGCGTTAGTCGCGACCCTGCAGAAGGCCCGCTGTCATTTGCCGAGCGCGCTGCGCAGCGTGCGCCTGCGCATGCCGCCGACATCATCGATATCAGCAAGCGCTATGCCGCTTTGCGTTACGGCGGTGAATCAGCCGCTGCCGCGCTGCGGGAATTACAGCAGCGCATACGTGCATTTTCTATAAATAAACAATAAAAACAACGAGTTACAATTATCTATAGAGTGGAGACAGCGCTCAGGCCGGGGGTAGCATGGTAGCCGGGTCTATCGGTTTGCCGAAGCGCCGAATTTCGAAATGCAGCTTCACCTGATCGGTATCCGTGCTGCCCATTTCCGCAATTTTCTGGCCTCGTGTAACTGACTGCCCTTCCTTGACCAGTAATCGGTCGTTGTGTGCATAGACGCTGAGATATTGCTCGTTGTGCTTGATCACCACCAGTTTGCCGAGACCGCGAATCCCGGTACCGCTGAGAATCACCAGCCCCTGCGCTGCCGCAACGATGGGCTGCCTCAGCTTGCCGGCAATGCTGATGCCCTTGTTCGATCCCCCGTTGAATGCATTGAGAACCTTGCCGTTGACCGGCCAGATCCATACGACATCGCCGGCGCCTGCTGCAATCGCCGGTTTCACGGGAACGGTCGGTTCAGTTTTCGGCGCGACGGGAGTTGCTTCCGGTTTGACTCCGGACATTTGTGCGTAAGCCTGATCGGTGTAGGGCACGCGCACGCCGCGCGGCTCGGCGCGCACGCCGCCGGCTGTCGCACCGCGGGGCGTAGTGCCGAGCGGCTGTGACTCTATCGCGCCCGGTGCGGTACGCAGCGGAGATGCCACCACACCCTGGGCCGACGCAAGACGCAACTGCTGCCCGACATGGATGCGCGTCGGATCAATACTGTTCCATGCCGCGAGTTCTCGGTAATCGAGACCGAATTCCAGCGCAATGCTGTAGAGCGTATCGCCCTGTTTTACCGTATAGAACTCGGGATGCCGGGGATCGCGCGATGGTGTTGCTGCAGGTGCAGCAGCCGTTCTAGCTGTGGATTCAGCCGACGGCAAACGATCGGTAACAGGCGCCGGACGCGACGCAACGCAGCCCCCCAGCATCAGTGCAGCAGCAACCAGTATCGCACTCCCCGCATACGCCGGACGCGATCCGGCGCAATGCACCCGGTCAGCCGACACCGGGCAGCAGCGGAACAAATCGGGCATCTTCCACTTTGCGATCAGCATAACCTTGTGCAGTTCTTTCGATGACATGCAACGACTGTTTTCCCTGGTGCGTCATGGGAATAATGATCTTACCACCCACGGCCAGTTGATCGAGCAGTGGTTGCGGCACGTGGTTCGCTGCCGCAGCCACCACAATGCCGTCAAACGGCGCATGTTCCGGCATACCCATGTTGCCGTCGGCGTTGCGCACGCGCACATTGTGCGCACGGGCATCGCGCAAATGCCGCCGCGCCTTGGTCAATAACGGTGCAAGTCGTTCCATGGAGTACACCTCTCGCGCCAGACGTGACAATACTGCCGCCTGATATCCGCAGCCGGTGCCAATCTCCAGCACCTTGCCCAATGGACCTCCGCTACGCAGCAGTTCCAGCATGCGCGCCACGGTGTACGGACTGGATATGGTCTGACCAAACCCCAGCGGTAAGGCCATATCTTCGTAAGCGCGGCTGGCCAACGCCTCGTCCACAAAAATATGGCGCGGCACCTCTCCCATCGTGTCCAGTATGACCTCGTCGCGTATCCCCTGCGTGCGCAGGCGCTCAACCATCCGCATGCGCGTGCGCTGCGAAGTCATACCAATACCTGAATTTGCTGCGTTCACGTGCTCAGACCCAGCCAACGCGATACCGGTTCCATCTGCGCAAATCGCGTCAGATCCACTTGCAGCGGCGTGACTGATACGTAATGCGCAGCGACGGCGTGGAAGTCCGTGCCTTCACCAGCGTCCTGGGCATTGCCCGCTGCGCCAATCCAGTACACGGTCTCACCACGCGGCGTAGCGGCACGCACTACCGGCTCGGCCTTGTGGCGCTTGCCCAAACGGGTCGTCCGTACACCTTGTAATTGGTCATAGGGTACATCGGGCACATTCACATTGAGCAGCACCGGCTGTTCGAATTGATGCCGTGCAAACCGTGCAACCAGATCAGCGGCAACACGCGCTGCCGTATCAAAATGATCCTGTCCGGCAGCCACCAGAGAAATTGCTATTGAAGGAATGCCGAGCAGAAAACCTTCCGTCGCCGCAGCCACGGTGCCGGAATAGATGGTGTCGTCGCCCATATTGGCACCGTGATTGATACCCGAGACCACGACATCCGGCAACTCCGGCAGCAATCCTGTTACTGCCAGGTGTACGCAATCGGTGGGCGTGCCGTTGACGTGGAAATAACCATTGCCCGCGCGCCGTACGTTCAGCGGCCGGTCTAGTGTGAGGGAATTACTGGCGCCGCTGCGGTCACGCTCAGGCGCCACCACAGTCACCGTGCCGAGTGCCGCAAGCGCCTGTTCGAGAGCGATCAGGCCCGGCGCAAAATATCCGTCGTCGTTGCTAAGCAGTATGCGCACGCTGTGGGAGTAACCGTCTTCGTAATGGCGATTTCGCCCGTTGATCTTGCCTGTTGATCTTGCCAGTTGATCTCGCCCAATTGATCTCGCCCGTCACAATCAGTCGTCGTGCTACGGCGGATACGGTGCGAATTCTAGCACGCGGACCATGATTTCCACCTTGGATGTTACGATACGCGTCCCTACAATCTTCCGGTTTTCACATCATGGCCCCCATCGGTTTCCGCATATTGCCTTTTGCCCCGCAAGCTTCACCTAAAATCATCGCCGCACTGCGCAAGATCGCTACTGCGCACTTGAGCGACAACATGCACCGCCTGCATGCCATCGGCCCGGATTTGTGGCCCTGCCACAGGGGCGGCAAGCTGGTCGGCACAGCGCTGACAGTCAAGGTCGGTCCCGGAGACAATTTGATGGTGCATAAAGCCATCGATATCGCCCGTCCCGGCGACGTGATCGTAGTCGACGCCGGCGGCATCAACACCCAGGCGATCATCGGCGAAATCATGTCTTCGCTGGCGGAGCGCAATGGAGTTGCGGGCATGGTCATCGACGGCGCAATCCGCGATGCCGATGCTCTGGCGTTGTCCTCTTTTCCTGTCTATGCCAGCAGCGTCACTCATCGCGGCCCGTACAAAAACGGCCCCGGTGAAATCAATGTGCCCGTAGTCATCGGCGATGCCGTGGTGAACCCCGGTGACCTCATTATCGGCGACGATGACGGCCTGCTGGCGCTGCCACAGGCCCTGGCTGCAGAAACCATCGCGCTGGCGTTGGCGCAGGCAAAAAAGGAGGCTGCCCTGCTGAAAGCCATCCGCGGCAAGGGCAAAGTTGATCGGCGTTGGGTTGATGAGGCGTTGCGCGCCAAAGGTTGCGTCATTCCGGCCAGAATGCGCAGTCGGTGAGCGGTCCGCTGTCAGACATCACCGTGGTCGATCTGACCACGGTGGTCATGGGTCCTTATGCAACCCAGATCATGGGTGATCTGGGTGCGACCGTTATCAAGGTTGAAGCGCCCGGCGGCGATAATGTGCGTCATGTCGGCCCCATGAAAAATCGCGGCATGGGACACCTATTCCTGCATCTGAACCGCAATAAAAAAAGCATCGTGCTGGATTTGAAACAGCCGGCCGGGCGCGATGCTCTGCTGCGTATTGCCGCAAAAGCCGACGTATTGATCTACAACATCCGTCCGCAGGCGATGCAGAGGCTACAACTGGATTACGCAGCTGTGGCTGCCGTTAACCCGCGAATCATCTACGTCGGTGCCCATGGTTTCGGCCAGCAAGGCCCCTACGCTGCGCGTCCCGCCTATGACGATCTGATCCAGGGCATGTCGGGATTGCCGTGGCTGCTACAACAGTCAGGAGCCACGGAACCCCGCTACATGCCGGCGACGCTGGCCGACCGCATTGTTGGTTTGCACGCGGTCTATGCCATGACCACCGCGCTGTATCACCGCGAACGCACCGGCAAAGGTCAAGCCGTCGAAGTGCCAATGTTCGAATGCATGAGCCAGATGATTCTTGGCGATCATTTTGGTGGTCACACTTTCGAGCCACCAATTGGCGAAGCTGGTTACGCCCGCGTGTTGGCGCAGCACCGTAAGCCATTCCGCACTCGCGACGGCCATATCTGTGTACTGATGTACAACGACAAGCAATGGCAAAGTTTTTTCAGCTTGATCGGACGCGAAGATCTTTACCGGAGCGATACCCGCTTCAATACTCACGAAAACCGATCCAGCCGCATTGACGAAGCCTACGCTTTCGTTGCCGGCGAAATGCTCAAACGCACTACAGACGAGTGGCTGGCAGCGTTGCAGGAAGCTGATATCCCGGTATCACGCATGAACAGCATCGAGGATGTCATTACCGATGAACATCTTTCTGCCACCGGTTTTGTCGCCATGGAAGACCATCCCAGCGAGGGCCGCTTGCGCACCACACGCAGCGCCACGCAATGGTCACGCACGCCGCCAGCGCCGCAATGCGGCGCACCGCGTCTCGGCGAACATGGCATGGAAGTGCTGCGTGCGGTGGGATACCGTGACGATGAAATACACGCCCTCGCCACCGCCGGCATTACCGCACTGCCCGCCTGATTGTCTGACTAATACACGGCCGTGGATTTTTCATTCAGCGAAGAACAACGCGCGATCCGCGATGCGGTGGCACGGGTATGCAGTCGATTTGACGACAGCTACTGGCTGCAGAAAGACCGGGACGGCGGCTTCCCGCATGAATTTCATGCGGCCATCGCCGCCGACGGCTGGCTCGGCATCGCCATGCCCGAAAAACACGGCGGTAGCGGTCTCGGCATTACCGAAGCTGCCTTGATGATGGAGACCATTGCCGGGTCTGGCGCCGGATTCTCCGGTGCTTCGGCAATACACATGAATATTTTCGGCCTGCACCCGGTGGTGCTTTACGCCTCCGCTGAACAGCAGGCGCGCTGGCTGCCGCCGCTGATTGCGGGACATGACAAAGCCTGCTTCGGCGTCACTGAACCCAGTTCAGGACTCAACACCGCTCGCCTGACCACCAAAGCGCTTCGCGACGGCGATCATTACGTGATCTCCGGGCAGAAGGTTTGGATTTCCACAGCCCAAGTCGCCAACAAAATCCTGCTGCTCGCGCGCACGACCCCTGTTGAGCAGACTCCCAATCCCATCGACGGCCTGACGCTGTTCTACGCGGACATCGACCGCAGCAAATTTGAAGCCCGCGAGATCGACAAAATGGGCCGCAAAGCCGTGGATTCCAATCAGGTGTTCATCGATGGCCTGCGCGTGCCCGTCGCCGACCGCATCGGCGAAGAAGGCAAGGGCTTTCGCTACATCCTCGACGGACTCAATCCGGAGCGCATACTCGTCGCCGCCGAAGCTGTCGGACTGGGTCGTGCCGCACTGAAACGCGCCACGCAATATGCCAACGAGCGCGTGGTATTCGACCGCCCCATCGGGCAGAACCAGGCAATTCAGCATCCGCTGGCCCAGCGCTGGGTAGAACTCGAAGCGGCGAGCCTGCTGACCTACAAGGCCGCCAGTCTCTACGACGCCGGACAGCCCTGTGGCGCCGAAGCCAATGCCGCTAAATATTTTGCCGCTGAAGCGGGATTCAAGGCTTGCGAGACTGCCGTGCTGACTCACGGCGGCATGGGTTATGCCAAAGAATTTCACGTCGAACGCTATTTCCGTGAAGCGATGATTGCCCGCATCGCGCCAGTCAGTCCGCAGCTGATTTTGTGTTACATCGCCGAGCGGGTACTGGGCTTGCCGAAATCGTATTGATGATCAGGGCTTGCGCGCACCGTGGCGCAACAGCAGTTCACGCAACTCAGTCACGCCCTGCTCGATATCACTGATCGGCTGCACGGGCGGCAGAAAGCCGATGACACGCCGCTCGTGGTTAAGATAAACCGGCACGATGGGCACGCCCGCCTCTTGAGCGATGCGGTAAAACCCCGTCTTGAATCGCAGCACAAGTTTGCGCGTGCCATCTGGAGCCACCACCAGCCACCGTGCCTGGGTGCCTACAAACACCCTGACCATCAGTTCGGCAAATCCTTCGGGTCGCGACCGATCTACAGGGATGCCGCCGAGCCAGCGTACGAACCAGCCCAACGGTCCGATAAACAATGTGTGTTTGGCAATGAACGAGATACGCATCTCCAGCGCAACCAACATCGCCGCACCGAGGACAAAATCCCAATTGGTGGAGTGCGGCGCAAAAGCAACGACTGCGCGGGGACAATCAGGCACAACACCCTCACCGGTCCACCCCATGATGCGCAGGATCCACATACCCAGCGGTCGCAATAGCGGATAGCGGCGGCGAGGCACACTGCTGCCCACCGGCGGAATCATTAATTCGCGCGGCGCACGATGCGATGTTGCCAAGATCCACCCCTGATCGTCCATTGTCCATCGTGCGATCGATAGCGTGGCACGAATGGCATGTATTTATATAACACGTTGATTTTATTAATATAATTAAGGATTCGTAAATAAACGATCATGCTGTAACGACGGCATCATATTGCGAATTTTTGCAACCCGTGCGGGATCAATCTCAGCGTAGATGATCCCCGGCGCCTCGCCGCCATCAGCCAACACCTCACCCCAGGGATCGACGATCAGGCTGTGCCCGTAAGTCTGACGATTGCCCGGATGCTCGCCGCACATCGCCGGCGCCAGTATGTAGGCCGCCGTTTCGATGGCCCGCGCCTTGAGCAACGTATGCCAATGCACTTTTCCGGTCTGGCGTTGAAAGGACGACGGCACCGCAATGAACTCTGCACCTCCTTGCGCCAGCGCACGGTACAGATGCGGAAATCGCACGTCGTAGCAGACCGTCATGCCAAGTTTTCCCCAGGGCATCGTAGCAATCACCGCACGCTCTCCGGGGCGATAAGATGATGATTCTCGAATCACTTTGCCGTCGGGCAAGGTCACGTCGAACATGTGAATTTTGTCGTAGGTTCCCGCAATGCTGCCGTCGGCGGCAATCAGGAACGAGCGGTTGGCGATTCGATCCTCGTCGGCTTGCAAGGTCAGTGTACCCGCCAGCAGCCACACTTGCAGTTCCTGCGCCAGCGCCTGCAATCCTGCCAGCACCGCACCGCCGTCTGCCGGCAACGCCTGCTCACGCATCACCCTGCCGCTGCCATCCATCATCAGACAGTATTCCGGCGCCAGCACGAAATGCGCACCCTGCCCGACTGCTTCGCGCACCATGCCCTGCAGTGCAGCGAGATTCTGCTCGAGGTTGTTACCGGTATTGAGCTGCAGGCAGGCGACGCGGAATGGCGCGGTCATGATTCGTCTCCGGGGAGTGACGGCAAATGGCGTCGCACGATTGATTTGACTGGTCGGGGCGAGAGGATTTGAACCTCCGACCACCTGCCCCCCAGGCAGGTACGCTACCAGGCTGCGCTACGCCCCGAGCGCGCGATTATACAACAGGGAAATCTGTGTTGCCGCCCGCTAGGTGCGCAGCTGCTCGATAATGTTCTTGAGGTCTTGGCGCAGCTGCGCATAAGCGGGCTTGGCTGCAGCCGATGCCGCAGATGCTGCACGTACTGCGCGCGCAGGCTCATTGGCCATTTCATCAAGACGATTGCGCGCGCCGCTGATGGTAAAGCCCTGATCGTAGAGTAATTCGCGAATGCGGCGAATCAGCAGAACTTCGTGATGCTGATAATAGCGGCGGTTGCCGCGGCGTTTGACTGGCCGCAGTTGTGTGAACTCCTGCTCCCAGTAGCGAAGCACGTGCGGTTTTACACCGCACAGCTCGCTCACTTCGCCGATCGTGAAATAACGCTTGGCCGGGATCGGCGGAAGCGGTGTTTTATGGCTTCCGCTGGCTTCCACGGAAGTGTTGTTCCACCATCGACTTCAATTTTTGTGATGCGTGGAACGTGACAACGCGGCGTGCGGAAATCGGAATTTCCTCGCCGGTTTTAGGATTACGGCCGGGACGCTGCGGCTTGTCGCGGAGTTGAAAATTACCGAATCCGGAGAGTTTCACTCCCTTGCCATTTTCCAGCGCATTGCGAACCTCGTCGAAGAAGGACTCCACCATGTCCTTGGCTTCGCGCTTGTTGAAACCCACCTTTTCAAACAAAAGGTCGGCGAGTTCGGCTTTGGTTAACGTCATGTTGTCCCCTCTCAACGAAGCTTGGCATTAAACTTTTGTTGCAGAATCCGACGCAGTTCAGATACCGCTTTTTCGGCCTCTGCATCCGTCAAGGTTTTTTGAGTATCCTGCAATAACACACTGAATGCAAGACTTTTTTTCCCCTTTGGCACGCCCTGCCCGCGATACAAATCGAATACCGTAATGTCCCGCAATATCGCTGGACCGCCCTTTTTTAGCGCATCGGCAATGTCGCTAAAAAGGGTCTTTTCATCGAATTCAGCAGCCAAATCCCGGCGGATTGCAGGGAACTTCGACAATGCCAGAAAACTGGGAATCTGGCCGGTGCATATCGCTGCCAGTTCAAGTTCGAAAACTACCGGCGCCGACACCAGATCATACCGCTGCTGCCAACGCGGATGCAATTCACCAATCCATCCTGCGGCATTGCCGTTGAGCATGATCTTTGCAGATTTTCCGGGATGCAACGCTGGGTGCGCGGTAGGAAGAAAAAAAGGCTCCAGCGGTGCAAGTAGCGCTTCCACATCACCCTTCACATCGTAAAAATCAACAGGATGCGCTTTTGCCCCCCACTGCAGCGGCATCGTATCGCCAAAAGCGATACCGCCGACACGCCATGGTTGCGCAATATCCGTCGTGCCGGGCAGAAAACACCGACCGATTTCAAACAGCCGTACCCTCGATTGTTTACGACTGGCGTTGAACACCACTGCGTTGACCAGACCGCCAATCAGACTTGAACGCATGACGCTCATCTGACTGGCAATCGGATTGGCCAGCGCAACGGGTTCTGCCATACCGCAGAAATCCGTCTCCCAGGCGCGATCAACAAAGCTGTAAGTGACAACTTCTTGATAAGCAATATCAGCCAGCAACCGGCGGATGACTGCGGGTGTCCGTTCATTCTCCGGGCGCGGCAACATAACGGCCGCAGCGGGTGCAGGCAGCTCCGGGATGTTGGCGTAGCCGTGGACGCGCGCCAGTTCTTCGATCAGATCTTCCTCGATCGCCACATCGAAGCGATAACTGGGCGCAACACATTCAATCACATCGCCATTCATTTTCGGAGCAAAGCCCAGACGAGTCAGAATTGCAACAGCGGATGCGGCATCCAGCGAAAATCCCAATATCTGCCGGACACGCTGCAATCGCACACGCACGCCCTTGCGTTCGGGTAGCTGATTACGAGCTTCCGTCACCGGACCGGCACTGCCGCCGCAAATCTGCAGGATCAAACCCGTAGCACGTTCCATCGCTGTGCGAGTCGCGGCAAAATCGACACCACGTTCGAACCGAAATGCTGAATCCGAGCCGAATCCGAGCTCACGGGTCTTACCAGCAATCACTTCAGGCGCAAAAAATGCGCTTTCCAGTATCACGTCACGTGTCCCTGCACCCACGCCGCTGTGTTCGCCGCCCATGATCCCTGCCAGAGCGAGTGGTTTTTCCGCATCTGCTATTACCAGGTGTTTCGGCGACAACTCCAGCTTGTTGCCATTGAGCAATACCAGCGACTCCCCCGCACGGGCGCGTCGCACGTTGATCCCACCACGCACTTGTGCTGCATCGAAGGCATGCAATGGCTGCCCCATTTCCAGCAGCACGTAATTGGTGATATCCACCACTGCACTGATTGAACGTATGCTGCTGCGAGCAAGACGCCGCGCCATCCATTCCGGTGTAGTCGCCACCGCATTGATACCGCGGATCAATCGCCCGCAATACAACGGGCAGTCCTGTGGAGCATCGACTTTGACATTCACGACATCGCCGATGGTTACAGCCACTGCTGCGGGTGCCTGCCAGCGCATTGCTGCGCCGCTCAGTGCCGCAACTTCCCGCGCCATGCCCAAGACGCTCAGACAATCACCACGGTTGGGTGTCGGTTTGGTAGTCAGCAACTGATCGTCCAGATCCAGCACATCACGCACAGATGAGCCGAGTGATGCATCCGGCGGCAATTCCAGCAAGCCGGTGGCTTCATCGCTGAGTCCCAGTTCCCTGGCCGAGCACAACATGCCATGCGACTCGACACCACGCACCCTGGCAACTTTGATTTCCAGGCCCGGCAACCGGGCGCCGGCCAGCGCTGCGGGCACGCGCATACCTGCACGCACGTTGGGCGCGCCGCAGACAATGGTCAGCGGCGCGGCGCCGGTATTCACCTGGCAGACATTCAGGCGGTCGGCTTGCGGATGTTTTTCCACGCTGAGAACCTCGCCCACCACCACGTGATCAAATGGCGGCGCTACCGTCTCGATCGTTTCCACCTCAACACCGCCAAAAGTCAGCAGGTCAGCCAGCGCTGCCGTGGATATCTGCGGATCGATCAGTTCGCGCAGCCAGTGTTCTGAGAATTTCATGGCGTCCGATCTATCAAACGAACTGCTTCAGAAAACGCAGGTCGTTTTCGTAAAACAATCGCAGATCGTTGACACCATAACGCAGCATGGTCAGCCGGTCAGGTCCCAGTCCGAAGGCGAAGCCCTGATAGCGTTCAGGATCAATATTGACGTTGCGCAGCACGTTGGGATGCACCATGCCGCAACCGCCGATTTCCAACCAGCCGTCGCCAAAGCTCATATCGACTTCAGCCGACGGTTCGGTGAATGGAAAAAAGGACGGACGGAAACGGATTTTCAGATCATCACGCTCAAACAATTTCCGGAAAAAATCTGCCAGCATGCCTTTTAGATGCGCAAAGCTGATGTGTTCGTCGATCCACAACCCCTCGACCTGGTGAAACATCGGCGAATGTGTGGCATCTGAATCGACACGGTACACTCTTCCTGGCGCGATGATGCGGATCGGCGGCTGGTGCTGCTCCATGTAGCGGATCTGGATCGGGGAAGTGTGGGTACGCAGCAAATACCGGCCATCGGCCAGATAAAATGTGTCGTGCATCGACCGCGCCGGGTGGTTTTCCGGTTGGTTCAGTGCAGTGAAATTATAGTAATCGGTTTCGATTTCGGGACCATCGGCCACTTCGAATCCGATGGAGCGAAACAATTCCTCGATGCGTTCCATGGTCCGACTGATCGGGTGCAAGCCGCCCATGCCGCGTCCGCGCCCCGGTAACGTCACATCGATCGACTCTTCACCCAACCGGGTCTCGATCGCACGGGCAGCAATATGCTCCCGGCGCGCATTCAACGCGTCCTCCAGTGCCTGCTTGGCGACGTTGATGCGAGCACCGGCTGCCGGGCGCTCCTTGGGCGATAACTTGCCGAGGCTTTTGAGCAGAGTCGTCAGCGCTCCGGTCTTACCCAGATAGCGTGCCTTGGCCTGTTCCAGTTCATCGGCATTGTTGATGCCGCCAAACAGGGCCATGGCTTCTGCAACCAGTGTATCGAGTTCCTGCATAGTCGAATGGTAGCGGAATTTGGAGAAAAAAAAGGAGGCTCAACGAGCCTCCTTTTACGGATGCAGTGCGTTAGGCGCCGAGGCTCGCTTTGGCCTGCTCCACAAACCGGATAAAAGCCGGCTTGTCGGCAACAGCGATATCGGCCAGCATTTTGCGATCGACTTCGATCGCCGCTTTCTTCAGGCCATTCATGAATACACTGTAGCTCATGCCGTGTTCGCGGGCTGCAGCGTTGATCCGCGCGATCCACAATGCACGAAATTCGCGCTTGCGGTTGCGACGATCGCGATAGGCATATTGCCCGGCGCGCATGACCGCCTCATTGGCGATCCGGAATACGTTATTGCGACGACCGCGAAAACCTTTAGCGGCCTTGAGGACTTTCTTGTGCGCTTTGCGGGCAATGACGCCACGTTTAACTCTTGGCATGGTTTATCTCCCGCTTAATACGGCAGCATCGCCCGGACCGCGCGCTGGTCCGAAGCGTGCACCATGGTCGTGCCGCGCAAATGACGCTTACGCTTGGTGCTCTTTTTGGTAAGGATGTGGCGCAGATGAGAACTGCTGCGCTTGAATGCACCGCTGCCCAGCTTTTTAAATCGCTTGGCCGCGCCGCTTTTGCTCTTCATTTTTGGCATGGTTGAGTCCTGTTTTAGCCTAGCGTCGGGCGCCTGCGTTGCCGCAAGACTTGAGGCCCGAGCACTACTTCTTATCTACAGCTGCAGCAACTTCCACTACAGCCACCTTGCCCGGCGTTGCCGCCGGTTTTACCGGCGTTTCCGCCGATTTTGCTCCCTCAGCCTTGGTTGCGGCCTTGGGTGAACTCTTTGCTACTGCTTTCGGTGCGACTTTCTTGGGCGCCAGCACCATCACCAGCTGGCGACCTTCCATTTTCGGGAACTGCTCAACAACACCGTGCTCTACCAGATCCGCTTTCACCCGCTCCAGCAGGCGTATGCCGAACTCCTGGTGCGCCATTTCACGCCCCCTGAAACGCAGCGTAATCTTGGTTTTATCGCCTTCTTCCAGGAAACGCGTCAGGTTACGCAGTTTGATCTTGTAATCACCGTCGTCTGTACTGGGACGAAACTTCACTTCCTTGACGACGATCTGCTTCTGCTTAAGTCTCGCTTCGTGCTGCTTCTTGCTTTCACGGTACTTGAACTTGCCGTAATCCATGATGCGGCAGACTGGCGGTGCCGCCGTCGGCGCGATCTCGACCAGATCCAGTTCCACTTCCTCCGCCATCTTGTTGGCATCGGCTATGCTGATCACACCGACCTGAGAACCGTCGGCTCCGATGACCCGCACTTCCGGAGCAGTAATTTCACTGTTGATCCGGGCTTCTTTTTCCTGTGCTATGCGACAAACTCCTTTATTTCGTTACTCTCAAGCTGTGCGCCCCTTCCGTGCAATCTCGTTTTTCAAAAGCGACAAAAAGGCATCCAGGGTCATTTGCCCCAGATCCTCGCCCTTACGGGATCGAACAGCCACCATTTGTGCCGCCACTTCCTTGTCCCCTACAACCAACTGGAAAGGCAGCTTTTGCAGACTATGTTCCCGAATTTTATAGGAAATTTTCTCATTCCTCAAGTCAGCTTCGGCCCGGAAACCAGCCTTTTTCAGCGTTTCGGCAACCATCGCCGCATATCCCGCCTGTGCCTCCGAAATATTCATGACTACAGTCTGTACCGGGGCCAGCCAGGCCGGCATGGCCCCGGCGTAGTGCTCGATCAGGATACCGATAAACCGCTCCATCGACCCCAGAATGGCCCGATGCAGCATCACCGGCGTGCGGCGGGCATTGTCTTCGGTCACGTATTCCGCCCCCAATCGCTCCGGCAGCGCAAAATCCAGCTGCAGGGTACCGCATTGCCAGACCCGGCCTAGCGAGTCTTTCAGGGAAAACTCGATTTTCGGGCCATAAAACGCACCCTCGCCCGGATTCATATCCCATTCCAGGTCTTTGGCGTCCAACGTCGCCTTCAGGGCTGCCTCCGCGCGATCCCACACCGCATCATCACCGATGCGCTTTGGCGGCCGTGTTGAGAGCTTTACCAGAATCTGCTCAAAGCCGAAATCCGCATATACCTTGCGCAGTAAATCGATAAAAGCACCCGCTTCATCCTGAATCTGCTCCTCGGTGCAGAAAATATGCGCATCGTCTTGCACAAAGCCACGCACCCGCATCAGACCATGCAGTGCGCCTGAGGGTTCGTTGCGATGGCAGGAACCAAATTCAGCAATGCGCAGCGGCAAATCACGGTAGCTCTTGATGCCCTGATTGAATATCTGCACGTGACCCGGACAGTTCATCGGTTTGACTGCGTAGTCGCGCTTCTCCGACTCGGTAGTAAACATGAACTCGCGATAATTTTCCCAGTGACCGGAGCGTTCCCACAGCGTGCGATCCATCACCTGCGGCGTGCTCACCTCGCGATAGTCGGCTGCCGTCAATAGCTGCCGCATGTATTGCTCGATGGTTTGCCAGATCGTCCAGCCATGTGCATGCCAGAACACCATGCCCGGCGCTTCATCCTGCATGTGAAACAGATCGAGCTGACGGCCGAGCTTACGATGATCTCGCTTTTCCGCCTCTTCCAATCGAAAAAGGTAAGCATCCTGCTCTTCTTTTTTTGCCCAGGCCGTGCCGTAGATCCGTTGCAGCATTTCGTTTTTCGAATCGCCGCGCCAGTAGGCGCCGGCGACCTTCATCAGCTTGAACACCTTCAGCTTGCCGGTGGAC
>JAQBGW010000074.1:0-21210 GCA_032128415.1 Betaproteobacteria bacterium | reverse complement strand
TCCAGCACGAACATGAACGGCACCAGGAATGCCGGCGCCGTGTACTTCCAGCATTGCAGTGTGGTGCGGTACGGACCGCCGCCGGTAATCGCCGCCGCAGCAAAAGGTGACAGCGCCGTGGGCGGCGAAACTTCCGACAACACCGCGTAATAAAAGATGAACATGTGCGCCGCAAAATCCGGCACACCCAGCTTGGTCAGCGCCGGTGCCGCGATCACCGCGCAGATGATGTAGGACGCCGTCACCGGCACTGCGAGGCCCACGACCCACACGATCAGGCAGGTATAAAACGCGGTCAGCAACAGTTTCATGTCGTGCAGCAGTTCCGCGGTCCCCGACGCGCCGAGCATCACCCACAGGCTGACCAGCGATTGCGCACCGGAATCCGCGTAGTCGAGCACGATGGAACTGAATTTAAGACCCAGCCCGGTCAGCGTCACTACGCCGACGATGATGCCCGCAGATGCGCAGGTCATCGCGACGTTGAGCACGCCCACCGAGCCGCCTTCGAGCGCCTTGATGAATCCCGAGTTCCAGAAACCCTTGAGCCAGGGCAAGCGGCCGCGGAACCAGTCGTAGGGAATGAGCGCTGAATCACTCTGGATGAATGAAACCAGCGCAGTCACGACTGTGGCATAAAACACGGAGAGGACCGGTGAATAGCCCATCAACATGAAAACGACTATGGAAATCAGCGAAATGAAATGGTACCAATAGCGTTTGGCCAGATCGATGGCGCGATGATGCTTCTCGAGCTTGACCGCATGCATGGCGAACTTGCGTGCATCGATCTCGACCATAATGAAAATGGCGAGATAGAACAGGATGGTTGGAATGGTCGCCATCAGAATCACGTCCAAGTAGGAGATTCTCAGGAATTCGGCGATCAGGAACGCCGCGGCTCCGAGCACCGGCGGCGAGATGTTCGCCCCCAGCCCCCCCGCCGCGAGCAGACCGCCGGCGGCTTCCTTGCCGTAACCCGCCTTGGCGAGCAGCGGATAGGCCACCGCACCGATGGTCACCGTCGTGGCCACCCCTGAACCCGAGGGTCCGCCAAGCAGGAACGACGACATCACCACGGCGCGACCGGCGCTGGACGGTTTGCCCCCCATCGCAGAAAAGGAAAAATCGATGAAAAATTTTCCGGCGCCCGAATACTGCAGGAAGGCGCCGAATATCGTGAACAGGATGATCAGCGTCGACGAGACGTCCACCGCCACACCGAAAATACCTTCCAGGGTCATGTACAGCGCGCCCACGAGGCGTGCAATTTCATAGCCCTTGTGCGTCCACGGCTGCGGCAGATGCGCCCCAAAAATCGCATAGGCCAGAAACAGGCTGACGATGAAAGGCAGTATCCAGGTTGAACTACGACGGTTGCCTTCGAGGATCAGCAGGATCAATCCGACACCAATGATCTGGTCCACGGTGGTCGGTATGGTCGCGCGATCACCCAGCAAATCTCCCCAGTAGAGGATGTAAGCGGTGATCGCCAACGTCATCAACGCGAATAGTACGTCCCACCACATCAGGCGATGGCGGAAACGCCGGGCTGCCGGGAACATCAGGAACACCATGGTCAGCGCGAACGCGACATGGATGGGGCGCAACATGAATGCCGGAACGATCTCCACGGCAGCGTACAGATGAAACAACGACATGATGACCGCAGCCAGCGTCAGCAACATCGCCAGGGCGCCGGTGTAGCGGTTGTGTACGCCCTCTTCTTCCTCGATCAGTTCTTCGACACGTTTGCGCGCCTCTTCACTGAGGACAATCTCGGGTACTGAAAACTTTTCAGTCGGCGCTTCGCTCATACTTTCCCCTGGCAAGCGATTTCGATTTAAATTCGTGCGATTACGCTAACCGCTGAATCAGCGCTGCGCAACCCCCGCAATCAACCCCATAAACAAAAAACCCCGTCCGGTTATGGACGGGGTCGGAGTGATTGGCTCCAATCAGAACTTGAGCCCTTTTTCCTTGAAATACTTCAACGCACCCGGATGCCAGGGAATCGGTGAAGCATCAGGCTTTTGCCGGTCGAGTTTAATGTCTGCCGCAGCCTTGTGCACGTTCACCAGGTCGGCATGTTTGTCGAAAATCGTCTTGACGATGTTGTAAACCATGTTGTCGCTCATGCTGGCGTTGGCCACCAGCAGGTTGGCCACAGCTGATGCTTTATTGTCGACCGTCATGCCGGGGTAGGTATCCTTGGGAATGACATCCGCCAGATAAATATTTCCGGCCGCCTTGTTCATCGCCGCCACCAGATGTGACGAATCCAGGAACTTGATCTTCACGCCCGGCGTCGCCGCCACATCCGTCACCGCCGATGTCGGCAGCCCTGCTACGAAAAAGAATGCATCGATTTTCCTGTCCTTCAGCGCGTTGGCGGACTCCGCTGCCCCCAGCCGTTCGGTCTTCAGATCCTTCCTCGGGTCTATGCCTGCGGCCTCAAGAAGACGGAATGCAAACACCTCGGTGGCGCTGCCAGGCGAGCCTGTTGACACGCGCTTGCCCTTGAGATCATTGATGGTGTTGACCCCAGTACCTTCAACCGTCACCGCTTGCATCAGGTTGGTGTAGAGCATCATCATCGCACGCACCGGAATCTTGGTGCCCTTGAACTTGCCCTCGCCGTTGTAGGCATCCTTTGCCGCATCGGCCTGCGTCAGTGCAATATAGGGCTTGCCAGTGCCGATCAATCGCATGTTGTCCACCGAGCCGCCGGTGACTTCGGCGTTGGCGGTCATGCCGGGGATGGTTTTCGAGAACACGTTGGCCATGCCACCGCCCAACGGGTAATACACGCCGCCGGTGCCGCCGGTGGCGATCGACAGGTTCACGTTTTCTGCTGCAGTTGCCGACAGTGCGACTAAAGCGCACGTGGCCAACAGGACTTTAAACATTTGACGCATGATGCTCCTCCTACGGGTTGAAGTGACTGGGTGTGGGCAACGGAGTGTAGAAACATTCACCATATTGGTCAATCGAGTTAACGGCCATGTTTTCCCGCTTCTCCTTACTTGACAAATACCTGCGACATATCCTGAAACGACTTGAATTCCAGCGCATTGCCGCAGGGATCCAGAAAAAACATCGTCGCCTGCTCCCCCACCTGCCCCTGAAACCGGATGTGCGGCTCGATGACGAATTTCGTGCCCGCATTGGTCAGCTTGTCAGCCAGCGTCTGCCAGTCAGCCATGGACAGGATGGCACCGAAATGGCGCACCGGCACGTTGTCGCCATCCACTGCGCTGGTGCTGCGATGCCCGACTTCGCCCGGTGCCAGATGCGCGACAATCTGATGGCCATAAAAATTGAAATCAACCCACTCCGGTGATGATCGCCCTTCCGGGCAGCCCAGCAATTCGCCATAAAACGCGCGCGCTTTGGCGAGATCATCCACGGGGAAAGCAAGATGGAACAGGGGCTGGATCATGGCGGGCCGGTGTGCATCCGAAATTTAAAACGCGTATTCTAGCCGCATCCCAATTCCGTACCCCCTACAATGAATCCACAGACTATCCCCGCGAAGTCAATTGCTGTCCTGTCCGCCCACGGCTGCCGCATGCCGCAAATCGGCTACGGCACTTCGCAGCTAGGCTACCACGGCACTTCGCAGCTTGAAGATTGCCGCGACCAGGTCGTCACCGCGCTGAAGCTTGGCTACCGGCACATCGATACCGCATGGAAATACGGTTCCGAAAAAGGTGTCGGTGCCGGCATCCGCGCCGCCGGCGTAGCACGGAGTGAAATCTTCCTGGTGACCAAGGTATCGCACGAGTACTTGAGCGCCGATGCCTTCGCGCGTTCGGTCGATGAAAGTCTAAAAAATCTGCAGGTCGATTATGTCGACATGCTGCACGTGCATTGGCCGACCGTCGACAAAATTCCGCTTGCGGAAACCATGGGCGCGCTGGCAAAAGCGAAACGCAATGGGCTGACCCGGCATATCGGTGTCGCCAATTTCAATATCGCGCTGCTCGAGGAGGCGCTCGCCGCGTGTCCGGAGCCGCTGGCCACGTTACAGGCCGAGTATCACCCCTACCTCGATCAGACAAAAATACTCGACTACTGCCGTCGCCATGGTCTAATTTTCACTGCCTATTGTCCTCTGGCGCGTGGCCGTCTGTTCGAGGACCCGGTGTTAACGGCTATCGCACAGACCAAAGGCAAAACCATCGCCCAGATCGTGCTGCGCTGGATGATGCAGCAGGGCAACATCGCGCCGATCCCGCGTTCGTCGAACCCGGAGCGCATCGCGCAAAATCTGGATGTGTTCAGTTTCACGCTGAACGAAAATGAAATGCAGCGCATCCATGCCCTGGCCCGGCCCGATGGTCGTATTGCGAACCCGGCGGGACGCGCCCCGGTTTGGGACTGACGATTAAGCCCCACTCGGCTAGGCGCGCGTCGTCAGCCGACCCGTCTGATAATCGTGCACTGCCTGCTCGATTTCTTCACGAGTGTTCATCACGAAGGGCCCATGTTGCACGACCGGCTCGCGCAGCGGCTTGCCTGCGAGCAGGATGAAACGCGCGCCGTGGTCTCCGGCGATTACCGACACCTGATCACCGTCCGACAGTATGCCGGCACTGCGCGCAGGTAATGCGCGCGGCGGCTCGCCGACGCCGACATCGCCCTCATAGGTATAAAGAAACGCGTTGTGACCCGCAGGCAACGCATGCCGGAAGACTTGATGCGGCATCAATTCCACATCAAAAAACAGTGGCGCGGTGCTGAGTCCCTGGATCGGGCCTGCAGTAGTTTTGCCATCGACTTCCAGCGTGCCGGCAATCACCTTGACGCGCCCGCCGCCGGACAACACCATGACCGGCACTTGTGCGGCGGGGATGTCACGGTACGCCGCTGGTTTCATCTTTTCAGCGGCCGGCAGATTGATCCACAACTGAAACCCGCGCATGCGGCCTTCGAGCTGCTGCGGCATCTCCGAATGGATAATGCCGCGCGCTGCAGTCATCCACTGCACATCACCACTTTTCAGATCGCCACGATTGCCCAGATGATCCTGATGCAGCATGTGGCCGTCGAGCATGTAGGTCACGGTCTCAAACCCGCGGTGCGGATGATCCGGAAATCCGGCGATGTAGTCGTCGGGATTGTCGGTGCCGAATTCATCAAGCATCAGAAACGGATCGAGACGCGCGGCCTCAGACTGACCGATACTGCGGCGAAGTTTGACGCCGGCGCCATCGGAGGTCGCCATGGCGCGAATGACTTTTTGCAGGGTGCGTGCAGTCATAATAAAATACTCAATATAATCAAATAGTTAAGTTGAATAATCGCTGTATGATCATGTACATCAAAACAGCGAGCGGACGATGCCGCCATCCACGCGCTGTGCCGCGCCGTTGATCGCCGCCGCGCGCTCCGAACACAGAAATACCACCTGCGCGGCGATTTCATCCGGCGTTGCCCAGCGCTGCAACAACGAGGTGCGGCCCGGCCCATCGAAATAAGCGGTGCGCATTTCCTCGACGCTCTTACCTTGCTCGGGCCCGATTTTACCGAGAAAAGTTTCCACACCTTCCGACCAGGTTGGTGCTGCCAGTACGCTGTTGACCGTGACGCCGGTGCCGCGTGTGGATTCGGCAAGCCCGCGCGCAATCGACACTTGCGCAGTTTTGGTCATCGCGTAATGCAGCATGTCGGGATTGGGTTTGACGCTCTGCTCGCTGGCGATAAATACCACACGCCCCCAGTTGCGCGCCAGCATGCCGTCAAACAACGCGCGCGTCAGCCGCACGCCGCTCATTACGTTAAGCTCGAACATGTCAATCCAGTCGCGGTCGGAAATTTCCGCAAACGGTTTCACTTCAAAATAACCGACGTTGTTGACGAGGATGTCCACCGGCCCGATGCGCGCTGCGGCATCGATGACCTGCTGCGCGCCTGCTGCAGTGGCGAGATCCGCGGCAACGCCGTACGCCTCGCCGGTTGCCGCCAGTGCCTGAACCGTCGCATCGACTGTATTCCGGTTGCGACCATTGACGATCACCCGCGCACCCTCGTCCACCAGCGCCTGCGCAATGGCGCGGCCTATGCCCTGGGTCGAGCCCGTCACCAGCGCCAGTTTGTTGTGCAATCCCAGATCCATGAGTGCTCCGGCAATGCCCTGCGGCAAGAGTGAAATTTACTGCCGTTTTAACACGCTTTTACGCAGTACGGCTGCGCACAAAAAAACACGGGCCGCAACGCAGCCCGTGTTCAGTAGGTTCACCGTGTTTACATGCGGCCGAGATCGTTGATCGCGTCCACCACCATGCCTGTGCCAATGGCAATCAACAGGATGTCGGATGCCACGCGCACGAACCTGTGACCTGAGGGCGGCGCGCCGAGTTCAACCACCAGTCGCGGCGGCAGATCATGAAAAATGACGTCGCGCGGCAGCGGCCGGCCCTTATGCCATTTTTTGGCCTGGCCCGGCGGCATGCAACCGTTGTTTTTCTTGGCCAAACCCGGCGGGCATCGTCCGGAACTATGCTCGCGCACGTAATATTCGCGCACCAGCACTTGACGACGATCGTCGAAATGACGATCACCGCGGTCACTGTGTTTGCCACCACCACGCTCGTCGCGGTCTTCCTGTTTCTTGCCGCCGCCAGCCCATGCGGGTTTGTCGGCAAAAACCGGTGTTGCCACCAGCATGCCCAAGGCCATCAGTGTCACGCCACGGCTGATCCATAAGAAATTGCTTTGCATAGTGATTTCCTCGTTGTAGATCGATATCCATGCCGCCCGCAATAAGCCAACTTCGGTGGCATGCCCTGGATCGTCATGATCCACCCTGGCTCCTGCTCTGATGCCACACACATTACCAGCATTATAACGACCAACTCTGTGTGTTAGCGCACAAAGTCACCGTAACAATATGTAACTTTCAGCAGAGCAATTCAGCGTCCGGACTGAGCAACTCCGGGATTGAGGAAATTGCGCGCGTCATGCACCTCGCCGCGCAGCCAGCAGAGAATGTTGTTGGCGGCAATCGTGCCCATGCGTGCCATCGCTCCAGTCGTCGCTGCAGCAATGTGCGGCGTGACCATCACATTGGGCAGCGCAAATAACGGATGCGCCGGATCCGGCGGTTCCACCGCATAGGTGTCCAGCGCCGCGCCCGCCAATCTGCCGCTTCTCAGCGCGACGACCAGTGCTGCTTCGTCAACTACCGGGCCGCGCGCCGTATTGATCAGCAGCGCACCGGGTTTCATGCGCGCCAATTCTGCCGCACCGATCATGCCGCGGGTTTTGTCGGTCAGCGGGCAATGCAGGCTGACGATATCAACGGTTTCGAGCAGACGATTGAGATCGGGTTCATATGACATGCCCGTTGGTGGCGTGATTGCGGAGCGGGTGTGGATGACCACTTGCGCACCGCAGGCCTGCACCAGCCGCGCCGTGCGCTCGCCGATCTGGCCATAACCGACAATGCCTACCGTGCGTGCGCTGAAGTCGCGCGTGTACTGATTAAGATCGCGCCACGCCCCGCTGCGCACATCGCGATCAAAGCGCGGCAGCTCGCGCGCAAGACTCAACATCAGCGCCAGCGCATGCTCGGCGACGGCATCCGCATTGGCGCCATTGGCAACCATCACTGCGATGCCGCGGCGGGTCGCCGCTGCAATGTCGACGCTATCAACGCCGGCGCCGTGCTTGGCGATGATTTTGAGATGTGGCGCCACGCTCAGCACGCGCTCATTCAGCAGTGGTGAGCCGCGCAACAGGATGGCGGCAATTTCATCGCAGGCAAATGCCGCAATCAGCGCTTCTTCATCGATTTGTCCCGGCATGAATACGATATCGGCACCGCCCTCGCGCAATAGATTCTGCGCGAGATCGGATACCGTCGACGCAGTAACCAGCACTTTTGGTCTGTTCACCCCCGCCCTCCCGAAATCTCAACGAACGGATTATCCCATTCCCGTCTCATCTGTCGTGATTCGGGGCGAATTCCCCCAATTAATCCTTAAAAGGGGTTTCCCTGCAGAGCCCACGCCACTAAAATGGGTCTGTCACAGATGCGCATACAACAATCCGCACGCGACAAATTCATTTCTGAACTGGAGGAGATATCAATGCAACGTACCCTGCTTGCAATTCTGAGCCTGCTCGCAACCGTGTTCATGGGTAACGCGGTCGCCCAGCAATACCCCGAACGCCCGATCCGGTTGATCGTGCCATTCCCGCCGGGCGGCAATGTCGACGTGTTTGCCCGCGTGCTCTACCGTGAAGTGGAATCCGTCATCGGCACCAACTTCGTCATCGACAACCGCGGCGGGGCCAACGGCTTGATCGGCGCCGATGCCGTCAACAACGCAACGCCCAATGGTTACACGTTGCTGAATACGTCATTCTCCTTTGCGGTGAATCCGGCAATTCGCAAGAAGATGCCGTTCGACATCATCAAGGACTTCACGCCAGTCACCAACGTCGCCACCGGACTGGGCTATCTGGTGGTGGTCAATCTCGCGCTACCGGTTAAAAATATCGCGGAGCTGATCGCTCTCGCCAAGAAACAAAACTTGAGCTACAGCACCGCGGGCGTCGGCAACGGCCAACATCTCACAGGGTCGCTGTTTACTACCATGGCGAAGATCAACATGCTGCACGTACCGTACAAGGGCGGTGGCCCGGCAGTTGCGGCTGTCATCGGCGGCGAGGTGCAAGTGCACTATCCCGCGGGATCAGTCGGTGTGCCGCATCACAAGGCCGGCCGGATCCGCGCCATTGCCTTTACCGGCGCCAAACGCCTGAAGTCGCTACCCGACATCCCGACTGTTGGTGAAACCGTGCCCGGCTACGTATCCGACGCCGGCTGGCATGGCGTGTTCGGCCCGGCCAATATGCCCATGCCGATTGCCAGAAAACTGCAGCAGGCCATCCACAAGGCACTCCAGGTACCGAAAGTCCGTGCGCACTTTGTCGATAACGGCTACGAGCCCGACGGCGATGCGCCGGAGATTTGGGCGAAAAAGTTCCGCGCCGACGTAAAACGCTTCGCCGGGCTCGCCAAGGCCGCAGGCATCAAGCCGCGCTAATCCGGCACGGTTCAACCTTGACGGGGGCGCACGATGTGCGCCCCCGTGTTATTTCAAGCGCAATAACGCCGCACCACCGGAATAAGTGCAGCACCGCCAACGTTTAGCGCTTATGCGGCGGCAACATCGCCTGTCACACCATTGCATCAAGCCCTGTTGCCAATTAACCGAAGCCCGGCCCTGCAAACGCGCTAGAATCCAGGCGCCTGTTGACCCGATTTTGGGAGAAATGCATGCGCTACACCCCATCACTTGTCTCCCTGTTGCTGCTGACCGGGCTGTTCGCCGGCATCCTCCCGCAAGCGGCAGCACAGAATTTTGACGAGTTACCCAAGCCGGTTCCAATGCCCTCGTTCAAACTGCCGGGACTCAATGGCCATGGCGGCAGCGATGCCGATCTGCGCAACAAGGTTACGGTGATCCGTTTCTGGGCCTCGTGGTGAAGTACCTGCGTCGGCGATATGCCCTCCGTGCAGAGGGCACATAATGAACTTAAAAAAGACGGCATCAACGTCATCACCATCTCGGTGGATGCCACAGGTGAACCGGCCATCAAACCGATTTTCGCCAAGGGCGGCTACACGCTGCCGGCGCTGATCGATACCAACATGGAAGTCGCGCGCGGCTTTGGCGTGCGCGCAGTGCCTTATACGGTAGTGGTTGACACCAAAGGCATGATCACCGCCCGCGGTTATGGCCACGTCGATTTCGACGGCCGGGTGTTGCGCAAATACGTGCGCGGCCTCGCCAAGAAGTAATCCCCCGCAGTTCAATCCACCACAGGAGGCGTCCATGATTATGCTGTACTGTAAACGCTGGATAGCAGCGCTGGTGCTCGGCGCAGCGTTATGCGCCGGCGCTGCCCATGCCGAAGCGCTGAAGGAAGGCGATCAGGCGCCGGACTTCAAGGTGATGTCCACCACCGGCAAGCCTATTGCACTGGCAGATTTTCAGGGCAAAAAGGCGGTGGTGGTGTTCTTCTATTTCGCCGCCTTCACCAACACTTGAACGACCGAAGCCCTGGCCTTCCAACTTGATCTTCCCAAGTTCGAGGCCGCCAACGCCCAGGTTCTGGGCGTCAGTGTCGATTACAGTGCAGCCAACAAAGCCTTCGCCGAGAAAATCGGGCTCAGCTATCCGCTGCTGAGTGATACCAATCGGGCGATGACCCGCGCCTACGGCGTGCTCAATGAAGATGCCGCGCTCATCAACAACCCCAAGCGCATTGCTGCGTACCTGCGCGCTAAACGTTCCTGGTTTGTCATCGACAAGGACGGCATCATCCGTTACGCCAGAGTCCAGGATCCGCGAGGACTGGTGCCCAACGACGAAATTCTCGCCGTAGTGGAGAAATATCGCTGACCTCCGGTCTGTAATTTTATTAATTAAATCAAATAGTTAAACCGCCCACCCCATGGTGGGCGTTTTTTTGGGCTCAGCACTCCCAGCGCAAGCCTAAGCGCCTTCCGCAGCTCCCGGATTCCACTGGCCCTTGCGCATGCGCGTGATGGTAATGCTGGCGAACACCCCTTTTTGAGTAAACGGATCACCGTCGGAGAATTTTTTCGCCTCGGCGCGGCTGTTGACGTTGACGATGAACAAGCTGCCAATGGCGGCCGTACCTTCATCGTTCTGTGTGGCACCGGCCAGCACCAGGATGCTTTTCTGGCTACCGAGATAGTCGCGGTGCGGTTGCAGCACGGAATCGCGAATCGCCGCGGTATCCGGTTTATCACCGCATGATATGGCCCAGAGCATAATGTTCTCCAATGTGGACTTCCAGGTTGGCCGGCATACATAAACCGGCGGGGTGGCGCTATGATATTGCATTCCAGTCGCACCACTTTCGGAGGAAGCATCATGACCGTTCACTACAATCCCGCCAACCTGTACGCCGTCAAATGCTGGGAAGTTGAATACCGCAACAGCGGCAAGCGCAAGCTGATTGCGCGCATTTATCAGCCGCAGGGCGCGGGACCGTTCCCGGTGCTGGTGGACCTGCACGGCGGTGCCTGGGCGCGCAAGGACCATTACGCCAACGAGCCGATGGCGCGTGCCATCGCTGCCGCCGGCATGCTGGTGGTGTCCCCGGACATGCGCCTCTCCGGTGAAGCGCCGTATCCCGCGTGCGTGCAGGACGCGCACTACGCCATCCGCTGGGTCAAGCACAAGGCCAAGGAATGGAACGGTGACGCTGCCAACTTCGGCCTGCTCGGCAGCTCCAGCGGCGGTCATGCCGCGCAACTGCTCGCACTGCGCCCGCACGATCCGCGCTACGCCGCGATCCCGTTGCCGGAAGCGCCGCAACTCGACGCCACCGTCGCCTACGTTGCCACCCGCTCGCCGATCAGCAATCCGGTTGCGCGCCGCGCGCAGGCCGAGAAAAAAGGCAACGCCGAAATGATGAAAAAGTCGGATGCTTTTTTCAATCCGCCGGAAACCATACACGACGGCAATCCGCAGGAAATTCTCGAGCGCAAGGAAAAGACCGTCTTGCTGCCGATGTTGATCATGCAAGGCAGCCTCGACGACAATGTGATTCCGCCGATTCAGGAAAAATTCGCGGCGACTTATCGCGCTGCCGGTGGCGAATGCCAACTCGAAATTTTCGAGGGCTGCGAGCATGAATGGACCGCGACACCCAGCCCTGCTGCCGACCGCTCACACCAGATGGTCATGACTTTTATTGCAAAACAACTGCGAGCCCTGCAAAAAGCTGCTTAACGCGCCGCACACTGCAAAACCCCCGCCACGCGGGGTTTTTTGTTGCCTGCGTCTCTATGAAATAACTGCTCCGTCAAAACTGCCGCAGACAGGAAAGCCAAATCATGAAATCCACCGGGCACCCATCCAATAAAACCGTCACCGGCGCGCGCGCGCTGGTCGATGGCCTGTTGCGCGAAAGCATTGATCATGTGTTCGGCATTCCCGGCACGCAGAATCTCGCCATCCTCGACGCGCTACGCGACACGCCACAGATCAGATTTATCCTGACTCGCCACGAACAAGGTGCTGCTTTCATGGCCTACGGTTTCGCCCGCGCCGCCGGCAAACCGTCAGTAGTCACCGTCACCGAAGGTCCGGGCATTACCAACATGGTGACCGCCATCGCCGCTGCGCACAAAGGGAATGTGCCGGTGATCAGCATCTGCGGCGTGCAGGAAAGCAGCATGCGTGAGCGCGATGCGACTCAAGACATGGACCAGATCGCGTTCATGCGCCCGATCACCAAATGGGCCTACAGCATTCCCTATGTGGACAAAGTGCAGGAAGCCGTGCGCAAAGCCTTCCGTGTCGCACTGACCGAGCCGCAGGGCCCCACCCACATCGAAGCCGCCAGCGAAGTGCTGTTGCAACAGATCGCGCCGGAAACCACTGCGCCTGCGGCTTATCGCAACACCGTAGCTGCAGTGTGCGACCCGGCGCAGATCGATGCCGCGTGGGCACTGATCAGCAAGGCTGAACGTCCGCTGTTCGTGATCGGTCGCGGCGTGATGAAGGAAAAAGCTGTCGCCGCGATACAGAAATTGACTGAAACCACCGGCATTCCAGCGGCTGCGCTCCAATATTCGCCCGACGCCTTCCCGTCGGCACATCCACTGGCGTTGGGGCCGTTGGGTCGCAACGGTTTTGCCAGCGCCAATCGCGCCGCACCCCAGGCTGATGTCATCATTGCCATCGGCGCGCACTTCGATGTGTTCTCCACCCTGTACAAGTACGGCATCTTCAGCGAAAACGCAAAGATCATTCACCACACCTCGGCGCCGGGCCAGATCGGCATCGTGTTCCCGGTGACACTGGGCGTGACCGGCTCGTCCGCAAGTTTTATCAATGGCCTCGCGGAGCGCGCTGCCAAAAACAAACCCCGCAAACCGTGGTTTGACGTCGCCAAGGCGCGCGCCGAGGGCGAAGCTGAACTGCAGGCTGCGCTGCAGCCGCAAGCCGATCCCATCCAACCGCAGTTTGTGGCGCACATGATCCGCAAGCTACTGCCGCAGAACGGCATCCTTGTTGTGGATGCCGGCAACGGCGGCAAACATGTGCGCAGTTACTTCAAGAGCTACGAACCCGACACCTTCATGTGCATCGACGACTGGGCTTCCGTCGGCGGCTCATTGCCGATCGCCATGGGCGCCAAACTGGCGCGACCCGATCGCCCGGTGCTGTGCGCCTCCGGCGACATGGGTGCGATGTGCAACATCGGCGAACTCGAAACCGCTGTGCGCGAGAACATCCCTGTGGTGTACGTGGTGTTCAACGATCAGGGCCTGGGCAACGAACGCGCCTTCCAGAACGAACACTTCGGCGGGCGCTATTTCGCCGTCGATTACAAAAATCCGGATTTCGGCGCACTGGCAAAAATCTTCGGCGCGCACGGTGAGCACATCACCCGCCCCGGTGACCTCGAAGGCGCGATCCAGCGCGCCTTTGCCAGTGGCAAGCCGGCCGTCATCGATGTAATGATCGACCAGAATATGCTGGCGCCGGTGGTGCACAAAACCTGACAGCAGACGCAGCCTCCTCTTAAAACCTCGTTGGCGTGGAACGTCGTGTCGAATACACAAAATTTTGCGGCTTTCACATACCGGACTTTTTACCCGATCCGCTTGCACTTGCAAAAACTTCAGCGTAAAAAATAATTCATAAGTCGGCCCCGCCGGCATCCGCCGTCCGCGGTTTTGCGTCGAAACGCGGCACCCATCATTCAGACGCACAGGATTCAATGGCAGAACAAGAACCCAACGGCAAGCAAGACCATGCCGGGGACGGCGTAGGCCCTCACCACGCAGGCGCGCGCCTACGTCGCAAATCGTGGCTGCTCCTCATCACCGCCCTCATTTTGCTGGCGTGGATGGCACATTGGGCCTGGCTGCGCTGGACCCATATTTATATTGATGACGCGCGCATCGACGGTGAGATCATCACGCTGTCAAGCCGAGCATCAGGGTGGATCACCGAGCTGCCGGTCATCCAGGGTGAATCGGTCAAGCAAGGCGACCTGCTGTTCAAGATCGATGACCGCGATGCACAATTGCAACGCGAAGCATTGGTCGCCCGCCTCGATGCCATCGATAGCCAGATGGCCATGGTGCGTGCCCGCAGCGGTCAGGTCGACCAGGAAACCCTGGGTAAGTACCAAAGCGAAACCAATCGCTTGAAAGCCGCTGAAGCAGAAGCCGCGGCACGCAACGGCGAGGTGAAGCAGGCGCGCGAGGATTATGAGCGGGCACGCGACCTTGCGGCGCGCAAGTGGCTATCGACGCAGGCGATGGAGCGGTCGCGCACCGCTTGGCAGCAGGCGCAGGATAACCACCGTAAAGCACTGGCAGATATCGCGGCCGTGCGCGGCACGCTCTCCGCCGCAGGTGGCAGCCGGCGCGAGCTGCTGGTCATGGAGCGGCAGCTGGGTATGTTGAAAAATCAAGCTGACGAGATCCGCACCGAGATCCGCCGCCGCGAAATCGACATCGCCGACCGCATCATCGTGAGCCCCGAAGATGGCCGCGTGGTGATGACCTTTGCTAACAAAGGCGAACATGTCGCGACCGGCCAGCGCATCCTGATGTTCCACAACCCGAACAGCATCTGGATTCAAGCCAACGTCAAGGAAACTGACATCGCGCAGTTGAAGCCAGGCATGAAGGCCGAGATCAAAGTTGATGCTTATCCCGACCGCGTGTTCAAGGGCGAGGTATTCCGCATCGGGCGCGCGGCAACCAGCAAGTTTGCGCTGTTGCCCGACCCCAATCCGAGTGGCAATTTCACCAAGATCACACAACGCCTGCCGATTCGCATCAGTCTCTCGCAGAAAGACCCCCTGCTCCGCCCCGGCATGATGGTCGAGGTGTCCATTGCAACCCGCCGCAACGACTGACGAACTGTTCGCGCGTTACGGACCGGCTTACCGCTGGTTCGCAACGGTGACCGTGATGCTGGGTACGATCTCGGCGACGCTCACCACCACCAGCGTCAACGTCGCCATCCCCGACATCATGGGCGCGTTCGGCATCGGGCAAGACCGTGCGCAATGGCTGTCGACCGGCACGCTTGCAGCGATGACCGTGGGCATGCTGCTCAATGCCTGGCTAATGAATAGTTTCGGCCAACGCAAAACCTTCATCGGCGCCCTTACCGTATTCATTGGCGCGCTGCTGCTCGCCGGCGTGGCCCCCAACGAGAACGTGCTTATCCTGGCTCGCATCGTACAGGGGGCGGTAGCAGGACTGCTGCAGCCGCTGGCAATGTACACGCTGTTCCGCGTGTTTCCGCCCGAAAGACGCGGCACCGCGATGGGGTTGTTTGGCATGAGCGTCATACTCGGCCCGGCGCTGGGCCCGACACTGGGCGGGACGCTGATCGACCTGTTCAACTGGCGCTTTATCTTCTTTGCTCCGATAGCCGTGACCTCGATCGCAATGCTGATGGGCAGCGCCTTCCTGCCGGGGCGCGAGCTGTCGGGCGGACGCGTGCGTTTTGACGGGATCGGCTTTGTGTTGCTCTCGGTGGCGATCGCCACGGTACTGACGGCGTTGTCAAACGGGCAGCGCGAGGGCTGGGACTCAGACTATGTGCTGACGCTTTTCGCGATATCGATTGCCAGCGGCGGCACGTTCGTGGTGTGGTCGTTGCGAACCGATGAGCCGCTGGTCGACCTGCGGGTATTCGCCAATCCCCGATTCGCAGCAGCTGCAGCGGTGGCGATCATTTACGGCGCGGGGATCTTCGGCTCGACTTATCTCGTACCGCTGTTCGTGCAGACGGTGCAGCACGCCACACCGCTCACCGCAGGGCTGCTGCTGATGCCTGCCGGCCTGGCGATGGGAATGCTGATGCCCGTCGGCGGCTACCTGAGCGACCGGACCTCGCCGACGATTCTGATCATGGTCGGTTTGCTGTTTTTCGCGGCGTCCGCCTTCTGGCTTGCGAAAGTGGATGCCAACATGCCATTCTGGATCATCGCTTTCGCCGTCGTGCTCTCGCGCATCGGGCTGGCACTGATCAAACCGGCGTTAAATTTGACGGCACTGCGCGCGCTGGGTCCCCAGCAACTCAGCCAGGGTGCGGGCATGATCAACTTCGCGCGACAGATCGGCGGTGCATTCGGCGTAAACCTGCTCTCGGTCATGCTCGACCGGCGCACGTTCTTCCACAGCGACACGCTGACCGCAATGCAGACCTCTGCTAACTCCACGACGCTCGAATTGCTGCGACAGATGGAATTGCTGCTTGCCCGCGCGGGTGTACCCGAGAACCTGCAGGGACCGGGTGCGTTGCATTTTCTCGGCGACGTGGTGCATGCGCAGGCCTATACGATGGGCTTTCGCGACTGTTTTCTACTCGTCGGTATCGTCTATGTGCTGGCGATGATCCCCGCATGGATCATGGCCCGCACCGGCGCCCGCTCGACAGTGGGAAGCCAGGCATCATTGATCGGATGACCCACCGGAATAGTTCCCCACCATTGGCAAACGGAAGTAGCAGCAATCAGCCAGCGCCGAACGCCTTGGCGTGCAGCGCCAGATCCACATACGGCGCCGGATCAGTCAGCGTTTTCTGCGGCACGCCGAAGCGGGTGCGCAACGCGAGCACGGTACGTATGCCATCCAGGTCAAGCGCCTGGTCACGGAAAAACCCGCCTGTCTCGTCGAGCAGAATGTCGAGGGACTGCCGCGCCAGCTCCGGCGTCATTGACACATCGTTCGCGATCAGCAGCGCCGCGGCGATTTCGCGGTTGCTGAGGTCATACAGCCAGTCCATGGCATCGCGGTAGGCACGCATGAAACCGATGACTGCCGCTTCGTGATTCCGGATCCACGCGCGCTGCGCAAATCCAGTGCGTCCCTGGTAGCGGCCCAGCAGTTCGCGGGCCGTGCCCAGCCGGGTGAACCCCTGGTCGGCAGCGATCTTGTCCAGCGGCGTGGCCAGCAGACCGGCCGCGTAATGGCCATCGAGCATCGCGCGCATGCGCGTGGGTCCGCCGCCGGTGCGCTCGTAAGTGACATCAGCATCAGTCATGCCGGCACGCGCGATCATCTCGCGCAGGATGAAGGCATAACCGGTGGTCAAAGCATCGACCGCGATTTTCCTGCCGCGCAAATCCGCCACCGATTTGATGTCCGGCGCCGCCATCAGACTCTGGAAACTGTCATCGACCCCCATAAAAGCCACCAGGTCGCAGACGCCCTGAAACGGCGCCTCGCCCTGTCCTTCCTGATAAGCAACCAGATTATCGATGGCGGTGACAGCAAGGTCGAATTGACCCTCGATCAACTGGGTCATCAGGTACACCGAGTTTGGCGTATAGGTGATATTGACCGCGAGGCCGTGTTGCGCAAAAAAACCCTGGCGCTGGGCCACCCACGCCGGCAGCGAGTAACCGCCACCGAAGGTGATCATGTTGATGGTCTGCTGGTTCATTTGAAGAACAATACACGACGCGGCACTGCGTTAGTAGAATGCCGGTTCGTACCTCACCGTGAGCGATCCCACATCATGCACGCCCCCGTGACCCGCCGCTGGACCGAACAACGCTGGCTCGTTGACAACGTCATCCGTTCCGTCGGTATCGACTGGGATCAGCCGCGCAGCATCAATTACAACGCGCCCTGCGGCCCTGAAGCCAATGCCGACTTTGCCGGCATCCGCGAGCGCGTCAAGAAATACGCCGACATCTCGCCCGCATTCGAAACCGCAGCGCGACGTCGCGAAGCCAAGGCGCGGGCCGCCGAAGCCGCGGAAGAATGGGTGACCGCGCGCCAGAATTATTTCATCGCTGCGGTCCAGTACGCCGCCGCACAGTGGCCGCATGACGAGAACAATGCCAAAAACCTGGCGCTGAATCAGAGCAAACGCGATTGTTACACGGCCTACGCCAAATACGCGGATCACAAGATCGAGGCCGTGTGGATTCCGTTCCAGGGCAAGGCGCTGCCCGCCTGGTTTCATCTCCCGCCCGGCTACAGCGGTGGCCGCATTCCCGCCGTGGTCTCCATTCCCGGCATGGACAGCTTCAAGGAAGCCAGCGTCGCGATGTACGGCGACCGCTGGCTGTCGCGCGGCATCGCAGTGCTCAGTATCGACGGTCCGGGGCAATATGAAAGCGCGGTCACAGGCATCCACGTCAGCATGCCCAACTGGTCCGCAGCCGGTCGTATCGTCATGGACTGGATGGCCGCGCGCCCGGAAATCGATCCACAATGCATCGGCATCGTCGGCCAGAGCTTCGGATCGCTGTTTGCGACGATATGCTGTGCCGGTGAACCGCGCTACCGCGCCTGCGCGGTCACTGCCACCTGCCTGGAACCTGGCTGCCACACCATATTCGAGGAAGCGTCACCCACTTTCAAACAACGCTTCATGTACATGTCCGGGTTTACAGAGGAGGCCAAGTTCGACGAATTCCGCAAATCACTGACCTGGGAAGGACAAGCTGAGAAAATTCGCGTGCCTTACCTGTGCGTCGCCGGCGAAGCCGATGAACTGTCACCGCCGAAGCACACCGAACGCCTGATGGCCACGCTGCAATGTTCGAAACGGCTGGTGGTGTATCAGGACAGCCGCCACTCGGTAGGCAACGTGCCCTCCACCCAACTGGGCCCGACGCCTGCAGTCGTGGTAGCCGACTGGATGCATGCGCGTCTTGCCGGAAAATCGTTGGTCAGTGAGCGCTGGTTCGTAGAGTCCAGCGGCAGGGTTGTGAAGACGCCGTACTAGGACTTGATTACTTCGGCGAGAGCCCGGCGGCCTTGACCACCTTGGCCCATTTCGCCATGTCGTTGCGCACCACCGCTGCAAATTCTTCCGGCGTATTGCCGATCGGCTCGGCGCCGCTCTTGGCAAAACGATCTCTCACCGTGGAGTCCTGCAGCGCGCTGACCACGCCCTTGTGCAATTTTGCAACGATATCGCGCGGCGTACCACCCGGCGCCATCAGCCCGTACCACTGCACCGCCTCGTAACCCGATACGCCCTGCTCGGCAATGGTCGGGATATTCGGCGCAGCCTCGGAGCGTTTCGCGCTGGTCACGCCGTAAGCGTGCAGCCGGCCGGCGTTCACCTGCTGCGTGCCGGTGATCATGTTGGTAATCATCAGCGGCACATAACCCGCCGCCAGGTCTGCAATCGCCTGCCCCGACCCCTTGTACGGCACATGCACCATCTTTAGTCCGGTCATGGCAAGAAACATTTCCATGCACAGATGCAGATTGCTGCCGGTGCCGGCCGAGGCGAATTCAAGCTGTCCGGGATGCGCCTTTGCAAAGGCAATGAGCGCCTTGACGGTCTTGGGTTTCAGCGAAGGATGGCCGACCAGCACATTGGGCAGAATGACGAACTGGCTGACCGGCACGAAGTCCTTGAGCACGTCATACGGCAGCTTTTTCTGCATCGACGGCTGGATGGTGATGGTGCTGATGCCCGTGAGCAGCGTATAACCGTCGGGCGCCGAATGCGCGACTATATCGCTGCCGATCATCGAGGCAGCCCCAGCGCGGTTTTCCACCAGCACCCGCTGGCCCAGATATTCGTCAAGCTTGGGCGCGATCAGGCGTGTCGTGGAATCGGTGCCGCCACCCGCTGCGGAGGGCACAATGATCTTGATCGGCCGCACCGGATAACTCTGTTGCGCGAGCGCGCCGAAGGCGATGCCCAGCAATACCATACAGCATGTGCCGCGTACTAAACCGCGTCGATGACCTGTCTTCATGCTCTCCTCCAAAACGCGCTGACGTCGAAAAATTTATTTTTATTTTTATTTTTTATGTCGTTCGATTGTAGCCGCTACCACGCGAATTATAAAGCGTGGGCAGCAGCCGCGGGTTTCGCCGCGGATTTCAGTTCACACTGACGCTGTTCTTGCGAATCAGCGCCTGGTAGCGCAGGTATTCCCCCTGAATATGCCGCATGAAACCATCCGGCGTGCTCTCCGGCATTGATTCTGCGCCCTGATGCACGAATCGTTTGCGCATCGCCGGATCACGCAGCGCACGCACAATGTCGCCGTGCAGTTGCTCGACAACGCGACGTGGCGTACCGCTGGGGGCGACAATGCCTGCCCAACTGTCGAATTGCGCGGCGGGCAGTCCGACTTCGGCGATGGCCGGCACTTCCGGCAACGCGGCACTGCGCCGTGGCGTCATCACTGCGAGCGCGCGCAATCGGCCATCCCGCACGGTGCCGAGTACCGAGGGCAGCGTCAACACGGCATAGTGCACACGCCCCAGACTCATCTCGACAAAGGTATTCGCTACCATGCGGTACGGCACATGCACTGCGTCGATACCCAGGGCTCGTGAAAAAATCTCGCCGGCAAGATGTGCTGCAGATCCGATACCCATCGAGGCATAGTTGAGTTCACCGGGATGCACGCGTGCGTAGCTGACGAATTCGCGCACCGTACGTGCCCGGATAGTCGGCGTTATCGCCAACACATTGGTGATCGACGCCACATGGGCAACACCGACAATATCGGCGAGGGCGCGATACGGCGGCTGGTCACGCAGTAATGCGGTGATGACACGGGTGACGCCGACCATGCCCAGCGTATAACCATCGGCATTCGCCCTGGACACCAGGGTGTTGCCAATCAGCCCGCCCGCGCCGGAGCGGCTGTCGATCACGACGCGTTGCTGATAGTGCGCTTCCAGACTTTTGCCCAGCACGCGCGCAAAAAATTCATCCGACGATCCGGGAGAAGCTGCAACGATGATGCGAATCGGCCGGATTGGATAGTCAGCCGCGGATTGGGCGAAACACTCACGCATGCCCACGACTGCAGCCCATGCGCAGAACAAACTTCGCAGGGCGCCCATCAATTGCCATTGCCGGGATCGGGCTGTCAACATGATCCGGCTAGCTTGCGCCTCAACAGCGCGCAGGGCAACAACGATCGGCCCCGTCCAGCCGGAGGCTGGTGAGGCCGATCCCTGCGTTCAGCTGCGCAGATGCTGCTTGAAAAATTCCAGCGTGCGCTGCCACGACAGTTTCGCCGCCGCTTCGTCATAGCGCGGCGTCGTGTCGTTATGAAAACCGTGATTGACGCCGTCATACATTTGCATGGTGTAACGCACCTGGTTCGCCTTTAATGCCTCTTCATACGCAGGCCATCCCGCATTGATGCGTTCGTCGAGCCCGGCATAATGAATCAGCAGTG
>JAQBGW010000073.1:0-4317 GCA_032128415.1 Betaproteobacteria bacterium | reverse complement strand
CTGCCTGCTCGGCGCCAGCGGCTGCGGCAAAACTACGGTATTGCGCTGCATTGCCGGCTTTGAGCCGGTGCTCAGCGGCACGATCGCGCTCGACGGCGCCTTAATGAGTGCCAAGGGCGCGTCGGTGCCTCCAGAGCAGCGACGTATCGGTGTGGTGTTTCAGGATTACGCGTTGTTTCCGCATTTGACCGTCGCCGGCAACATCGCCTTCGGCCTGCGCCATACCACTGTCATCGACAGCAAAGCGCGGGTGCGGGAGTTGCTGAACATGATTGGTCTCGCCGATCTCGGCGCCAAATATCCCCAGGAATTGTCGGGTGGCCAGCAACAGCGCGTGGCACTGGCCCGCGCCTTGGCACCCCGTCCGAAACTGTTGCTGCTCGACGAGCCCTTTTCCAATCTGGACGTCGAAATGCGCGAGCGGCTGAGCGTTGAGGTACGCGATATTCTGAAACAGGAAAAAATCACCGCAGTGTTGGTAACCCACGACCAGAACGAAGCCTTCAACATTGCCGATATGGTTGGCATCATGAAAGACGGCCGCATTGAACAGTGGGACACGCCCTACCGGCTGTACCACGAACCGAAAACGCGCTATGCCGCCAATTTCATCGGTGCCGGATTGTTTCTGCCGGGAACCGTGCTCGCCGACGGGCAGATCCGCGTCGAACTCGGCACATTCAAGCCGGATCAAGATCCGGGTTTGCCTGCGGGGGCCGTGGTCGATGTGCTATTACGACCCGACGATGTGTTGCATGACGACGCCAGCCCGCTGCAGGCAAAGGTGCTGCACAAGGCATTTCGCGGCGCAGCATTTCTCTACACTCTGCAGTTGCCGGCCGGCGGTCAGGTGTATTCGCTGGTGCCCAGCCATCACAATCACGCGATCGGCGAAAAGATCGGCATTCGCCTCGAACTCGATCATCTGGTGGCGTTTCCCCGGGAAGCCGCCGCATCATCGAGCCGCTGAGAGTTGCCGCGGCTATTGTGCTGCTGTCGCCGCTGCTCGCCGCTGACGCAGCGTATCCGCCAATTCACGCACCACCATCGCATAATTGATACTGCGGTTGTAGCGTGTGATGACGTAAAAATTGTTGAGCCCCAGAAAATAGCGCGGCCCGTCCCCGGTTTCAACCATAAACAATGCGGCTTTGGCGTCATCAGCGACCAATTCCTGTGGAACCACACCGCGCTTGCGGTATTCAGCCACCGTCATATGCGGCTTAATGCCTGCAGCGAGCAGCGCATCAATCTCGCTCTCATCAACCTCTACTTCTACCAACACTGCTGTGCCCGACTTCCAGCCGAAGTGCCGGTAATAATTCGCCACACTACCGATGGCATCGACCGCACCGCGTAAATCTCGCCGGCCGTCACCGTCAAAATCCACCGCGTATTTGCGATAGCTGCTCGGCATAAACTGTGGAACACCAACGGCGCCGGCATAAGAACCCTTGACTCCAGTCAGGCTCAGCCCGGTTTCCCTGGACAGCAGTAAAAACTGCTCCAGCTCCCCGCGAAAATACGCAGCGCGGCTCGGATAACTGAAGGCCAGCGTCACCAGCGCATCGAACACATTGAAGGTTCCGGTGTGGCGACCAAATAAGGTTTCAACACCAATGGTTGCGACGATAAGATCGGGATCCACCTGGAACTCCGCAGCGGCCCGCTCGATGACCTGCGCATGTTTTTCCCAGAAACGCAGACCGCCGGTAATTCGTGTGTCGTCGATATAGCGCGCGCGGAATTTATGCCACGGCAGTGCTGTTGATGGCGCATCCATGGCGCGGATGATGGCGCTCTGAAACCGGCTTAGTCGCAACGCCCGTTCCAGCGGACGGCGCTCGAAACCATGGCGCTCGACCATTTCCTGCACGAATTCCTGCATCTCGGGTTTGAGTTCAGCCGGTGCTGCCGCATGACCGATTACAGCCACTGCAAGCAGCAACACCAGCACTGCGCCCCGGACTATGAATGCCATTTGGAACATCTGTGGAGTGTACGCGCTGAACCGGCAGCGTGCATCACGCCGAATGACTAATGTGCGAGATTACCAGGCCGGTGCAGAAATGCGCCGGCCACTATGACGAGGTAGAGCGCCTGGCGGAATCAAGCGTCTGGCCCCGGGACACTGCAGTACCACCTGCGGATGCATGATCGCCGCCCGCATGCGGCGGCGGCAGGTTCGGATACGGATCAACCACCGTGCCTTTGCCTACCGTGTGCATGGACAGCAATGTGCGGCCGATGGCCAGCCATTGTTCGCGAGCTGCTGTCGGCATGGCCTCGTAGGTACCGATCAAGCCAACGACATCGCCATCACCCAAATCAATCGGTGTCGGTGCCGTGTCGCCGACCGCCAGCCAACGCGCGCGCACCTGCAGCGCATCGGCAACTTTGTAGAGATTTTCGTGGGTCATGTTTTTGGTATCACCGTTAATCCAGCGATGCGCCGTTTGGCGGGGCAAACTAACGCGCCGGCCGAGTTCTGCCACGGACTTCATACCACACGCGGTCATGGCTGTGCGAATGCGCGCTGCGATGGAATTGTTCGGATCGCCCGGTTCTGCCTTGATGCGCCCTCTGCCCATGGTTATAGCTCCTAAGTTGGTCACTCGACAGTGACACCCTATTACCCATGTCTTACAGCAGACTTACGCTGACAATACTCGATAGCAGAGAAATGTTTTATATAATTCAATAAATACAACAGGTTACAATTTATTCCTTAAGTATTGATCGCTGCGACGGGAAGCGGTGTTAGAACGCATCACACCACCACAGCACATATAAGTCATGACGACCAGGGAGTTACATCATGACTCACCATCAAGCGGCTCGCTGCTGCTGCTTCACCTTCGCCGCCCGGGCTTTATCCAGTAATCCTGTCGCCTCCAGATCAGCGCGCATCTGCGCTTTCTGCTCTGCGGTGAGTTCCGTGCAAGGGGCACGCACGGGCCCGCCCTGCATGCCCAGCAATTCCATCCAGTATTTTTGTGCAGCCGCAGGTACCTGCCCGCTCGTGCCGCCGTAACCCGGTATCCATTTGGAGAGCACGGTACGCAACGGATTCAGACTGCGGCTGAGTTTGATGGCCGTGTTGTAGTCACCACCCAGTACAGCACGACTGTAGTCGTTGACAGGGAGATAGCCGGGCACCTGGAACAGGTGCGGGCAATAGTTCAGCAGCCACTGATCGCCCATGACGCTGGAGTTGAACACCCACGGCGCTTCGTCGGCGACGCTGACTTCGAGTTCTTCGCCAATCGCCGCGCGCAGCGCGATCGTCGCCGAGACTTTTGATATGCCCTGCTTAAAACCGCAGATGTTCGGAATCTTCGCCAAGCGCTTGGCCAATGGCACGCCGATCGGATACGTCGCTTCGGTGTTGAACAGCACTACACCGATGTCGATACGCTCGCAGACATAGCGGTAGAACTCATAGATCGCGTCGTCACAGCGTGCTGCCACAAACGGCGTCAGGATGATCACGAAGTCGATGCCGACCGCCTGCGCGTGCAGTGCCAGCTTGATCACTTCGTTGGGATTCTGGTGATGGCAACCCGCAATCAGCGGCACCCGACCCTTCGCCACCTCCACGTTGATCTCGTGGACGCGCATGCGTTCTTCATTCGTCATCGACCAGAACTCGCCCACGTTGCCGATGCAGTAATGGCCTTCGAGTTGAAGGTCAGAGATGCAATATTCCAGATTTACCGCAGTTGCGATCTCATCAAGCTGATCGTCGGCAGTAAAGTTGGTAGGCAGCGCGGTCCACACACCCTTGAGCATGCTCCGCGCGTATTCCTTGGCTTCGTTCTTGCGGTATTTCATGATGTCACCTCCTGAGTCCTGCACTCCGGTCGACCTGATGCGCCAGGCACTTATAGATTGAAACACGATCCGTCAGGATAGGTTACACCGGGCGGCTAGATTCTTACACCACCTCGCCAGATAATAACGGCCCCGTTCGGGGCCGTTTTCATTTTTCTGGCGGAGAGGGAGGGATTCGAACCCTCGATACGCTTGCGCGTATAGCGGTTTTCGAGACCGCCCGATTCAGCCACTCTCGCATCTCTCCGCGGAGGAGAATACGCGATCATGGCTCACTTTTCCAGGCGGTTCCTCTCGCGGCGTTTGGCCTGGAAGAAGGCCTCGAGGATCGCCCCGCACTCCGGCGCCAAAACACCGGGCACGATCTCGGCACGGTGGTTGAGCCGGAGATCCTGCGGCACCAGGGCCAGCGATCCGCACGCCCCGGCCTTCGGATCGCGCGCTCCGTAGACCAGGCGTGGAATCCTGGCGAGGACGATCGCC
>JAQBGW010000072.1:0-9800 GCA_032128415.1 Betaproteobacteria bacterium | reverse complement strand
GCCTGTTCTTTGCGCTCGATGCCGCGCGTCTCATGATGCAACTGGCGCGACTCGGGACGAGTCACCTGACCGGAGCGCACGCCCGCGGCAACACGTTCACGCTGGTTAAACTGGTGCTCGTTGACGCCACGCTCACGCATGGTCGTGGCACGAGTCACGCGTGCCTGTGTAGCACCTCGTTCGCCTGCCTGCGTGACACCATGTTCGCGCGCCTGCGCATCAGCCGCAATGGACAGGCCGGCCGCCATCAATACTGCAAATGCACTGTAAGTTGCCTTGTTCATTGTTGCCTCCACACATTCAGGTTATGCCGGCGGGATGACCACCGACCCACGCCCCAGCGGAACGTTAACCCCATCATCAGCGCCCCCTGTAAACAGAATGTTTCAATATCCCGCCAGTGTGTAACCATCTGTTGCACGGTTCTTTGTGCTTTATTCCTCGCCAGCCCCGTAATCATGGCATTTATGCTACGCGCCTCGCCCATGGGCGGCAGCGGACAATTTGTAAGAGATTGTTTCAAAGGCGTGGCCTGTTGACCTGGAACTGGGTACGATTGCACCATGACACAGACAAAAACCCGGATTCTGGTCGTCGACGACGATGCGCGGCTGCGCGAGCTGCTCAATCGCTACCTCAACGAGCAGGGCTACACCGTGCGTGTGGTGGCCGATGCCGTCGAAATGAACCGCCAACTGGCCCGCGAACGCTACGATCTGATGATTCTTGATCTGATGCTGCCCGGCGAGGACGGCTTGTCGATCTGCCGGCGACTGCGCGGCGGCGGTGAAATGATGCCGATCATCATGCTCACCGCCAAGGGCGACGACGTCGACCGCATCGTCGGCTTGGAAATCGGCGCCGACGATTACATGCCCAAGCCTTTCAATCCACGTGAACTGGTGGCGCGCATCCAGGCAGTGCTGCGCCGCCAGCCGCCGGCTGCACCGCCCGGCGCACCCGGCGCCGCCTCGCATGTAATTGAGTTCGGCGAATTCCGGCTGAATCTCGGCACGCGAACATTGACCCGCGCCGGTGCCGACAGCGCATTGACCACCGGCGAGTTCGCACTGCTGAAAGTGCTGGTTGAACATCCGCGCACGCCACTGTCACGCGACAAATTGATGGAACTGGCGCGCGGCCGCGAATTCGGCGCCTTCGACCGCTCTATCGACGTGCAGGTGTCGCGGCTGCGCAAAATCATCGAACCCGATCCTGCGAAACCGGCATTCATCCAGACGGTGTGGGGCTTCGGCTACGTATTCATCCCCGACGGCAAAGCGCAGTAGAACCCATCTCAAAACCGGCCGCACTTGACATGACTGCGTCGCACACTGCGTTCCTCCTCGCCTTGCCAACAAATAATGTCTCGTCGGAGCCTCCGCGCGCTCCCGTATCTTGCTGCAATGAGCTGTCGGCGCGCGATCCGTTTTTGAGACGGATTCCAGTCCTGTGGCGGTAAGTCTGTGGCCGCGCACGCTGTTGTGGCGCAGCGTGCTGATGATCGCCGCGCTGCTCGTCGTCGCCCATCTGGCATGGCTGCAGATTTTCCGCACCTCCGAAATTGAACCGCGCGCACTGCAGGCCGCGCGACAAGTAGCCAGCGTGGTCAACCTGACGCGTGCCGCATTGATCACCGCCGATGCCACCCGACGATTTGCGCTGCTGGATGAACTGGCCCAGCGCGAAGGCATTCAGGTTTACGCCGACAATCCTGCAGAAGCCGTGCCGGCGCTGCCCGACCGTCCGTTCCTGCGCATCATGGCGGCCGAATTACGCCAGCGCCTCGGGAAGCAGACACGTGTCGCACTCGAACGCGACGGGGTCAGCGGCGTGTGGGTCAGCTTCCGCATCGACACCGACGAATACTGGGTGTCGTTGCCGCGCGCGCGCATCGAGCGCAATGAACCGTTGCGCTGGATCGGCTGGGGTGCGCTGGTACTGGTGTTTGCGGTGCTGGGCGCCTATCTGGTGGTGGCGCGCATCAACCGGCCACTGCGCGAACTGACCCGCGCCGCAGAAACCCTCGGCCGCGGCACCATGCCGCCGCAAGTGACCGAAGCCGGCCCCTCCGAAATTCGCACGCTGGCGCGCGCTTTCAACCAGATGACCGCCGATCTCCGGCGTCAGGATGAAGAACGCGCACTGCTCCTCGCCGGTGTTTCACACGACTTGCGCACCCCGCTGTCGCGTATCCGTCTGGCACTGGAAATGCTCGACGATCATGGCGATGCCACACTCAAGGCCGGGGTTGCCGGGGACATCGCCGATATCGATGCCGCCATCGGCCAGTTTCTGGATTTCGCGCGCCCCGTCGATGCCGAAACCGCGATTGTGGACGCCGATCTCAATCAACTCGTGCGCTCGGTCGTCGAACGTTACGCACTTAATAACAAGGATGTGCAGCTTGCCGCCGCACCGGTACCGCCACGGCCGCTGCGTGCGCAGGCTCTGCAGCGTCTGCTGGCTAATCTCATCGACAACGCGCTGCGCCACGGCGCGGGCACTGTGGAAGTGCTGACCGGCCACAATGAAGCCGGTACATTTATCGAAGTCCTGGATCGCGGCCCCGGCATTCCCGCCGCAGACACGGCACGTATGCTGCAACCCTTCACCCGCATGGACAGCGCACGCTCGACCAGCGGCACCGGATTGGGACTTGCGATCGTCGATCGCATTGCACAACTGCACGGCGGATCAGCGCAGTTGCTCGTGCGCGAAGGCGGCGGACTGCGCGTGCGCGTCAGTCTGCCCTGAAACCAGGACTACTGAAAATCACTATCGTCTGAGTCGGAATGACGTCCTGCGCAGCCGAATCGACAGCACCCGCGCCAGCGCAAACACAAAATCCCGCGCCAGCGCCGGTTCGGCCTCACCGAACCGCGTAAACGCATCAAACGGCAACAGCAGCAACGTGCCATCGGCCACGGCCCAGACACTGGCCGATCGCGGTTGACCGTCAAAAAACGATTGTTCGCCGATGACGCTGCCGGCGCTGATGCGCGCCAGCGTAGTCATGCTGATGCCGTCCACCTGCGTCACACCGACTTCCAGTGATCCGGCAGCGACCAGATAAACCACGCGGTCCGTGGCATCGCGCTGGATGAGCACTTCACTCGCGCGAAACGGCCGTGGTGTGGTCTGCGCCAGTAGTTTCTGCCATTGCGCATCGCCCCAGTGAGGCAGCGCCAGCAAGTCAGGCGCAGCATTACCGGGGGCCGTGCGCATAAAAACTGAAGCCCATTCCGCACCACTCATATCAACCTTTCAACCGGTATCCGCAGATTCGAGGAGTATAGCCCTGCGCCTGACCCGCAGTGCGTGATCACGTATGGTCGATCAACACCACGGCTTCGGCGACTATGCCCTCGCCGCGACCGACCAAGCCCAGATTCTCCGCAGTCTTGGCCTTGATGTTGACACAACCCGCCGCCACACCGAGGTCGGCAGCGATGTTCGCGCACATGGCCGGAATGTGCGGCGCCATTTTCGGCGCCTGCGCAATAATCGTTGCATCCACATTACCGACCGCATACCCATGCCCGCGCAGCAATTGCATGGTTGCCCGCAACAATTCCCGGCTGTCGATATTCTTGTAGCGCGCATCGGTGTCAGGAAAGTGTCTGCCGATATCACCGAGGCCGGCGGCACCGATCAGCGCATCGCATATCGCGTGCAGCAGCACGTCTGCGTCGGAATGTCCGTCCAGACCACGTTCATGCGGAATGGTCACACCGCCGATGATCAGCTTGCGCCCGGCTACCAGCGCATGCACGTCAAAACCCTGTCCGATACGCATGTCAGTCACCCGAAATTTTTCAAAATGAGCTCCGCCAGTTCAAGATCTTCCGGATACGTGACTTTGATGTTGGTCGCGCTGCCCGGCACCAGTTTTGGCTTCGCGCCGGTCTGCTCGACCGCGCTGGCCTCATCGGTGACTGCGGCAATATCGGCGCGGCGCAACGCCTCAATCAGCACCCGGTAGCGAAACATCTGCGGCGTCTGTGCGCGCCACAAATATTCACGGGTTTCAGTCTGCACCACTTCGCGTACCGCATTCGCCCGCTTCAAGGTATCCGCCACCGGCACGGCCAGCAATCCGCCCACATCGCTGTCACCGATCTCCGTAATCAACCGGTCGATATCTGCTGCGCGCAGGCACGGCCGCGCCGCATCATGCACCAGCACCCAGTCGGCACCGTCAATCGCGTTATTTGCCGCCAGCAGCCCGTTAAAAACACTGGCAGCCCGCGTCTCCCCGCCACAATACAGCGCAGTCAATTTTTTACCGCAGGCACTCCAGTCCAGCGCGACAAATTGCGTATCGCCGGGTGACAGCACCACGAATACCTGCTCGATGTGTGAATGCGCGCACAGTCGATGTACCGCATGATGAATCATCGGTTTGCCCGCAAGCATTGCATACTGCTTGGGCATATCTGCGGCCATTCGGGCGCCGCTGCCGGCGGCAGGAATCAGTGCGGCGTAATGCGGCATCGGGTCATGGCCTGTGGACTTGTCGTAGAATCGAACCTGCGCGGGATTGTAGCAGCAGCGCACCTGCCAACCGCCTCCCCAGCCGCTCCTCCAGCATTCATCATGGAATCCCTGCCGCAAGACGCCGGAAGCATCCTGTTACCGCTCGCGCGCCGGGCCATCGCACACGCGCTGGGCCGGCAGCCGGCGCCTGCCGCTGCGAACGCAACATGGCTCAGCGCGCCGGGCGCTTCGTATGTCACCATCACGCACACTGCACAGTTACGGGGACGCACCGGCACCCTCGAACCACAGCGGCCACTGGGTGCGGATGTTGCAGCCAATGCCATTCAAGCCGCATTGCGCGACCCCTGCTTCAGCCCCATGACCCTGGCTGATCTGGACAGCGCCGTCATCGAAGTCGCCGTATTGTCTGATTTTGAATTCATCAACGGGCCGGACGAGCACTCTGCGCTGGCCCGCTTGCGCGTCGGTGTTGATGGCGTGATTTTGCGTTACGGCCGCCACCACAGCACTTTTCTGCCCGAGGTCTGGGCGCAATACGCGGATCCGGCCGAGTTCCTGGCCTATCTGAAATACAAAGCAGGGTTGCCGCCCGACTTCTGGGATACGGAGCTCAGTCTGCAACGCTACACCGCGGCACGCTGGACCGAGTCGCCGATTTAATAAAATATCAATAAAATCAAATAGTTATGATAAATTACGCTCAACTCCCTCGCACCCAGGATTCATGAATATTTTCTACGCATGGCTGGATCGCAATATTTTCGCGCTCGGGCGCGAGATGCGCCTCTCGTACCTGCCGCCGTTGATGGTGTACATGGCGGCGGGCATTTCCGGATTGACCGGCATCGTCGGCACCTTTTTCGTCAAAGACTATCTCGGCCTGACGGCGGCTTTTCTGGCGGCGCTGGGTTTCTGGGCCGGCGTACCCTGGGCGCTGAAAATGCCGCTGGGCCATCTGGTCGATCTGATCTGGCGCTGGAAAAGTGCGCTGGTGTTTCTCGGCGCCGGCATGATTGCGACAAGCCTGCTGATTATGGTCAGCCTGCTCACTGACCGCGAGGCGATGAGCGCCATGCTCGCACCCGGCGCCTGGTACGTCACCAGCGTGCTGCTCGCCACGGTTGGTTATGTCATGCAGGACGTGGTCGCCGATGCGATGACTGTCGAAGCCGTGCCGCGCGTCGATGCTGCCGGCCAGCCCATCGATGCTGCGCGGCGCAAACTGATGAACACCACCATGCAGACGCTGGGGCGCGTCGCCATCATCGGCGGCGGCGTGTTTGTGGCGCTGATCAATCTCTATATGTTCAGCGACGTAAAAACGCTCAGCGAAGACCAGAAAGTCGATATCTACCGCCGCGTCTACCTGATGGCGATGTTCATTCCCGCGATTTCAGTGGCCGGTGTATTCATTGCCATGTGGATGAGGCGACGCGACGCACGCGCGCTGCGCACGCAGGGTCGCAACACTACCGAAATCGACGCACTGCTCAGCGGCCGCACCACAACCACCGCACCCAACTGGTGGATCCTCGGCGGCAGCGCTGTATTCGTCGCCTTCACACTGGGCATGGGCTTCAGCGACATTCCATTCAATCAGGAAATCATTTTCACCGGCTCCTTCGGCATCATCGCCTTCATGCTGGTGCGCCTGACGCGCGAGCTTGAATCCGACATTCGCGCCACGCTGCTCGGCACAGTGATTGTCATATTCGTGTTCCGCGCCATTCCCGGCCCCGGCGAAGGCATCACCTGGTGGTTCATCGACGAACTGAAATTCGACCAGCAATTTATTTCCGTGTTGTCGCTGATCGGCTCGGTGCTGACGCTTGCCGGCATGTTCGTGTTCCGCCGCTTCATGGCTGACCACTCGATCGCCTACGTAGTGGGTTTCCTGACGCTGCTCGGCGCGCTGCTGTCGCTGCCCTACGTCGGCATGTATTTCGGTCTGCACCAGTGGACTGCGGCAGCCACCGGCGGCGTGGTCGATGCCCGCTTTATTGCGCTGGTCAACACCGCGCTGGAATCTCCGCTGGGCCAGATCGCCATGATCCCGATGCTGGCGTGGATCGCCAACTCGGCGCCGGCGCATCTGAAAGCGACTTATTTTGCGGTGATGGCGTCGTTCACCAATCTTGCGCTATCGGCCTCAGCGCTGGGCACCAAGTACCTCAACCAGATTTATATCGTATCGCGCGAGGTCAAGGACAAGTCGGGCACGATCACCACTCCCGCCGATTACAGCCAGCTCGGTGAACTCCTGATCGTGCAGCTGATCATAGCCTTGAGTCTGCCATTTGCTGCGATATTTCTAATACGGTTGCTGCGGTTGCGCAGCGCCTAGCCGCTGAAATCATGGATCCTCCAAAAATACCACGCACTGACTCCGGCACTACGGACCTGGTCCTGCGCGCCGTGGCCTTCGCTGCGCACAAGCACCGCGACCAGCGGCGCAAGGACAAGGAAGCCTCGCCTTATATCAATCACCCCATCGAACTGGCCCACGTGCTGTGGGACGAGGGCGAAGTGCGCGATCCGCTGGTCATCGCCGCAGCACTGCTGCACGACACGCTGGAAGACACCGAAACCACATTACAGGAACTGCGCGGCGAATTCGGTGAAGACATCGCCGATATCGTACTTGAGGTTACCGACACGCAATGGATCAAGAAAGCTGTGCGCAAACGTCTGCAGGTCGCCCGCGCCAGGCACTCCAGCGAACGCGCGCGGCTGGTCAAACTCGCCGACAAGATCTGCAATGTGCGCGATCTCGGCACCCGACCGCCCACCGGATGGTCACTGGAGCGCAAACGCCAGTATTTCGACTGGGCGAAAGAGGTTGTCGACCGGCTGCGCGGCACCCACGCTGAACTGGAACGCCGGTTTGATGAGATTTATGCACTGAGGCCGTAAAATCCAGTGCAAAATGCAAAATGATGAGTGCATAGTGTAAAACCGCTGCGCCATCTATCCATCACCCACCTTCTGTCCTCGCTTTATAATTCTGCACTCTGCACTCATCATTTTGCACTTTGCACTGCCCCAACACTCACTCACTGCACAGCCATGAAAATCACCCACGCCAGCACCGTCCTCGTTGCCCTGCCCCACGATGAGCCGCTCGCTGACGGCCCAACCACGCCGGGCTCCAAGAATTTTGTCGCACTGACGCTCGGCACCGATGCCGGGGTCGCTGGCATCGGCTTCACCTTTTTCGGAGGCGCGCTCGACGATGCCCTGCGCTCCGCCGTCGAATCGCTCGCTGCGCTGTCCATCGGCGAAGATCCGCTGCGTATCGAAGCCGTTATTCAAAAGCTGCGCACCGCATCGGCCAGCGCCGGCCCCGGCGGCATCCTGACGCTGGCGATGTCAGCCATCGACATCGCACTGTGGGACATCAAGGGCAAGGTACACAACCAGCCGGTAGCCAAACTCGTCGGCGGCCATCGCACCCGCATCAACACTTATGCCAGCGGCGCACTGATGCGTCATTTTTCTCTGGCGCAAGTCGAAAAATCTGCAGCACTGCTGAAGGAGCGCGGCTTCAAGCAGATGAAAACCCAGCTGGCATTGCCCGGCGACACCAATCCGGCTAAGGAAATCGAGCGCATCCGCGTGGTCCGTGACGCCGTCGGTTATGACATTGATCTGATGTGTGACATCAACCAGCGCTGGGACGTACGTCAGGCCATATCCATCGGCACGCAGGTCGAGCCCTACCGCCTGTTCTGGCTGGAAGATGTGACCACCAGTGACGATTACGCCGGTCTCGCGCAAGTGGCCCGGGCACTGGCCACGCCGATTGCCGGCGGCGAATATGTTTATGGCATCGCCCCGTTCCGGCAGATGCTTGAAGCGCGCTCGGTCGATATCGTAATGATCGACGTGCTGCGCGCCGGCGGCATCACCCAGTGGCTGAAAATCGCCGGCATGGCCGAAGCCTTCAATCTGCCGGTAGTCAGCCATCTCGCGCCGGAAATACATGTGCATCTGATATCCGCCATTCCCAACGGCCTGACCGTGGAATACATGCCGTGGTCATCGCGCCTGTTCCGCGATGTGCCGCAACCCAAGGACGGTCAACTGACGGTGCCGCAACGGCCGGGACTGGGCCTGGAATTTGATCCCAAGGTCGTGAAGTTCAGGTAACTGCAAGCCTGCTTGAATTCACGGTTCCGAATCGCAAAAAAAAGGGGCGGATCGCTCCGCCCCTGTTCTTGTTCTTATCCCTGTAATTCAGCAGTCCATCACCGTGCCTTAATGCCCGCGCGTTTCACCACGTCCGCCCATTTCTTCACGTCATTGAGCATGAACTGACGAAACTCTTCGGGCGAACTGCTGACAGCCTCGGAACCGAGATTTCTCATGGTCTTGATGAACTCAGGCGACTTCACCAGCGACACGACTCCGCCGTGTATCTTGGTGAGCAGCGGTTTGGGGAGATTGGCTGGCGCCATCACGCCGTACCAGCCCAATACCGAGAATCCGGGCAACACCTCGCTCAGCGACGGTATGTCCGGAGAAGCCTCGAGCCGCTTGGGCGCGCTAACCGCAATAGCCCGCAGCTTGCCCGCACGCACCTGACCGAACGCACCGGTCAGCCCCATGAAGTTGAAGTGATATTCCCCACCCAGGAGACCGACAATGGCCGGGCCCGTGCCCCGATAGGGAATATGCTGGCCCTTGATCCCGGCCATAATCTTGAAGAGTTCTCCTGAGAGATGACCACCGCTGCCGATGCCGGCGGAACCGAAGTTGATCGGATCCTTGGTGGTCTTGGCCCAATGCAAAAATTCCTTGGCGTTTTTCGCCGGATGCGACAGATTGACAACCAGCAGCAGGCCGCCCGCCGTCATCTGAGTGATCTGCGTGAAGTCGTTCACCGGGTGATAGGGCAACTTGGCAATCAGCGAGGCATTCACCGTGTGCTGATGGTAGGGAACGAACAGGGTGTAACCGTCCGGCGCAGAGTCCTTGGTGATCTCGGCCCCGTTCACACCCGAAGCACTGCCGCGGTTATCCACGATCGCCTGTTGTCCCCAGGTCTTGGTGAGATGCGCTGCCAGCATCCGGGCGAGAAAATCCGTAGTGCCGCCGGGGTTCGCCGGCGTGATGATGCGGACCGGACGACTCGGGTAATTGTCCGCAGCCTGCGCGGGCACCAGTGGCATGGCTAGTCCCAAGGCAGCCAGCAGTAACGGCCATGTTTTACGATTTACAGACATGAATGGCATCGTATTCCCCCGTTTTTTGTGCATCTCGTACATCATATGGTGACCCAAAGAATACCGTATTGC
>JAQBGW010000071.1:0-11481 GCA_032128415.1 Betaproteobacteria bacterium | reverse complement strand
CTGCAGCTGCCGGCATCAAAACCAATCGCGGCATCGTCGTCAACCGCCACCTCGAGGCCAGCGCGCCGGACGTGTATGCGCTGGGCGACTGCGCTGAAATCGAGGGCATGGTGATGCCTTTCGTGATGCCCATCATGCATGCCGCGCGCGCCCTGGCGCAGACGCTCTCCGGAAAACACACGGCGGTGACTTTCCCGGCGATGCCGGTACTGGTGAAAACGCCCGCGTGCCCGACCATCGTCGCGCCGCCTGCAATTGGTGCTGCGGGATCGTGGCAGGTCGAAGCCAATGCTGATGGTGTGAAATCGCTGTACGTCGCCGCCGACGGCAAATTGCTGGGTTTCGCCTTGAACGGCGCCGCTACTGCGGAACGCGCCAAGCTCGCCCCGCAACTGCCACCCGTACTGGCCTGAACCGCGCCGGCGACGACAGCAACTGCGGACACTGCGTGGTTGCTGATACCATTGTTGATCTTTACAAAATACATGACACCGTTCGGGCTGAGCTTGTCGAAGCCCCGCCGCCCTTCGACAGGCTCAGGGCGAACGGATTTGGTTCGTCACACACTATACAAAGCTCCATAACCACATGTTGCCGCCCGTCACCCGCCTGCTGCTGATCGCCAACGTCACGGTTTATCTGTTGCAGATGGTAATTGGCGACACACTGCTCATCTGGTTCGCGTTGTGGCCTTTCAATATGCCGGCCAGTCTCGGCGCGCAGTTCCTGCCCTGGCAGGTGCTTACCTACGGCTTCCTCCACGGCAGTCTGCTGCATCTCGGTTTCAACATGCTGGCGCTGTACATGTTCGGCGGCCATATCGAACAGGTGTTCGGCTCGCGGCGCTTCCTGATTTATTTTCTCGGCTGTGTATTTTCAGCAGCGCTGGCGCAACTGGTCATCCAGATTTTCGCCGGCGGTCCGCCGTTTCCGACTATTGGCGCATCCGGCGGCGTATTCGGTCTGCTGCTGGCTTACGGACTGTATTTCCCGCGACGCATCGTCATGATGATTTTCCCGCCGATCCCCATGCCGGCATGGTTGTTTGTCACGTTGTACGGTTTACTGGAGTTATATATGGGTGTCACCGGCACACAGGCCGGCGTGGCGCATTTCGCACATCTGGGCGGCATGCTCGGCGGTTACATCCTGATCCGCCAGTGGCGGCGACGGCAGCGCTAGTGCAGAGTGCAAAGTGCAAAGTGCAAAGTGCAGAATGTAAAATTAAAAGCGAGGTTACGTGATGGCCGGTAGGTGACAGGCAGGATGGTCTTCCACTCTGCACTCTGCACTGAGATCACCCCACCCAGCACCGCCGCAGTACGTCGACAACCCACGCGCAATCCGGTTCGACGGTGGTATGCACCATCGGTTGCCCATCACCGGCTTCATTGCGCATCACATGCAGCCGCGCCGCGCGCACATTGGCATCACGCACCGTGTAGCCGTAGCGCGCAAAGCGATCGATATGAATCGCGGACGCTTCCACCGAGCCCTCACGAAACCAGATCCAGTCAGCGACCAGGGATTCCGCCAGCTGCTCGAGTTCGGCATACAGTTTTTTGTCGATAGGCTGCGGGGGCACCAGGGTTTCCATTGCCGGCGATTCAGCAGACTGTGATTCGCCGGCCAACGACAACTTCCAGCGCATCGCCCACTCAGCTGCGCCCTCGGTCGCGAGCAACTCCACATCCTCACCGCTGCGGGTCATGCAAAACAGCGCGTCGCGCTCATGATTCAGCACATAACCCGCCCAGGTGTCATGGTCGGTTTGCACCAGCGCACACGCCAGCAGCAACGTGCCGTCAGCTGCCGTTTGCACATGGCGATTGCGCGCATCGCCGGCGGACAGCGCAACGTCTTCCTCGGTGTGTTCCGTAATCCTGCCGGCCACGATCAGCGCGCGGCCTTTGCGACCGACGGCGACGTTGACCCATTCCGCAGCAATCGTCATGCCCGGATATTCCTCGGAGGCTGCGACAAAGGCCGGGAACGGAATGCCGCCACGCACCTTGAAATCGTACGACAATGCCTCATCGCCGTGATGCTCTTCGAATTCCCCATCAAAAACTTCTGCGTCCAGCAACGACCTGATGCGGGCATCGCAGGCGGCGAGCTGTTCGCGGTCGCCGCTGACGTTCAATGTGGCATGTATCAGCAATTCCATGATAGGCACGGATTCTAACAGGCGACGGCGTGCGCTAAACTGCGAATCATGACCTCACACAACATTCCGCCTCCGTTGAAACTCGCAGACTACTACATGGGCCGTGACAAACTTTATCGCTGCGAACTCACGCGCGAACTGCGCGCCAATGCCCGCGACATCGTACGTCGTGTGAACCGGCTGTTGAAGCGCGCCGCGAAGCAAGTCCCCTTGGGGGGCGCCGGGATCGCCGTCACCGTTGCTTCGGGCTGGCGTCCGACGACGATCAATGCGGCTGTGCCCGGTGCGGCCAAAAACAGCAAACACATACACTGCCTGGCCATCGATCTCGATGATCGCAGCGGGCAGCTCGACGCGTGGTGCATGGCCAATCCCGATGTGCTTGAAGAACTCGGCTTGTGGCTGGAACATCCGCATGCAACGCCGGGCTGGTGCCATTTGCAGACGCAGTCACCGCGCTCCGGCAATCGCGTATTTGAGCCATAAGCTGCTGTTTTTATTGTTATTTTTTATACCTCGTAAAACCATCAATCGAGGAACGTGGCGTATTCTTCGAGCGCAATGCGCGGCGGCTGAAACGTATTGACCACCGCGTCAGCATCGGCATAACCCATCGCCATGCCGCAGATGACGACCCGCTCCTGGCCGAGTCCCAGCTCGCGACGCACGATGTCCGGATAACTGGCAATCGATGCTTCCGGGCAGGTGTGCAATCCCCGCGCCCGCGCCGCCAGCATGAGGGTCTGCAAGAACATGCCGTAATCGAGCCAACTGCCTTTCTCCAACTTGCGGTCGATGGTAAAGATCAAACCTGCCGGTGCGCCGAAAAAAATGTAGTTGGAGGCACGGTACACTTTCGATTTTTCATGATCACCGCGGCCAATGCCGAGAATCCCGTACAAACCCCAGCCGCATTCGCGACGGCGTGCGAGATAGGGTTCAACCACCGGGTCGGTGTAGTAATCATAATCGCGCACATGGCCCGGCTCGTCGGTGAGGAACGCCTGCCGAATCGCGGAACCCACGCGCTGCAGCGTCGCCCCGGTCAGCACATGCACGCGCCAGGGCTGGATATTGGAACCGCTGGGGGCGTGCCGCCCCAGTGCGACGATATCGCGCAATGTCTCGTGCGGAACCAAATCAGTTTTATAGGCGCGGATCGAACGGCGTGTGCGCGCGGCGTCGAACACCTCCGGGGCAGGTTGATTGATGTCAGGCATGCGCACCTCCTGCGGCCATATTAGCAGGCCGTCGCGCTGCTACTCCAGCGCGCCGCCTGCAGCGATCAACGCCAGCTTCGCCGTCCGGCTCAATTGCTTGATGGCGAATTCGCGTTTGCTGGCCGCCGAACGGTCGTCCGCGTCTTCGCAGTACACCAGCGTCACCGGTCGCCGCGCACGAGTGTAGCTCGCACCCGCACCACTGCTGCCGCCTTTATCGCCATTGTGTTCGGCCATGCGGCGCACGACATCGCGTGCAATGCCGGTGTAGAGGCTGCCGTCAACACAGCGCACGATGTACACCTGCCACCCACTGGCCTTAAGCTTTTTTGCCCCAGGCTTCTTTTTAGATTTGGTCTGGCGTGCCATGCCACGTATCATGCCGACTATGACCTGCCCGCGCCAATTCATGGCGGTGCTGCTGGTGCTTGTCTGCGCACCCGCCGGTGCTGCAGACCCGTCCAAAACCATGTTTGGCGTCGAATTGGAATCGCGTTTCGGGTTTCCGGCTTGTTCGCGCAACGAGGACACCATGACCCGGCGCCATTGCTACGCCGAGGCACTGACCGCAAAAACATCGTGGGGTGCCGAGCAATACCACGTGTTTTATCCGCGGTTGACGATAGCGCCCTACGCGCGGGGCGAAATGGTTGTTGATGTAGTCAACGGCATCATTGAAGGCATCTACATCAACACCTGGGGTATCGAAGGTCAGGGTACGGCGTTGGCAGCGCTGACCGAAAAATACGGCCCGCCGGTGCGCAGCTACACCGAAAAAATAAAAGCTCACCGCTCGCGTTATCCGTCGCGATTCGCCGATTGGGAACTGGCGGATTTTTCCGTAAAGCTCGAAGGCACTACCAGCACCATCGACTGGGGGCGCATCTCACTGGTCACCCACCGCTACCGCAAACTCGCCGGCAAGCGGAATCACAACAACTGAGCGGATCCCGGAAATACAATATAACCTATTGTTTTATTTAATTATTTTTTAGCCCAACCTCAGACATTGAGCAACCCGCGCTCGCGCAAATAACGCCGCCCCTTGGCGGAAATACTGAACTGCGGCGCGCTGTCTGCAGGCGCATGCGCGTACTGCCCTCGCACCAAAAATAACAAATACGAATCGACGATCTGGATGTTGACCTGATTCGCCGCGGCAATTTCCGGCGGCAACGCGCGTTCCACGCGAGACAGATATTCCAGCGTGCGTACCGCATCGCCATCAAGCGTATCCCACTGCGGAATAAACCAGGCGAGCTCCTCTTCCAGCCACTGGTTTTTCACCTTGAGGTCGGCATGCTCGCGCGCAAGCGACTCCAATTGCGCTCGGTACTGCGCCGCGGCCGGCACTTCCTGCAACAGTTGCGTAATCCACTCCACCGGTGTTTCCCCTCGTTAATGATATTCAAAGCGCGGATTCTACCCAAAACGCCACCGGCTCATCTGGGGCATAATGTAATCTCTCTGTAAACAAGGAACGGCAATGGCGGTAACCACTACCGAAAGCGGAATGATATTCGAAGACCTCGTCACCGGCGAGGGCGACGCCGCCGCTGCCGGCATTGAAGTCACCGTGCACTACACCGGCTGGCTCACTGACGGCCAGAAATTCGACTCCAGTAAAGACCGCAACGACCCGTTCATTTTTCCGCTCGGCGCCGGCCACGTCATTCGCGGCTGGGACGAAGGGGTGCAAGGCATGAAAGTCGGCGGCAAACGCAAGCTGACCATTCCACCCACACTCGGTTACGGCGCGCGTGGTGCCGGTGGCGTCATCCCGGCCAACGCCACACTGGTGTTCGAAATCGAACTACTCGCCATCAACTAGAATATCGAACCAGAACTACGCTCAAGGAGCACCATGCCCGGCAAAGATATCAAGATCCGCTCACGCAACGGCGGCGAGTTTGACTGTTACCTCGCGAAACCCGTTGCCAGCACCAAAGTACCCGCCATCGTAATCGCCTCATCAGTGCACGGCGTCGACGCCGATCATCGCAGCATCGTTGATGCCTTCGCCGAAGCGGGCTACATCGCCGCCGCACCCGACCTGTTCTGGCGCACCGTGCCCGGCCCGCTGCCGCGCGAAGACAAACGCTCGGCTGAACGCGCCCAACCACGACTGCCGGTCATCGCCACCGGTGAAACCGACATGGCCGATACCCTGCTCGCCGTACGCCAGGTCAAGCAGCACAACGGCAAGGCGGTGGCGATGGGCCTGTGTTTCGGGGGTCCATACGCCGTACTGGGGCCCAAACGCCTGGGCTATGACGCAGGCATCGGCTGTCACAGCACCCAGATGAAAGATTTCATCAACGAATTTGACGGGCTCACCAAACCGGTATGCCTGATCTGGGGCGATCAGGATCACGCTGCACCGCCCGACGTGCAGGCCGCTTACGTAGCCAAAGCCGACAGAATAGCCGCCCTCTCGGTACACATTTTCCCGGGCATCCTCCACGGCTACATGATGCGCAACAACGCCAAGGCGTGGAGCGCGCCGACTTACGATTTCTCGATGGAAAAGGCGCTGGAACTGCTGAAAAGCCTGCGCTGAATATATCTACGAAAAAAAACGGGCTGCGCTGCAGTCCGTTTTTTATTGCGACGTCAATCGGCGCGCTGCTCCGTCCTCTACCCCGCCCGCTGCTTTTTGATCAAACACTGCACCAACTCCCGCTGCAGCCCACTCAGTTCCGGTGTGACATCACCCGGCGCCCAGTGACGTTTGAACGCTGCCACCGCCGCCTTTACACGCGAGACATCGTAGCCGAGCAGAGCGAGCAGCGCCTCATCATCCGCGCCCTCGGGCGCGGGTTCAAAGGGCGGATCGCACCACAGCCCGAAACCCGCCGCAGCCAGACGCGGCCAAGGAAACAGTGCGCCCGGATCCACTTTACGTCCCGGTGTGACATCGCCGTGACCCAGGACATTCGCTGCGGGAATATTCCAACGCACTCTCAAGTCTTCGAGCAGCGCAATCAATGCATTGATCTGCGCATCGGTAAATAGCTCATTGCCGTTGTTGTCCAGCTCAATGCCGATAGAGGATGAATTGAGATCCCGGTTGCCGCCCCAGTACGAATCACCGGCATGCCAGGCCCGCTTCAGCTCATCCACCAGATAAATGATCTTTCCGTCGCGCACGATCAGGTAATGCGCGCTCACCGCGGCAATGCGACTGGTCAGCGTGGCGATCGCCTCTTCTGCAGTGTTATTGGTGGTGTGATGGATGATCACGTAATGGGGACGCCGCTCGCCGACATTCGGCGAGAGCCGCACCTCCACTGGCAGCGCGGTATAAACAGGCAGCTCGGCGCAGGCGGCTAGCAGCAACGCGGCCACGCACAGCGTGATACGCCGCATTCGATCAACGCCCCACAGGTTCATACGCCTCTAACCCTGTTCATGACATTCAGCTACTGTACCACGGGCACCACCTGTTACCCTGTGTACATGACCACGCATCATCCGCAACGCGACTACGTGCGCGCAATTTCGCGCGAAAGCCTCATTGACCTGCCGGTACAGCGCTACGACGGCCCGGTATCTTTCGTCGATACCCCCGCGCTGCTGTTCACCGCCTTGACCGACATACGTTCCGAGCGCGTGGTCGGTTTCGACACCGAAACGCGGCCCGCTTTCAGCAAGGGTGAGAGCTATCTGCCGAGCCTCGTCCAGGTCGCCACCGCCCGCACGGTTTATATTTTTCCGCTGCGCTACCCCGATACCCATGGCGTCATCGCCGAGATGCTGGATACACCCGGCACCGCCAAAGCCGGCGTTGCGGTCGCGCACGACCTGCGCACGCTGAAACAGGTTTTTCCGTTCACTGAAAAAAATATCGTTGATCTGGGCATCGTCGCCAAACGCAACAGTTACGCGCAAAGCGGCGTGCGCAATCTGGCGGGGATATTCCTCGGTTTCCGCATACCCAAGGGCGCGAAAACCACCAACTGGTCTACGCCGCAACTCACTTCGGCACAGATTACTTACGCCGCGACCGATGCATGGGTATGCCGTGAGCTCTATCTGAAATTCGAGGCCGATGGATTGACTTGACTCGTGACTGGACATTGGCCATCACCAACGACCAGCAACCTGTTTCCCGATTAGCCCGTCTGCGCAGATTCCTCAAGGCCGCGGATCATCCGGTGCAGTTGATCACCGGTGATGAGTTCGATGGCAATGCGGTTCTCAGCCACAAACTTGCGCGCCTCGTCGGTAAACGCTCCGGAGGTCACCACAAAAGCGCCGGCTGCACCCTCGGCCGCCGTGACGCCGCAGATTTCGCGCACCACGGCCACACCGACGCGCTGCACCCGCCAATGCTTGCATTGCACCAGAAAAGTATCCTCACCGATGCGCGCCACCAGATCGACGCCGCCGCCGGGGGAACTGCCGCCGCGATGCTCAACTTTAAATCCCTTGCGCCGGAAAAATTCACCGACCAGATTTTCAAATTCACGCCACGACAGCATCTCCAGTGCATCCTGGCCGCGCTCCGCGGCGACATCCGCATAGTTCTTGCGCTGCCGGTAGCGATTCCACGCAGGTATCACGACAGCCGCGATAAACACCAGCGGGAGTACATATTGCAGCGCTGTAGCCATGCCGGTGCCTGCAGACACAGTCATTTCAATCACCGCGATCTGGTGAAATCCAAAATACGAGACGAACGCCAGCGCGACACCCCCCCACCACGGCAAGCGGGTGACAACATCAAAAATATCCCTGAGCAGATCACTACCTTTGCGCGCCATGCATGCACCTCACACCGGCATTCTGTCGGACTCGTCATCCGCGCACCAGCGTAATTCCGCACATCTGCGCAACAAGGTTGCGGCATCTCCGTGGCGGAGAATGTAATATAACCTATTGTTTTTATTAAATAATTTAAACAGATGCATCACGCAAACGGCGGCACGCCGATCAACCACAGATGCAGCCCGGAGACCAGCATCGCCCACGCGCCGACGCCGGCAACCACCGTCAGCACCGTGCGCAGTTCATCACCCTGCGGATACACCATGCCTGCCGCACGATCGCGCTTGCGCGAAGTGATGAAAATCACAATGGTCCAAACCAGAAACGCACCGAACAAAATCACGTCTGCCAGTCGCCCGTTTGATAACAGGTGTGCAAAGGCCCACACCTTCACTCCGGCAACCATCGGGTGACCGAGCGCCGTCTTGATGTGATTGCGCGGCACATAGGCCGCCGCCACCAGCACCAGCGACATCAGCATCAGCAGGCCGGCGATATAGCGCATGAACGCAGGCGGATCGTAGAGCACGACAGACTCGTGCCGCACCTGGCCGTAGCCCCAGACCATCAACGCGAAACCGGCGATCGACACCAGCGCGTAGGCACCCTTCCACGGCAACAAGCCCGTGCGCGCGATGGTGCGGGTGCGCCAACCGTCAGCAAAGATGCCGACGGAATGCACACCCAGAAAAACAGCAAGTCCCAGAACCAGATACAGCATGCCTGCTCCGCAGCGTGGCGGCCGGATGGCCGCGGTTCATTCTAATCGCAACTCGATGTCCGGCGTCTGCGCCCCGCCGTTCACTCCTTCAGCGGCGGACGACCCCAGATCCAGTAAATCAGCCCAATCACCAGTATCAGGACACTGCCCGCAAACACCAGCAAGGCCTCGTTGAGTATGATTTCCGTCCAACTCCGCTCGTGACGCGGCGGCAGTTCGTCCTTCGCTGCCGATGCGCCGGGTGTCGCCTGTAGCGGCTGTGCGACCACCGCAGGATGTGGTCCTGCAGCCGGGACAGGGGCAGATGCAGCGACGAGCACCGAGGGTACTGCCGCTGCGGGTTTCTGCGCCGCCGCAGCGGCCTCCTGCATTTCCTGCCAGCGCTGCAACTGCTGCACGGCCAGTTCCAGCGCCGTCACCCGATCCAGCAAACCGACCAGCGTTTTTGCGTTGGCCTCAACCTTTGCATCCAGTTGCCTGCGCTCGACACTGTCATTGCGTGCAACTGCCGCTCCAGCAGGGACGGGGGCCGGCGCCCTGTTGACACGGGGTGTCGCGGGTGCGGAGGCGGGTTCAGTTCCGTTGGCATACGCTGCGCCGGGAACGATTACAGGCATGAAGGCTATGGCCGGCCGACCCGGCGGCTGTCCGTAGCCATGCGGATTCACCAGTGCGGTATACCCGCGCACGATACGCGCAGCGTTTGATTCGAGTTCCACCTGCAGGAAAACGAATGGCTCGTTGAGTGGCCTAACGGCTGCAACCTCAACAGTGTGGCGTCCATTCGGGTGGTTGCGGATCGTCAATCGCGCCCCGTCGAGTGCCGGGTTGTAGCGGAAGCCTGTCAGTGGATAGCGATCCGGCGACGACAAGCGTGGCGTTGGTGTGGCCCACTCATCCTGATAAGACAGCAATTCGATTTCCGCGCGGAACGGCTCACCCATGGCCGACAGTACAGCCATCCGGCCCAGACCGACCGCTCCGGCCGTCCACGGCATAGCCAGCAGAATCAGTGCCGCCAAAACCCCGCGCCATGTCAGGATGGAACTAACGATGCCACCTCCCGGCTCATGCAAACATCGAGAAGTTACTATTTTACAATCAAATACACAAGTAACCTGTTAAATATATTGAAGAATTCATAGTCTGCTGCGGGTGGATTCAGATCCAGAAACAACACTCCCGGCAACGTTTCAAGCCCAAACGCCCCAAACAACCCCACGCAGCATCGCGAACCGGTGCATCTCCGTCACTGGACGACATCTCCTGTCACTATCACGCCCACGGCCGCATCAGCCGGCCCGACCGGATCGCGGACTCACAATAAATCCGGCAGACACTAGGCATCAGTCGTCTGTTCGGGGTATTTTCCAGCATCCGCTGCATAACGCAGACCGCTATACGGACACCCGACTGCCGGCGCGCTGTGCCACTCCACCCGCAAGGAAATACCCCATGAGCGACGACCTGAAGGCCTACAACATTTTCGACCTGCGCGACATCGCGTTAAGACGCGTGCCCCGTGGCCTGTTTGAATTCATTGACCGCGGCACCGAAGATGAAATATCGCTGAACAACAACCGCAGGGTTTTCGATCGCCTGCGTTTCAGGACACGCACGCTGGTGGATGTCTCCAAGCGCAATCAGGACACCACCATCTTCGGCGTCAAACACAAAATGCCGCTGATCATTGCGCCCACCGGCACCGCAGGGCTGATGTGGTACGAAGGCGAACTGGCGCTCGCCCGCGCGGCACGCGCGGCGGGCATCCCCTTCACGCTGGCCACCGGCTCGATGACCGCCATGGAGCGTGTCGCCGACGAAGCGGGTGGTGAACTGTGGTTCCAACTCTATATGTGGCCCGACCGCTCACTGTCGCACGAACTGGTCGAGCGCGCCAAGGCCGCCGGCTACAAGGCGCTGGTGGTCACCGTGGACGGCGTCTCCTCCGGCAATCGCGAATACAACATTCGCAACGGCTTCACCATCCCTTTCACTTTCTCCACCCGCAACGTGCTCGACATGATGACGCACCCGCGCTGGCTGATCGGCACCATGCTGCGCTACCTGGTCACCACCGGCATGCCGATGTATGCCAACTACCCCGCGGCAGCCAAAGCCAAAATGACCCGCGGGCCGATGGGCCGCTCGAGCCTGCGCACCGATTCGATCAGTTGGGATGACCTCGATGCGCTGCGCAAGATCTGGCCGCACAAGCTCATCGTCAAAGGCATCCTCGACCCGCAGGATGCAGCCACCGCAGTTGATCACGGCGCCGACGGCATCGACGTATCGAATCACGGTGGACGCAACCTCGACGGCATCGTCTCGCCGATTGAAGTGCTGCCGGAAATCGTCGACGCCGTCGGCAAACGCGCCACGGTATTCATGGACAGCGGCATCCGTCGCGGCAGTGACGTGGTGAAAGCGCTGGCGCTGGGTGCTACCGCGGTGATGGTCGGTCGTTCGACGCTGTATGGCGTGGCAGCCGGCGGCGAAGCAGGTGCCGCGCGCGCGCTCGAAATCTATCGCGATGAAATCCACCGCAACATGGGGCTCCTCGGCTGCAATACCGTGGACGAACTCGGTCCGCAATGCCTGCT
>JAQBGW010000070.1:0-18186 GCA_032128415.1 Betaproteobacteria bacterium | reverse complement strand
GTAGTACGGCATGACCGCCGTGATGCGCGCCGCCGACGAGCGTCGGAACGCATCCACCATGATCATCAGCTCCATCAGGTGGTCGTTCGTCGGCGCGCTGGTCGACTGGAGCACGAAGACGTCCTTGCCGCGCACGTTCTCCAGCAGCTCGACCAGGATCTCGCCGTCGCTGAACTTCGACACGCTCGCCTTGCCCATCTGCACGTTCAGGTGGCGGGCCACCTTCTGCGCGAGCTTCGGGTTCGCGTTGCCCGTGAACACCATCAGGTTGTCGAATGACATCGCCCGGACTCTCGCTTCGGTGTGCGCCCCGCGACATGCGGCGCGTCAAAAAATGTGGCAGGGGAGGAAGGACTCGAACCTTCGAATGCTGGAATCAAAATCCAGTGCCTTAACCAACTTGGCGACTCCCCAACTGAAACAACTCTGCATCCGGCTGACGCACTGCAGCGGGTCAGCCTTCCACCAATTCCGCCAGTCCGTGCAACGGGTGTACATCCAGTCCGCGAGCCACAAAACCCCGCGTTCTCACCCCATTCGACTTCACCCCACGCGTTCCCGCCCCACGCGTTCCCGCCCCACGCAATTCCTGTGGACACGCCACCAGCGCACGTTGCGCCGTTGCTTCGTCAGCGAATGTCGCAAACACACAAGCGCCTGAACCCGTCATCTGCGGTTCACCGAGCGTATCGCCTATGGTCCGCAGCCAGGCCAGGTGACGCCCGACCTCGGGATACAGGCGACACACCAGTGGTTCCAAGTCATTCCCTGATGGCACGGAAAAGCCTTGTATTTTAGCCTTTTCAGAGTCGTGTTTCAATTCTGGATGCCGGAAAACAGCAGCTGTGGAGACCGCCACCGGCGGCACCAGCACCAGATACCAGGCCGGGGACAGTGTTATTGGCGCGAGCACCTCGCCCACCCCTTCGGCTATGGCACTCCGGCCATAGACGAACACCGGGATATCAGCCCCCAGCGGCAGGGCCAGAGCTTGCAGACGCTGCCGGCCCACGCCGGTATCCCACAGGTGGTTCAGCGCAAGGAGCGTAGTCGCCGCATCCGAACTGCCGCCGCCGACCCCGCCCCCTGCGGGGAGGCGCTTGTCCACGCGGAGGTCCGCCCCCAGGCGCGTACCGGTCGCGGCTTGCAGCGCGCGAGCTGCCTTGACGGTCAGATCATCGGCCTCGGCCACGCCGGACAGTGGCTGCGCTCTTGAGATCACGCCGTCGGCACGCACCCGTATATGCACGGTATCGCCGAAATCTATGAACCGGAACACCGTCTGCAGCAGGTGGTAGCCGTCGACGCGGCGACCGGTTACCCGCAACATCAGATTGAGTTTGGCGGGAGCAGGAAATCCAATCCAGTCATTCATGGCTAGGGCCCCCGCCATTCGTCAATGACCATGCGGATCTGCTGCGTGCCCTGCGCAAGATCCAGTCGTCGCGGACGGCGCTGCGGATCCGCTTCGTTCCGGATATAACGAATCTTCCAGCCGTCCTGATTAAATGCGGTCAGCCGGCCATCCGCACCGCGGTTGGCGGCTGCGGATTCCCCGCCGGGAACGGCATTGCCGCCGACCCAGTGCTGCAATTGAGCCAACGGCAACGACCACCCCAATGCGCTGCGTGTCAGACTTTCCACCGACGTCGCTTGATACGTCACTTGATCAGCGCCGGTTAGCGATGCGCTGCCGGGCTCCGCGGCAATGTGCGCCAGCGTCAGCCCGACCGGCGACATCAGCCAGATTTCGTCAGCGGACTCGCCATGGCGCCAGCGGAAATTTGATGAGAAGGCGCGACCGTCGTAGCTGACCAGCACGCGCCCCAGAATGTCGAACGGCGCTGCCGCCGGACCCTGCACCTCTGGGGACAACGCCGCACAACCGGCGAACAAATACGCCACGGCGCACGCCGCCAGCGCATGCGCAAATCTCATTGCGCAGATTGCAGTACGACCGGCGCGAGCCGCTTCACGGTGCTCTGCAGCACTTCATTTTTAGAGTGATTGCGCAGCGCATCCGCCCACAGCTTCTGCGCTTCGGCCTGCCGGCCCAGCACCCACAGCACCTCTCCCAGATGCGCAGCAACCTCCCCGTCAGGTCGCATCGCGTAGGCGCGCTGCAAATGACCCAGCGCTTGCTGATTTTCCCCCAGCCGGTGCAACACCCAGCCCAGACTGTCGAGGATGAACGGATCATCCGGCGACAGCTTGTGCGCCGTCTCGATCAGGGTACGCGCCTCGGCCAGCCTCTCTTTGCGATCAGCCAGCGTGTAGCCAAGCGCGTTGTAAGCATGCGCGTAATTCGGCCGCATCTTGATGACTTTGCGCAGATTCGATTCCAGCACATCAATGCGATTGACTTTCTCCGCCGCCATCGCGTGGTCGTAGAGCAGATCCGGCGTATCCGGTGCACCCGCCACGGCCTGACTGAGAAAATCGAAAGCCTCCTGATAGGCACTGGCTTCGCGCAACAGACTCGCTTCAGCCAGAGTCAGTTGCGTGCGTTGTTGCGCATCGCCGGCATTGACGCTCTGCAGGTACTTGCGTGCTTCGGCAAGATTCCCCTGCTTCGCCAGTACGCCGGCATACCGTGCCTGCGCCGGAATAAATTGCGCACCGTGAGTGATACTCGAATACCACTGCAGCGCCTCGTCGGGGCGCTGCAGTTCCTCGTTGACCTGACCCAGATAAAGCCGCACGGCATCCGCATCCTTCGGTTTGAGTTGCAGAGCGCGCTTGAGCTGCGCTTCTGCGGCGAGGTAATCTTTGGCCTGCATCGACAAGGTGGCGACCGCCACGGCGATTTCCGCATTGTTCGGTGTTTCACCCAGCAATATTTCGAATTGTTTGCGCGCCTCTGCATATTGCCGGGTACTGACCAGCATGCGCGCGTAGTTCAGCCGCGCGTCCTTCGCTCCGGGATTCGCCTTGAGAAACTCGCCGAGATAAGTGATGGCTTCTGCGGGTGAACCACGCTGCAATGCCTGTGCCTGGAACAGCGCGGCCAGTTCCCAGCCCGGCCGCAGCTTGAGTGCCTGGCGCGACGCCTCCAGTGCAGTGTCGCGATCATCCGCATTCCAGGCTGCCTGCGCGACCGCCAGGCTGGCTTCCGGCACTGTCGGATAACGTTCAGCCAGCGTGCGAATCAGCCGCAATACTGCAGGCTTGTCCTGGTGACCGGCGACCAGTGTTGATAGCTGCAAAAAATTTTGCCCGGCTTGTTCCAGATTGCCGCTCAGCCATTTTTCCAGGTGCGGTACGGCTTCGTCCAACTGCGATTGATTGACCAGCAGTGCGATGACAGTCTGCCGGGCGCGTGCGGAGTCCGGATCGGCCTGCAGCCAGAGCGTTGCCGCCTCCAGAGCAGCGGGCATGAAACGCGCGCTCCAGGCGATTTCGGTGGCCCGGCGCGCCACCCGTGGATCTTTCGTCTCGCGCGCCACTTCGAGATACGCCGGCACCGCGACATGCGGCTGGCCGCGCTGCGTGGCAATTTCCGCAAGGGTCAACTTGAACAGTAAAGTTTCGCTGAGTTCGTTGTGCGGCAGCGGAATGTTACGCCGCGCCGACAGCTGCGTCGGCGAGACCACTTTGGGCAAAGGTTTGGACGCGGCAGCGTTTGGCGTAATTGCTGCTCCGGGTTGCGTCGGCGTTTGTACACAGGCAACCAGCGCGCAGCTCGCGGCAAGAATGGCAAAGCGAAGTGATCGATTTAAGCAATAATGATCTGGACAGGGATTCAACGGAGTGCCTTTACGAAGTGCCTTGATCGCGCCATGCGTGTAACATCCGGGCGCTTACCATAATCAGTCACATATTAGGTATATTTGATGCTTCCCACAAGGCACCCTTGCACTCGCCCGAACAATCACAGCTGCTGATGGAATCCACCGAGCCCGCATTGACAATTTGCGCCCGGGGTCTGTCTCGCCGGTTCGGCAATCATCTTGCCGTAAAACCCCTTGATCTCGACGTGCGCCGGGGCGAAGTCCTCGGCTTGTTGGGGCCCAATGGCGCCGGCAAAACGACGACGATGCAGATGCTCACCGGTAATCTCGCACCGACCGCCGGCGCCATCCGTATTTGTGATATCGATTTACTCGAAAATCCGGTGATGGCCAAAGCGCGAATCGGCTATCTGCCGGAAACTCCACCGCTGTACAAAGAATTGACGGTAGTTGAATATCTGCGCCTCGCTGCGCGGCTGCATAAAGTACCTCGCGCCGAATGCTCGGGGGCCGTAAATTCGGCCATGGCGCGCTGCGGCCTCACTGATACTGGTCGCAAACTGATCGGCACCCTGTCGAAAGGTTTCCAACAGCGGGTCGGCATTGCCCAGGCCATCGTCCATGATCCCGATGTGATCATCCTTGACGAGCCCACCGTGGGCCTCGATCCCAACCAGATTCTCGAGATTCGTGCATTGATTCGCGAGTTGGGTGACAAACGCAGTGTCATCTTGTCCACCCACATCCTCCCCGAGGTTGAGGCCATCTGCACCCGCGTACAGATCATGCATCACGGCGAAATCGTGTTCAGCGACACCATTGCGGGGCTGCGCGATTTCCAGAGCGGGCGCATGGTCAGCGTGACGCTGCAGCGTCCGCCCGCCATCGACACCCTGCGCGATATACCCGGCGTGGCGGCGGTTGAAGCTGTCGGCGAAGGGCGCTTCCGCCTGCAGTTCGCGGCGGGCGCCGATCCGACATCAACGCTGATCAATCGTGCCAGTGACGGCGATTGGGGACTGCAACAACTCACGCCGACGCAAAGCAGTCTTGAAGATGTGTTTGTACGGCTGACCAAAAAGGAACCCGTGGCATGATATTCGTCATTGCCGGCAAAGAACTGCGGTCGCTGTTTGCGTCTCCTTTGGCGTGGCTGGTGCTCACCGTGGTACAAGTCATCCTCGGTTACGGTTTCCTCAAGCGCCTGGATGATTTTCTGCAGATTCAGTCGCAATTGGCACAACTGGCGAGTCCGCCAGGCGTGACGGAACTGATCGCCGCGCCGAACTTCGCGACTGCCGCCGCTGTGTTTCTCTTTGCGATCCCGTTGCTCGCCATGCGGATGATCGCCGAAGAACGGCGCAATCAGACATTGACGTTCCTGCTCTCCGCGCCGGTATCGACCACAGAAATCGTCATCGGTAAATATCTTGGACTGATGTTTTTTCTGTCGATCATCATTAGTCTGGTGGTGATCATGCCGCTGACGCTGGCCGCTCATACTCACCTCGATTTCGGCATGCTGGCGACACTGACGCTGGCACTGCTGCTGCTCGCCGCCGGCTTTGCCGCAGTCAGCCTGTATGCCTCCAGCCTGACCGCGCACCCGATGGCAGCGGCGCTGATCGGCTTCGGCATACTGCTCGCCATGCTGTTTGCGGGCGAGGCCACTGGGGACAGCCTGCGCGCGCGCGGCTGGCACGTAGCCGCCGCCTTCACTCAGGTATTTACCCCACTGAAGAATTTTGAACCACTGGGCAGGGGCGTCGTCGATTCCTATGCCATCACCTGTTCGGTGTTGCTCGCGACGGGCTTCATCATCATGGCCATCCGCCGGCTCGACAGCCAGCGGCTGCGGGGATAGCCCATGCAAATGTCGCGCCGACTGCGTTGGCAACTCATCACCCAAAGCGGCATGTTCGTCGTCCTGCTGGTCATTATCATCGCCCTGCTTGCCTACTTCGCCCACGAATACCGCGTCGAGCAGGATGTCACCCGCAGCGCGCGTAACACCCTGTCGCAGGCCACACTGACGGCGCTAAAACAAATGAAGGGCCCGGTCAGCATCACCGCCTACGCCATACGTCAGGATCCCGGCGGCACCAACGTACACAAAATGATTGAGGAGCGCATACGCACTTACCGTCGCGCCAAGCCCGATCTGCAACTGCAACTGATCGATCCCCGCGAACAACCCAAGCTGGCGGCAACTGCGGGTTTGCGTTCCCCCAATGCGCTGGTCATCACCTACCAGCGCCGCTCCGAACAGATTGCGCTCGGCGACTTCACCGAACAGACTTTCGCCAATGCGCTGGTGCGTCTGATGCGCGGCGCCAACAATCTGGTGTTGTGGCTGGATGGCCACGGCCAGCGCAAATTCGACGGGCTCGCCAACCACGACCTCGGACGCTTCGGCCAGCAGTTGCGCGACAAAGGCTACGCTGTCAGCAGCATGAATCCGGGAATCGCGCAGGACGTACCGTCCAATGCGGCGCTGTTGATCGTTACGCATCCCCAGACCGAACTGCAGCCGGCTGAAGCCGAGAAGGTGCTGCGCTACATCGATCGCGGCGGCAATCTGCTGTGGCTGATCGATACCGAACCGCTGCGTGGACTGCAACCACTCGCTGAAAAACTCAATCTGGTGCTGACCCCCGGCACAATTGTCGATCCCGCGCTGCCGCCGCGCAGCGGCCCTCCGGTGTTCGCCGTGGGCGCCAATTACGCGCGGCACGCCGTAGTTGGCACTCTACAGTTCAATACGCTATTCCCTCACGCCCGCCAGATCGCAGCGGACGACAATGCGGGCTGGCGGGTAACACCGTTGATCGATGTCGCTCCACGCGGCTGGATAGAAGTCGGCAAACTCGATGCGAAGCCGACCTTCGACAAATCACGCGATTTACCCGGCCCGGTGAACGTGGCCAGCGCATTTGAGCGCGTCGTAGGAGATCGCGAACAACGGGTGATCGTCGTCGGTACCGGCCATTTTCTATCGAACAGTTTTCTCGGCAATGGCGGCAATCTCGCGCTCGGCGTCAGTATGATCAACTGGTTGTCCAACGATGACGCACTGATCGCCATCGATCCGCGGCCTGCAGCCGACACCCGTATCGAGATCGAAGCCACGCATCTTTACCTGATCGCGTTCTTTGTGCTGATGCTGCTGCCGTTGGTATTTGCCGGCACCGGCATTGCCGTATGGTGGCGACGACGTAATGCCGGCTGACCCCACCGTTCGATGAAACGCGGCTGGCTGCTGAACGTCGCACTGCTTGCCGCCGTCGTGGTACTGGCGTGGCTGGCTTGGCGCACACCGTCACGCGAAGAAGTCGCGCAGCAAACATTGTCCGCCCTGAGGCCGGCCACGGCGCGGAGCATCACACTGATTCGCTCCGGCAAACCGGACATTGTTCTGGAAAAAACCGGCACGCAATGGCAGATCACCGCGCCTTGGCGTGCACGCGCCGACGAATTCCAGGTGCTACGCATGCTGACCATACTCGATGCGCGGCCGACGGCGCAGTTTCCTGTGAATGAGCTAGCCCGGTTCGATCTGGACCCGCCCGTCGCACGCCTGCGCATTGATGCTGCGGAGTACGCCTACGGCGGCATAAACGCAGTAACGAGCGAACAGTATGTGCGGCGTGGCGACACCGTGTATGCCGTTGAATTGCGTCACGGCGCAGGCCTGCCTGCCGATGTGTCAGCGCTGATCCGTCGCGCGGTGCTCAGTGAAACCGAGCGCCCGACGGCCATCGCTCTGCCGCAGTTCAGCCTCACGCAGGCCAACGGCAAATGGACGCTGATACCGGCGCATGCTGATGCCAGTCAGGACGATCTGCAACGTTTTATCGATCGTTGGCGTCAGGCATCGGCGGTGCGGGTGATGCCCCATGACGGCGGCAAGTCGCTGGCGGACATTCGCATGACCCTCGCTGACGGCGCCACACTGGACATCGGCATTTTGCAGCGCGAACCGCAGCTGATGCTGTTGCGGCGCGACCTCGGTCTGCAATATGTGTTTCTGGCCGCGGCGGGGCAGGCTCTGCTGGCAAATCCGGCGGCGCCATCGGCAACAGAAAAATAATAAATAAAAACAAATGGTTGCAATAATTCTCCGTGCCTGAACTGCCCGAAGTTGAAACCACCCGCCGCGGCCTGGCACCGGCGATCGTAGGACAACTGATCCATCGCGCCGTGGTACGACATCGCGGTCTGCGACAGCCCGTCCCGCGCGGCCTCGAGCGCCGCCTCGCCGGCATGCGTGTTATCGCGTTGTCGCGCCGCGGAAAATATCTGCTGTTTGATTGCGCGCGGGTTGATCATCATGCGGGTACGCTGATCGTGCATCTGGGCATGTCGGGCCGGCTGTGGCTGGTCGATCGCGCAACGCCACCGGAAAAACACGATCACGTCGATCTTGAGTTCGACAACGGCCACATCGTGCGTCTGCGCGACCCGCGTCGTTTTGGTCTGGTGTTATGGCAGTCGGGCGATCCACTCGCCCATCCACTGCTCGCCGCGATCGGTCCGGAACCACTGACCGCGGCCTTTGACGGCGCGGTGCTGCATCGTGCTGCGCGTAACCGCAGCGCTGCGATCAAACTAATATTGATGGACAGCCATGTGGTCGCCGGCGTCGGCAATATCTACGCCAATGAAGCCCTGTTCCGCGCCGGAATTGATCCGCGCACGCCGGCGCAGCGTGTCAGCCGCGCGCGCTGTACTGCGCTCGCCACGGCCATCAAGCAAACACTGGAGCTGGCAATCAATGCCGGCGGCAGCACGCTGCGCGACTATGTCGGCAGCGACGGTCGCGCCGGTTATTTTCAGAACCAGTTTCTGGTGTATGGCCGCGCCAGCGAGCCGTGCCGGAACTGCGGAGCGATCATCCGGGAATTACGCCAGGCCCAGCGTGCGACTTGCTATTGCCCGGCCTGTCAGCGGCGCTAGGCCGCTTTTTGCGTAGTCAGCAGGAGATATTTCTGCTGTAACTGCTCTTGCGTTTCCGCATGCTGCGGGTCGAGCGGTATGCAATCGACGGGACACACTTTACGGCATTGCGGCTCATCGAAGTGACCGACGCATTCGGTACATTTAGCCGGATCAATAACGTAAATTTCCTCACCCGCAGCTATCGCCGCGTTCGGACACTCCGGCTCGCAGACGTCGCAATTGATGCACTCGTCGGTGATGATCAGCGCCATGATGTGCCTCGCATCATTTACCTCCGAGTTCCTTGATCTTCTCCTTCAGCCGCTTGGCCACACCCAGCGACACAAACTTGGATACGTCGCCGCCCAACACCGAAATCTCGCGTACCAGCGTTGCCGACACGAACATGTACTCCTCACCAGGGGTCATGAATACGGTTTCAATCTCCGGATACATCTTGCGGTTCATGCCGGCGAGCTGGAATTCGTAATCGAAATCCGAAACCGCACGCACGCCACGCATCACCACCTGCGCACCATGATCCTCAACGAAGCGCATCAACAAACCGGAGAAACCCTCTACCTTGACGTTTTTCACATCACTCAATGCCGTGCGCGCCATGTCGATGCGTTCAGCAAGCGTGAACAGCGGTCGCTTGGCGCGACTATCAGCCACTGCGAGTATCACGTGGTCGAACAACTTGGCCGCGCGGCGCACCAAGTCCTCATGGCCCAGCGTCATCGGATCAAATGTGCCAGGGTACACCGCCTTTTTATTCATGTTCGGTCCGTTTCAACAGTTGATGACTGACTTGCCCGGCACGTCCGCTTTTAATGATTTCCCAGCCTTGCAACACATCCAGCGCCTGCGCACGTTCGCAATACACCAAGCCGCCGTGCGCCAGAATCGCGGGCAATTCCGCCAGCAACTGCGGCCAGTATCCGTCGGCAAACGGCGGATCGAGGAACACCAAGTCGTACTGACCATGATGATTTTTCAGGAATTCTAGCGCATTGGCACACATTACTTCCACTGCTGTCGCCTGCAGAGCCTCACTATTGACGCGTAAAGCCTGCAGCGCCGCCGCATCCTGCTCGACCATGAGTACACGCTTTGCCCCGCGCGATGCCGCCTCGAAACCCAGAGCACCGCTACCCGCAAACAGATCCAGACATTGTCTGCCCGTGAGGTCCTGTCCCAGCCAGTTAAACAAGGTCTCGCGCACACGATCGGGGGTCGGCCGCAGACCTGGACGATCAGGAAAGCGGATACGGCGGCTGCGCCATGCTCCGCCGATGATGCGTACTTCACCTGGCTTCACGAGCAGTACTTCACGAATTCATCTCTGGTTCAGGGTGCGGTAATGGTTTGATCCTTGTCGGCACCGGTGACGACTGTGACCAGCTTCGCCGGATCAACGTGCCGGGCAAACGCGGCCTTGATGTCAGCAACGGTGACGCGCTCCACGTTGCCGACAAAATCCTCCAGGTAACTCAGCGGCATCCCGTAAAACCCGATGGCGCCCAGATACCGGAGGATCTTGCGGTTGCTGTCGATGCGCATGGGGAAGCCGCCGATGAAGTTTTGCTTTGCCGCACGCAGCTCCTTCTCGGTCGGTCCCACCGCGATGAAATCTGCGAGCGTTTTGCGCACGACAGCCAGCGCTTCCGTTGCCTGGTCGCGGCGCGTCTGCATACCGATCACAAATGCACCACGCGCGCGCAGCGGTCTGAAATGGCTGTAAGCGGAATACGCCAAACCACGCTTCTGCCGCACCTCGTCGTTGATGCGCGACCCAAAACCGCCGCCACCCAGTATGTGATTGCCGACTAACAGCGCGAAGTAGTCCGGATCGTCACGGCTTATTCCCGGTGCGCCCATCAGGATATGGCTCTGCGCTGCAGGGTGCGCAATCATGCGCGTCACGCCGCTTTTCAGAGAAGCCACCGGGCGAATTTCGGGTACCGATCGGCCAGAGCGCGGCAAGCCGCGGGTCACCTGTTCAGCGATGGCTTCGGCATCCGCGCGTGATACATCACCCATGATCGCGACAACGGCGCGATCGGCCACGTAATGATTGCGATAAAACGTCTCCAGATCATCGCGTTCCATACGATCGACGGAGTCGACATTCCCCACCAAGCGCAGGGCGTAAGGATGGGTGCCATAGAGCATCCGGTAAAAACTCCGTTCAGCTTGAGTATCCGGTTTCAGGTCAGCTTCTTTCAGCGCGCCGATCCGACGGATTTTTTCGCGCTCCAGTACTGTCTCCGGAAATTCCGGGGCGCGCAGAATGCGCGTGAATACATCCAGCGCCCGGGAGCGCAGCTTGGGGTCGGATAGCGTGCGCAATGATAATCCGGAGCGATCTCTGTCGAAGCGCCCATCCAATGCGGCACCTATATCGGCAAAGCGCCGCGCAATCTCGTCTTCGCTCAGGCCGTCGGCGCCGAGGCGCAGCAGGCCGTTGGTCATCGCCGCCACACCGGACTTCTCGGCGGTGTCGTAGCCGGAGCCCGCGGGGAAATCAACCGAGATGTCGAGCATCGGCAAATCGCGGTTTGCCACAAACAGCACCTTGGCGCCAGACGCCGCCTGCCAGTGCTCAATCGGCAGTATGGCTGCCGCTTGCTGCGCAGCAAACAATAATGCCACAGCAGTAGCCCGGGCAAAGGTGTGCAGAAGTGATTTAATTTGCATGACGCGCCCCCGCCGGCGGCGCAGTCCGCGCCGGCACGCTGCCCAGCGGCTGCGGGTCGAGATAGGCTATGGTCAACCGGTCGTCCACAAGATATTTTTTCGCCACCTCGCGCACCTGATCCGCGGTGACCTGCTGCAGTTTCTCGATAAACACATCCAAATCACGATGGCTGAAGCCTATGCTTTCCACCCAGCCAATCTGCTGCGCCTGGAAAAACATCGAGTCACGTTGATATACTTTAGAAGCGACTGCCTGCGCTTTCACGCGATCAAGCTCTGCCTCGGTGACACCATCGTTCACAATGCGCTGCACTTCGCGCCGCAATCCCGCTTCCAGCTCCTGCCCGCTACGCCCGGACACCGGGGAGCCGCTCAGATAAAAAAATCCCGGTCCGCGCCCGACGCCGTCATAACTCGCGCTTGCAGACGATGCCAGTCGCTCCGTTTTCACCAACGACTGCGGCAGCCGCGCCGCACCGTTGCCGCTCAATATGCTCTCCAGCATGTCGAACGCATAAGGCTCCCAGTCCTCCTTCGGCTTCTCCATGCGCGGCACACGGTACGCCATCAGCACATAAGGCAATTCCGCCGGCGCCTTGACGGTCAAGCGCTTCAAACCCAGTTGCGGCGGCTCGCTCTGGGGCTTGCGCGTCGGCAGCGCCTTGCGCGGAATGGCGCCGAAGTGCTGTTCAGCCAGCGCAAACACCGCTGACGGTTCGACATCACCCACAACCACCACGGTGGCGTTGTTCGGGCCGTACCATCGATCATAAAACGCGCGGGCGTCCTCAATGCTTAGATTTTCCAGATCGCTCATCCAGCCAATGATCGGATTGCGATAGGGATGCGCCGCCAGCGCATTGGCCATCAGCCGCTCGTAAACCACAGAATGAGGCCGGTCATCCGTGCGCCAGCGCCGCTCCTCCATCACCACCTTGATTTCCTTGTCAAACTCTTCCGGCGCCAGCACAAGATTCGTCATCCGATCGGCCTCCAGTTTGAACGACAGCGGCAACGCGGACTTGTGCAGAGTCTGGAAATATCCCGTGTAATCCTGGCTGGTGAATGCATTGTCGCGTCCACCGGCCGCAGAAATCATCCGCGAAAACTCACCCTGCGGAATCGTTTTGGTCCCTTTAAACATCATGTGTTCGAGCACATGGGCCACACCGGTGGTGCCGTTCTGCTCATCGACGCTGCCGATCCGGTACCAGACCATGATGACCGCCACCGGTGCGCGGTGGTCGGGTTTTACCACCACCTTCAGCCCGTTTTCGAGTTCGCGCTCCACTGCCGCTGTGTCTGCCACACCCGCTGCATATGCCGCACTACCCGTCAGCAGAATCGTCCCACAGCACAGGATTACCAGCCGCTTGATTGCAGGGTTCATGAAATCTCTTTTGTGGAAAAAAATAATGGGGAAAAGACCATCAATGAAAAACTGCCGAATTAACTGCAACGCTGCCGGAGGCTCGTGTCCTGAGAGTTCACACTCCTGCGTCCGACGCTGCATTATCTGACGCCCTGTTAGAATTGTAACCAATTCCACCGACTATTCAGCGTGCGACTCAAATCCAGCGTCGCGCCACTCAGACCGCGCCTATCATGTTTGGTTTCAAAAAGAATATAGACACCGCCGCGCCCGCCACCGGCTGGCTGGCCCGACTGCAGCAGGGGCTGAGCAAGAGCCGGGCACAACTAGGCGCGCGCCTGGGCAGCCTGTTCGGCGCCGGGCGCAGGCTCGATGCCGCCTTTTACGAGGAACTGGAAACGGTGCTGCTGACCGCTGATGTCGGCGTTGCCGCAACAACTCACCTGCTGGAAGCGCTGCGTGTCCGAGCTCGGCGCGACAGCTGCACCGAAGCTGCGCAATTGCGCACCGTTCTGCATGATGAAATGCTGACACTGTTGCGGGTGGTTGCGCGGCCGCTGGTCGTGGATGCACACCGTCCCTTTGTCATCATGCTGGCAGGCGTGAATGGCGCCGGGAAAACCACCTCCATCGGTAAACTGGCCCACCATTTTCAGCAACAGGGAAAATCCGTGCTGCTGGCGGCGGGAGATACGTTTCGTGCTGCGGCACGCGAGCAATTGGCGGTCTGGGGTGAACGCAACAATGTCACGGTCATCACGCAGACCTCCGGCGATGCCGCCGCAGTGATTTTTGATGCCATAAACGCCGCCAAAGCGCGCAGCATAGACATCGTACTGGCTGACACTGCCGGGCGACTGCCGACGCAACTGCATCTGATGGACGAAATCCGTAAGGTCAAGCGGGTCATCGACAAGGCTATGCCGGGTGCGCCGCACGAGGTGCTGCTGGTACTCGACGCCAATACCGGACAAAACGCGCTGGCCCAAGTGGCCGCGTTCGACGCGGCGATTGGCGTCACCGGACTCGCGCTGACCAAACTCGATGGTACCGCCAAGGGCGGCGTGATTGCTGCAATCGCGCACAGCCGCGCCGGACGCTCGCCGATACCCGTGCGCTTCATCGGGATCGGCGAAAACATCGACGACCTGCGACCGTTTGTCGCTGAAGATTTTGTCGCAGCGCTGCTCGACGCGTGACCCATATCACGCTCAGCGGCGTCAGCAAACGTTATCCCGGCGGGCACGATGCGCTGACCGGTGTTTCCCTGAACATCGCTGCCGGTGAAATGGTTTTCATCACCGGACATTCAGGCGCCGGCAAAAGCACCCTGCTCAAGCTGATAGCCGCCATCGAACGCCCCACCTCGGGCACCGTTCTGGTCAATGGCCAGAATATCGGCACGCTGCGGCCGCGCGGAATACCGTTTCTGCGACGGAATTTCGGACTCGTCTTCCAGGATCACAAGCTGCTGTTCGACCGCAGTGTTTTCGACAACGTGATGCTGCCGCTGGACATCATCGGTTTTGACCGGCGCGAAGCGGCACGGCGGGCACGTGCGGCGCTGGATAAAGTCGGCTTGCTGCAAAAGGAAAAAGCACAGCCGATAACTTTGTCCGGCGGCGAGCAGCAGCGCCTGTGCATCGCCCGCGCGATTGTGCATCGCCCGGCGATCCTGCTGGCTGACGAACCGACCGGCAACCTTGATGCCGACTACGCAGCGGCCATCGGTGATCTGCTGCGCGCCTTCAATCAGGTGGGTGTGACGATCGTACTGGCGACACATGACTTGCAGTTGGCCGCACGGCTCAACCCGCACATTATCGAAGTGCGTGCAGGGAGATTGGCGTCATGATGGGCTGGTTCACTGCGCACCGCATGGCCTTTACCGGCACGCTCAACCGGCTCGCCGGCGCACCGCTGACGACCTTGTTCAACATCGCCGTCATCGGCACCGCGCTGGCGCTGCCGACAGGCTTCTATGTGCTGCTCACCAATCTGCAAGGGCTGGCACAGCAATACGCGCCTGAACCCCAGGTCAGTCTGTTCCTTGCCGCCGAAGCTGCAGCCACCGACGTGCGCAACATTGAAGACCGTATAAAAGCGCATGCCGGTGTGGCTTCGTTTCGCTATGTGCCGCGCGCGCAGGCCCTGGAAACGCTGCGTAGCCGCGCCGGACTGGCTGATTTGCTCGCGGGGCTGGCCCTCAACCCGCTGCCGGATGGCTTCGTGGTGATCCCTGCGGCAGGTAATGCATCTGCACTGGAAGCGCTGCGCGGCGAATTCAAGACGTGGCCCAAGGTGGCGGAAGTGCATGTTGATTCCGACTGGGCACGGCGCCTCGATAATCTCCTCGCCATCGGCCGCTATGCGGTGCTGATGCTGGCTGCGGCGCTGGCGTTTGCGCTAATCGCGATTACCTTCAACACCATTCGCCTGCAAATCCTCACACAACGCGATGAGATCGAGGTCACCAAACTGATCGGTGCCACCGACGCCTATATCCGCCGCCCGTTTTTGTATTTGGGCACCCTGATCGGCGGCACCGGCGGACTCGCGGCCTGGGTGATGGTCTGGGGCGCGTTGCAGATTTTCAATCGCCAGTTGGCTGCACTGGCGGAGCTCTATGGCATACCGCTGGCGCTGACCCATCTCGGCGCCACAGACAGCGCCTATACCCTGCTGTTTGCGGCGTGGTTGGGCTGGTTCGGCGCCTGGCTTTCAGTGCGCCGGCATCTGATTGCCTACGATCCTCTCTAATCTATTGTTTTAATTTATTTTTTTACACTTACGCCAGGGGAACTCTACACCCCGTTTGGCACTCTCATGCTTGGAGTGCTAAACTTGTTCCCATGAAGGATACGACCATGACTGCCTTTGCCTTTCCCGTACCATCGGCCACCGGGAGCCTGGACAGCTATATCCAGGCGGTGAACCGGTTCCCGCTGCTCACTCAGGAGCAGGAGACCAACTATGCGCGCCGTCTGCGCGATACCGACGACGTTGACGCGGCCCGCCAACTGGTGCTGTCGCATTTGCGGCTCGTGGTGTCGATTGCCCGCGGCTATGTCGGCTATGGTTTGCCGCAGGCCGATTTGATCCAGGAAGGCAATATCGGCCTGATGAAAGCGGTCAGGCGTTTTGATCCGGAACGCGGCGTACGCCTGGTGTCGTTCGCCATGCACTGGATCCGCGCCGAAATCCACGAATTCGTACTGCGCAACTGGCGGCTGGTGAAAGTGGCCACCACCAAGGCGCAGCGCAAACTGTTTTTCAATCTGCGCAGCATGAAGCCGGGATTGGATACGCTGGGCGCCGCTGAGGTGCAATCCATCGCCCGCACACTCGGCGTCAAACCCGAGGAAGTCGTCGAAATGGAAACGCGCCTCGGTGGTAAAGATATGGCGCTTGAACCCGCCGGCGACGACGAGCGCGAACAGTTCTCCCCGATTGCCTATCTGGCGGCAGACAACGCTGAACCCGCGGCCGTGTTCGAAGCCGAGCAGAACGCACGTCTGCGCGGCGCAGGGCTGGAACAGGCGCTGGCAAGCCTGGATGCGCGCAGCCGCCGTATAGTCGAAGCACGCTGGCTCAATGAAAAAAAATCTGCAACGCTGCATGATCTGGCCGGAGAATTCGGCGTATCGGCAGAACGCATCCGACAGATCGAAGCCAAGGCACTGGGCAAGATGAAATCACTGATTGCTGCCACGGCCTGAGCAGACACTGCAATAAAAAAGCCCCGGCTGACCCCGGGGCTTTTTTTGTCACAATTTCCCAGAACCTATTTCAGCAGCAGGCGTATGTCGTGCAGCAACGCCGCTGCGCCGGCGCCGTACGCCGCGAACAACCGCAGCCGTCCCTGACCATCCAGAATATAAGTGCCGGCGGAATGATCCATGGTGTAGGTGCCGCCGGGCAAATTCTGTTTCTGAAAGAAAATCTTGAATTCCTTGGCGGTCGCGGCAACATCTCCGGTACTGCCGGTCATGCCGAGAAACGTCGGATGGAAAACGGGCACATAACGTTTCAGCACGTCTACCGTATCGCGCTCGGGATCCACAGTCACGAACAACACCTGCACCCGACTGGCGTCACCGCCCAGTTCCTTCATGACTGCAGCCATCTCGACCAGTGTCGTCGGGCAAACGTCGGGACAGTGCGTGAAACCGAAAAATACCGTGACTACCTTTCCCTGAAAATCCGCCAGCGTGCGACGCTGGCCATTATGGTCGGTCAGACTCAGTGATTTGCCGAACGAGGCGCCGGTGACATCGGTCAGCTTGAAGCGGGGCGCGGTGGACTCACCTGAGCAACCCGCCATCAGGGCCAGTGCGACGCCCAGCAGTGCCGCCACAACGTACCTCATCAATCGCATGATTTTTTCAGAACAGCAGTTGCAGATAATGATCTGCGAGCAATGCGGCAAAAATCAGCGTGAGATACAGAATGGAAAATCGGAAAGTGCGCCGCGCCAGATCATCGCTGTAGTCGGTATAGATTTTCACCGCGTAATACATGAACACCATCCCTAGCGCGAGTGCCGCCGCAAGGTAGGGCAGACCGCTCAGCCGGGCAACGAACGGCAGCACCGAACAGGCGAGCAGAATGATCGTGTACAGCAAGACGTGCAGCCGGGTGAATTTGTCGCCGTGCGTCACCGGCAGCATGGGTACGCCGGCCTTGGCGTATTCGTGCTTGCGATACAGCGCCAGCGCCCAGAAATGTGGTGGCGTCCAGGCAAAAATAATCAGGAACAACGTCAGTGCCTGCGGCGTGACATCCCCGGTGACCGCTGCCCAACCCAGCACCGGAGGCATCGCGCCCGACGCGCCACCAATGACAATGTTCTGCGGCGTCATCGGCTTGAGGATGACCGTATAGATCACGGCATAACCGACGAACGTCGCCAGCGTCAGCCACATGGTCAGTGCATTGACCCCTTGGTAGAGCAGCGCGAGCCCGCTGCCACCGACCGCCCCGGCAAACACCAGAGTCTCCAGCGGCGTGATCTGGCCGCGCGGCAGCGGCCGTGACTGCGTGCGCGTCATCAATGCATCGATTTTCTGTTCGACCAGACAATTCACCGCCGCCGCCGCGCCGGCGACCAGCGCAATGCCCAGTGTCGCCGCAAACAGAATGCCGACCGGTACCATGCCCGGCGTCGCGAGAAACATGCCGATGACGGCCGTGAAGACGATCAGCGAAACCACGCGCGGCTTGGTCAGCGCGTAGAACTGCTGAATGCGAGCGGACAATGGGGTGCGGACCAGAGTGGAAGACATCAGGAATCAGGGGTCAGGAGTAAGCCGGCGGACGAAGCGCGAAGTTTATCATCACCAGCGTCAGCAATAATATTGCTGCACCGGTGTTATGCGCCGCCGCTACCAGCAGCGGCAAGCCGGCCAGCACATTGGCAATGCCGAGCAAGACCTGTGCAATGAG
>JAQBGW010000069.1:0-8564 GCA_032128415.1 Betaproteobacteria bacterium | reverse complement strand
GGCACGCGGACTGGATGCGCATCCGCTGCACGGACTGGTGGAATAGCGGGCTGGAAGATTTGAAGGGCGGTTGACGCTACGGCGGCGGCTGGTTGCAGGGCAAAGCATCGGTTGGGGAGTCGCCAAGTTGGTTAAGGCACTGGATTTTGATTCCAGCATGCGAAGGTTCGAATCCTTCCTCCCCAGCCACTTGGTTACCGTGTTGTATGGCTCAGGGGGTGTGTGGTGGCTCTAGACAGGTTGATGGTGTTTACCGGCAATGCCAATCCACGGTTAGCGGAGGCGGTGGTCAGCCATCTCGATATACACATTGGCCGCGCCAAGGTTGGGCGTTTCAGTGACGGCGAGGTGATGGTTGAAATCCTCGAGAACGTCCGTGGCAAGGATGTGTTCGTCCTGCAGTCGATTTGCGCGCCGACCAATGACACGCTGATGGAATTGCTGGTGATGGTGGATGCGCTGAAACGGGCTTCTGCCGGACGGGTGACGGCGGCGATTCCGTATATGGGTTACGCGCGGCAGGATCGGCGGCCGAACTCGGCGCGGGTGCCGATTACCGCCAAGGTCGTGGCGAACATGATGAGCAGCGTGGGTGTGGATCGGGTGCTGACAATGGATCTGCACTCGGAACAAATCCAGGGATTTTTCGATATCCCGGTGGACAATATTTATTCCGGGCCGATCATGCTCGGGGATGTCTGGAAACACGATTTCAAGCAACTGGTGGTGGTGTCGCCGGATGTGGGAGGGGTGGTGCGGGCGCGGGCGATGGCGAAACGGCTGGAAGCCGACCTGGCGATCATCGACAAGCGCCGGCCGCGACCCAATGTGGCCACGGTGATGAACATCATTGGTGAAGTAGAGGGCCGCACCTGCGTGATTGTTGACGACATGGTCGATACCGCAAACACGCTGTGCGAAGCCGCCGGTGCGCTGAAGAAACAAGGTGCGGAGCGGGTGATAGCTTACTGCACTCACGCCGTGCTGTCCGGATCGGCGGCGGAGCGCATTGCCGGATCGGCGCTCGATGAAATTGTCGTGACCGATACGATTCCGTTGAACGATGCGGCGCGCCAGTGCGCGAAAATCCGCGTGCTGACGGTGTCCGGGCTGATGGCAGAGACCATGCGTCGCATCAGTGCCGATGATTCGGTGAGTTCGCTGTTCGTGGAGTAAGACTTTGTGCCGGTGGGGCTTCGGCACGGCAAAAGCAGGATTCGCGCCGGAAGGACGCCGGCGCAACGGCAGGACTGAGTTTTTGTGGAAACCGGATGTTCCGGTTTCCGTTTAACGCGGGAATCTGGTCGCGGATTTCCGCAATTACTGGAGAGTGAAATGAAAATCGAAGTAATCGCGTTTCCGCGCACGAACGAAGGCAAAGGTGCGAGCCGCCGCCTGCGTGCGACCGGGCGCGTCCCCGGCGTGATTTATGGCGCCGGTAAAGACGCGCAGTCTGTGGAGTTTGATCACAAGGCGCTGCTGCGCCATCTGAAGATCGAGGCATTCCATGCGTCGATTCTGGATTTTACCGTGGATGGCCAGAAGGATCGCGTACTGTTGCGCGATTTCCAGATGCATCCGTGGAAAGAACAGGTGCAGCATGTTGACTTCCTGCGCATTGATCCAACGCGGAAAGTCCACATGGCTGTGCCGCTGCACTTCATGAATGCGGATATCGCGCCGGGTGTAAAGGTGGGCAAGGGAGTGGTGCAGCATATCGTCAACGAACTGGAAATCCAGTGCCTGCCGGACGACCTGCCCGAATTTATCGAAGTCGATTTGAAAGACCTCGAACTGGGATATTCCATCCATCTGTCCGAGGTGCCGATGCCGAAGGGCGTGGAGCCGATCTCCAGGGTCAAGGCAGACAATCCGTCGCTGGTGACCGTGCAGGTGCCGAAAGAAATTGTGGTCGAAGAAGTGGTCGCCGCGCCGGTCACGGAAATTACCGGTCAGACTCCGGAAGCAGTCGCTGCTGCCGCTGCTGCTGCTGCCGGTGGTGCTGCTGCGCCTGCAGGGGGTGACAAGAAAGAAGCGGGCGACAAGAAACCTGCCGAGAAGAAACCTGCAGAGAAAAAGTAAAGGGTGCGCCGGCCGCTTCTGGCCGGCGGCATCCGGTTACGCCCGCCGATCGATGTTCGTGGCGGGCGTTTCTTTTTAAAATATCAATATAATTAATAGGTTACATAATTTCAGGGGCACAGGTTTCGGTGCTCCTTGACGGACCCCGGTATAACGCAATCACTATGAAACTCGTCGCCGGCCTGGGCAACCCGGGCAAAAAATACCAAGCCACCCGGCATAACGCCGGATTCTGGTGGCTCGATGCGCTGGCGCGCGCTGCCGGCGTGAGCTGGCGGCACGAGGCTAAGTATCACGGCGAGGTGGCGAGAGTTCCGGGATCAGGTGGCGCTGGTGCTACGGGCGACGGTACTACGGGCGACATCTGGCTGCTGAAGCCGGCGACGTACATGAATGAGTCGGGCCGTGCGGTCGGCGCGCTGGCGGATTTTTTCAAGATTGCCCCGGCCGACATCCTGATTGTGCATGATGAACTTGATCTCGCACCAGGGGTCGTCAAAATGAAATTCGGCGGCGGTGCTTCGGGCAACGGCGTGCGCAATGTCACAGCGCGTCTGGGCACGCCGGACTACTGGCGGTTGCGCATCGGTATTGGTCATCCACGCGAACTGGCGGCCAGCGAACAGGAAGTAGTTGATTACGTACTGCACGCGCCACGTGCTGAAGAGCAACGGGCGATTGAGGAGGCGCTGTCCCGTGCGCAAGAAGCATGGCCGCTGATTGCAGCGCATGACATGCAGGCTGCGATGCTGCGTTTGCATACCAAAGCTGCGGACAGCGAAACATGAGCGCTCACGTATCCCGCACGCGGCGTTGTCTGCCGGTTTTCCGTTTCACGGTTCACATTTCACTTTTTACGGTTCATCCAACATGTCATTGAAATGCGGCATCGTCGGCCTGCCCAATGTCGGCAAATCCACACTGTTCAACGCGCTGACCAAAGCGGGCATCGCCGCGGAAAATTATCCCTTTTGTACCATTGAGCCCAATGTCGGCATCGTCGAGGTGCCGGACCCACGACTGGCCAAGCTGGCTGATTTACAAAAACCGGAAAAAACAGTGCCGGCAGTGGTCGAGTTTGTGGACATCGCCGGCTTGGTGGCAGGCGCATCCAAGGGCGAAGGGCTTGGCAACCAGTTCCTTGCCAATATCCGGGAAACCGACGCCATCGCGCATGTGGTACGGTGCTTCGTCGACGAAAACGTCATCCACGTCGCCGGCAAAATCGATCCCCTGGACGACATTGAAATCATCAACACCGAACTGGCGCTCGCCGATCTCGCCGCCGTCGAACGCCATCTCGCAAAATCCGCCAAGCTGGCCCGCTCCGGTAGCGACAAGGAAGCCACGCGCCTGGTTGCAGTGCTGGAAAAATGCCAGGCTGCGCTCAATGAAGCGCGTCCGGTGGCGTCGCTGGATCTGTCGGCGGAGGAGGGCGCAATACTGAAGCCGCTGTGCCTGATTACCGCCAAGCCGACCATGTATGTCGCGAATGTGCGTGAAGGCGGCTTCGAGGGCAATCCGCACCTGGACGCGGTGCTGGCGTTGGCGGCGCGCGAGAAAGCCCCGGTGGTGGCCGTATGCGCCGCGATTGAGGCCGAAATCGGCGACATGAGTGATGAAGACAAGGCGGTTTTCCTGGCGGACATGGGCATGCAGGAGCCTGGGCTGAACCGTGTCATCAGCGCCGGTTACACGTTACTCGGGCTACAGACTTATTTCACCGTTGGCCCGAAAGAGGTGCGCGCATGGACCATCCACCGGGGCGACACTGCGCCGCGCGCAGCGGCAGCGATTCACACCGATTTTGAAAAAGGTTTCATCCGTGCTGAAGTCATCGCTTACGATGATTACGTCGTCTGCAAGGGCGAGCAGGGTGCCAAGGAGGCCGGCAAGATGCGACTGGAAGGCAAGGACTACATCGTCCACGACGGCGATGTAATGCATTTCCGCTTTAACGTGTAGTCATCCTACGATACCTCACTGTACTGTTTCATCTGCCGGCGACGCCGACAGCATTGCTCAATGCGGTCGCGCTCAATGATGTCGGTGCGGTGCGCTCAGCCGTCAGCCCGGGTCATTTACGTCAACACACCGTTGATGATGGCGGCGATATGCGCAACATTGCGAAGGACCCAGCGTCGCGGTCACGCGCTAACCGAATTATTCTGATCGGCGCAGTTTATTCCTCAGCCCGGGGTTTCAAGCTGATGATCATTACTCCGGCCAGTACCAGTGCCGCGCCCCCCAACTGGGTCAGCGTGATCGCTTCTCCCAGAAATGCCCACGCAAAACCCATCGTTGCCAACGGCCCTGCGCTAGCAACCAGTGACGCCTGATTGGCACCGACGCGTTTCAGCCCTTCGGCCATCAGCCACAGCGGGAGCACCGTAGAGAACACCGCGAGTATGGCCACCAGCGCATAGACCTCATTGTCGACCAGCAGTGCGCGCGCCGGGCGTAGCGCGAAGAAATGCGCCATGACAAACCCGGTGGCAATCAGCGAGGCATACGCCGAAAAACGCATCGAACCGAACCGGTGGACCAGGCGACTCCCGGCGACCAGATAGGTGGCGTAAGCGACGGCGCTGCCGAAGACCAGTAATGCACCCAGCATGGTCAGTGCCAATTCACCACCCAAGCGCGCCTCGGCGCTGAATACCAGCGCAATGCCGGCGTATGACAATGCAAGCGATAAGAGTTGAATCGCCCGCAGCGGCTTTTTCAGGAAAACCGCCGACATCAGCAGCACCAGCGTCGGATACAGATAGAGGATCAGCCGGCCGAATCCTGCCGAGATGTACTGCAGCCCTGCGAGATCCAGAAAGCTGCCGAGGTAATACCCGACAAAGCCGAGAGCCGTGATGCCAAGGATTTCCCGTGCGCTGATTACGGTGGTCGGGCGACCGGCCCACCAGGCCATGATTAAGAACAGCGGCGCCGCAAACAGCATACGCAGCGCCAGCAGCGTCGTGGTATCAACGCCGAACTGGTAGGCAGCCTTGACCAGCACCGGTTTACCGGAGAAGGCGACAGCGCTCACCAGCACACAGGCGATGCCGATATGAACGTTACGGCGGTCCTGCGAGGTCAAAGGCGGCACTGGCAGCGGCGTCCGCCGCGCGGGCCGGCGACGCCGGCGATCAGGCCATGGCGATTGGCCAGTCCGGGCAATAGAAATAATTCCTGTGCAGATTTGGCGACGAGTAGCGGGGCGACCATGAAGGATTCCTGAAATTGCTATGCTAAAATTTCACCAATTTTAACGGGTAATCAGGGATTTATGGCCGGACATTCCAAGTGGGCAAATATCCAGCACCGCAAGGGCCGGCAGGATGCCAAGCGCGGCAAGATTTTTACGCGCCTGATCAGGGAGATCACCGTCTCCGCGCGCATGGGCGGGGGTGACCCCGCGAGCAACGCACGGCTACGGTTGGCGATGGACAAGGCCTACGACAATAATATGCCCAAGGACAATGTCGAGCGCGCGATCAAGCGCGGCACCGGCGACCTGGAGGGCGTGAACTACGAGGAAATCCGCTACGAGGGTTACGGCATCGGCGGCGCCGCAGTCATGGTCGACTGCATGACCGACAACCGCACCCGCACCGTCGCAGACGTTCGCCACGCCTTTACCAAGCACGGCGGCAATCTCGGTACCGACGGCTCGGTGGCTTTCCTGTTCAAGCATTGCGGGCAGATGGTGTTTGCTCCGGGCACTGACGAAGGCAAGCTGATGGATGCCGCTATCGAAGCCGGTGCCGAGGATGTCGTGACCAATGCCGACGGCAGCATCGAGGTCATTACCGGCTCTGCTGAATTTTCCGCGGCGCGCGCAGCGCTGGTGAAAGCCGGATTCAAGCCGGAACTGGCGGAAGTGACCATGAAGCCGATGACAGATAACGCACTCGCCGGCGATGATGCCGCGCGCATGCACAAACTCCTGGATGCTCTCGAAGCGGTCGATGACGTGCAGGAGGTGTACACCACCGCAGCCCTCGACGAGCCCGCTTGAGCGCAGCCACTACGCTGCGTATTCTCGGCATTGACCCCGGACTGCGTGTTACCGGTTTCGGCGTCATCGAACAGAGCGGCCAGCAACTGGTCTATGTCGGCAGCGGCTGCATCCGCAGCGGCGAGGGCGCATTGCCGCAGCGCCTCAAAGTGCTGCTCGAAGGGCTGCAGGAAGTGATTGCCACCTATCGCCCGCACTGCGCCGCCATCGAGCAGGTATTCGTCAACATCAATCCGCAATCCACGCTGCTGCTGGGTCAGGCCCGTGGTGCTGCAATCTGCGCAGCAGTAGCCAGTGCATTACCGGTGGCTGAATACACCGCGCTGCAGGTCAAGCAGGCGGTAGTCGGTGCCGGCAAAGCACGCAAGGAACAGGTGCAGGCGATGGTGCGGCGGCTGTTGAAATTGCCCGGCGACCCCAGTCCCGATGCGGCTGATGCGCTGGCCTGCGCGATCTGCCATGCGCATGGCGGACAGGGTTACGGCGGTGTTGGCGCGGGACGCCGACGTCGTGGCGGGCGACTGCGATGAGTCGCATCTTGCTGGCGTGGGAACTCGGCACCGGCTTCGGCCATCTCGGCCCGTTTCTCGGACTTGCGCCGAAACTGCTGGAGCGCGGCCATGAGTTGCACATCGCCGCACGCGAAATCGCCGGCGCGGTCAAGGCGGTCGGCAATTTGCCGATCACCGTACATCAGGCGCCGTTGTGCCTGAACACCTATGGTGGACTGCAGGAGCCGCCGCTGAACTACGCCGAAATCCTGATGCGTTACGGGTATCTGGAACCGGCGATGCTGCAGGGCATGGTTACTGCGTGGCAGGGCCTGATGCGCACCATACGTGCGGATTTGGTCATCGCCGACCATGCGCCTACCGCCCTGTTGGCGGCGAGGCTGCTGGATTTACCGCGCGCCGTCATCGGCAGTGCATTCAATGCGCCAGTGCCGGCGAACCCCAGCCCCAATATGCGATCGTGGATAACGGTACCTCGTGAACGGCTGGTCGATAGCGATACGCGCGTGCTGACGGTGATTAACTCCGTAGTGCCGCCGCAACGGCACCTGCACTCCCTGCTTGAGCTGTTCGATGGCGTGTTGCGGTTTTTATCAGGAGTCCCGGAGCTTGATCCGCACGGTGCCCGTGATCCCCGTGACTATCTGGGGCTGCATACGTTGTCCACGGGCACTGCAGCACCCCAGTGGCCCGACGGCGACGGACCGCGGGTGTTTTTTTATTTGCATGCCGACTACCGGCACGCTGAGCGCGCATTGCAAGCGGTGGCTGCGAGCCGGGTGCGGGCTCTGGTCTATGTGTTGGGTCCGACTGACGCACTCAAGTCGCGGTTCTCTGGTGCCGGGTTGAGTTTTGCGCCTGGCCTTCTTGATATGTCACGCGTCGTAGCCGAATGCGATCTATGTATTTGTCACGGCAATGTCGGAACCACCCTGGGAATGCTTGCCGGCGGAAAACCGGTGCTGGCGCTGCCCAAGCAACTCGAGAATTTCCTGCTCGGCAAGACTGTCGAGCGTATTGGTGCCGGCCGCGTCGTGCATCCCGATGCTGCGGAGCCCGATATCGCCGGCGTGCTGGGTTCCATGCTCGGGGATATTGCATACGCCGGCAACGCGCGCGCGCTCGCTGATCGGTACGCGGGTGAGTCTGTTGGTACAATGGCGGATCGGGCGGTTGCTCGCATAGGGGCGCTTGCTGCGCAGACAGCGGAAAAGATGACATGATCGGGCGCATATCAGGGCGTTTATTGATCAAGCAGCCGCCGCAGATTACGGTGGATGTGAACGGTATCGGCTATGAGATTGACGTGCCGATGAGCACTTTGTATCAGTTGCCGGCGACCGGCGCCGAGGTGACGCTCTACACCCAGTTGATTGTTCGCGAAGACGCTCATCTGCTTTATGGTTTCGCCACTGAAGCCGAGCGCGCGCTGTTCCGGCAGCTGATCAAAATTTCTGGTTTTGGCGCCCGCACTGCGCTGTCGCTGCTGTCCGGAATGTCGGTGGCGGAATTGCACGAAGCAGTGCGCGCGCAGGACGGGGTGCGCCTGACTAAAATTCCCGGCATCGGCAAAAAAACCGCCGAACGCCTGTTGCTCGAACTACGCGACCGATTGCCCAAGGGGGGCACGCAGCCTGCTGCGGGTGCGGTCAACGGCAGCGATGTGACCAACGCGCTCAGCGCGCTTGGCTACAATGACAAAGAAGTGAACTGGGCGGTGGGACAGTTGCCTGCCGGGATCTCTGTCACTGAAGGTATCCGCCAGGCGCTGAAGCTGTTGTCTAAATCCTGAAAATACAAATTAACTCATGATCGAAACCGACCGCCTGATTGCCGCCGCACCAGCTTCCCCGCAGGAGGAGGTGATCGAGCGCGCGTTGCGGCCGAAGGCGCTGGATGAATATGTAGGCCAGGAAAAGATCCGCAGCCAGTTGTCGATTTTCATCGAGGCCGCG
>JAQBGW010000068.1:0-2509 GCA_032128415.1 Betaproteobacteria bacterium | reverse complement strand
CGTTATCGAGACGCGCTTCCAGTAACTGCAGCAGGTTTTCACCGGTGGAACCCTTGATGCGCGAGGCTTCCGCGTAATAGTTGCGGAACTGGCGTTCGAGTACGCCGTAGATGCGGCGCAGCTTCTGCTTCTCGCGCAACTGCAGGCCATAGTCGGACTGTCGCGGTTTGCGCGTTCCGGCGCCGTGCATGCCCGGCGGGTTATCGATCTTGCACTTCGTATCGACTGCACGACGTGTGGATTTCAGACCCAGGTCTGCACCTTCACGACGCATCAGTTTGCATTTTGGTCCAATGTATTTTGCCATTACAGTTCCTGTCTACACACGACGTTTTTTCGGGGGCCGACAACCGTTGTGCGGTATCGGAGTGACGTCATCGATGCGTGAAATTTTGAAGCCGATTGCGTTCAGCGCGCGCACTGCCGAATCGCGTCCCGGGCCCGGTCCCTTGACCATGACTTCGAGATTTTTCATCCCCATTTCCTGGGCAGCCTGACCGGCGCGCTCGGCAGCGACCTGCGCCGCGAACGGGGTGGACTTGCGCGAGCCACGAAAACCCGAGCCACCGGCGGTCGCCCAGCTCAGTGCATTACCCTGGCGATCGCTGATGGTCACGATGGTATTGTTGAAGGTCGCGTGTATATGCGCGACGCCGTCTGATACGACACGTTTCGTTTTCTTCTTGGTACTAGTTTTATCAACCATTTCGTTTCCTGTTCCTGGCTTATCGCTTCAGCGGGCGACGCGGTCCCTTGCGGGTGCGCGCATTGGTTTTGGTGCGTTGGCCACGTACCGGCAAACCGCGCCGATGACGGATGCCGCGATTGGTGCCAAGATCCATCAAGCGTTTGATATTCATGGAAATTTCACGCCGCAGATCACCCTCGGTGGTATAGCCGTCGATACGCGTACGAATCTGCTCAAGCTGCTCTTCGTTCAGCTCCCGCACCCTGGTCGCGGGATTGATGCCAGTCGCATCGCAAATTTGAGCCGAGCGCTTCGGGCCGATGCCGAAAATTGCCTGCAATGCGATCACGGCATGCTTGTGGTCCGGTATGTTTACACCTGCAATACGAGCCATAAAAAATCCTACTCCTCGGCCGCGAGGCCAAAATGGGCGCAGATTCTAGCTGGCGCGCGCCCAAAATTCAATAAATCATTCATCGTTTCAACTACCCGGTCTAACCCTGGCGCTGCTTGTGGCGAGGATCCGTACAGATCACGCGCACCGCACCGTTACGCCGGATTATCTTACAGTTCTTGCACAGCTTTTTAACGGAAGCTCTTACTTTCATGGTTTTACCTTAGTCCCGGAATCTAGCGCACAACGCCGGCGCCGCCATATCCCTTAAAATTCGATTTTTTCATCAACCCATCGTACTGATGGCTCATCAGGTGCGCCTGAACTTGCGACATGAAGTCCATCACCACGACCACGATAATCAACAGCGACGTGCCGCCGAAATAAAAGGGCACGTTCCAGAACAGGATCAGAAACTCCGGCAGCAAACACACCGCGGTTATGTACATCGCACCCACCAGGGTGAGACGCGTCATGACACCGTCGATGTAACTGGCGGTCTGGTTACCCGGGCGTATACCCGGAATAAACGCACCCGATTTTTTCAGGTTTTCCGCGGTATCCTTCGAATTGAACACCAGCGCGGTGTAAAAGAAACAGAAGAATATGATCGCGGTGGCATAAAACATCACGTACAGCGGTTGCCCAGGCGACAGTGTCGCCGACAGGTCCTGCAACCAGCGCATGCCTTCCGCCTGGCCAAACCAGCTTCCCAGCGTGGCCGGAAACAGAATGATGCTGGACGCAAAAATGGGCGGGATGACGCCGGCCATGTTCAGCTTCAGCGGCAGGTGACTGCTCTGCGCCGCGTACATCTTGCGCCCTTGCTGGCGCTTGGCGTAGTTGACCGTGATGCGCCGCTGCCCGCGCTCGATGAAGACCACGAAGTAAGTGACTGCGAGCGCGCCCGCAAACAACGCGAGTATGACCAGCGAATTCAGTTCACCGGTGCGTACCAGTTCGAAGGTGCCACCGATCGCGGACGGCAGGCCGGCGACGATACCGGCGAAGATCAACATCGAGATACCGTTACCGATGCCGCGCTCGGTGATCTGTTCACCCAGCCACATCAGGAACATGGTGCCGGTGACCAGGGTAACCGCCGCGGTAAACACGAACGAGGGTCCCGGGTTCACCACCAGTGCCGCGCCACCGCTGCCGCTTTGACTGGACAACGCGATGGAGATACCGATGGACTGGAAGCTTGCCAGCACCACGGTGCCGTAGCGCGTGTACTGGGTAATCTTGCGACGTCCGGACTCGCCTTCCTTCTTTAACTGCTCCAGCGTCGGCACCGCCACCGTCAATAACTGCATGATGATGGAGGCCGAAATGTAGGGCATGACGCCAAGCGCGAAAATGGACATGCGCTCCAGCGCACCACCGGAAAACATGTTGAACATGCCGAGGATGCCGGTACGTTGCTG
>JAQBGW010000067.1:0-28915 GCA_032128415.1 Betaproteobacteria bacterium | reverse complement strand
GCCACCGGAGACAAACATATCGTCGGTGCGGCCGAGGAAATAATAAAAACCGTCCCGGTCTCGACGGCAGACATCACCCGTGTAGTACCAGCCGTCGCGCAGCCGCTTTGCGGTTTCGTGCGGCAGGTTGTGATAGCCGATCAGATTGCCGGGATTTTTCAGCACGAGCTCGCCTTCGTCCGGACCTGGCCCGCCGATGAGTTTGGCTTCCGTGCCTTCGTAGGGGGCGCCGAGTGACCCGACCGGGCGAGGCTTGCCTTCCGGATGCGGCCCGAGCGGCACCGGGCCGCCCTCGGTCACGCCGTAGACCACGAGTGCCTCGGCTTTCGGGAAATGCGCTTGCAGGTCCTTGATGAGCTGGGGCGAGGAGGGCGCGGAGCCCATCATGATGGTACGCACCGAGCCGGTATCAATTTGCGAGAGGCGATCCTTGCGCGTCAGCATCATAGCCATCATGGTTGGCACGCCGGAGATGACGGTGCAGCGATAGCGCCCGATCGTATCGATGTAGCGCTCGATGTCGAATTGCGGCAGCAGCGGCAGCGTCGCGCCGCCGGTGAGACCCTGCTTGATCGCGTTCAGCGCGTTCTTGTGGTACAGCGGCGCGGCGACGAGTATCACATCGTTGTCAGTCGTGCCGCGCGTGTGGACAAGGATCAGCCGGCTCCAGTTCTGGCCGTAGTGGGTGAGCAGTACGCCCTTGGGCTTGCCGGTGGAGCCTGAAGTGTAGGGCTGGATGGCGATGGTATCGGGCACGGGTTCAAGCGGTGTGTGCGGACCGGGATCGAGGAAGCTGTTGAAGTTGTTGTCGAAATCGACGACGGGCAGATCCGGCGGCAGCAGCGCTGCATACGCTGCTTCGCAAAACGCGAGGCGCAGGCCGGCGTCGGCAGCAATGTAGCGCACGGTATCGGCGACGAGCTTGACGTTGATCGGCACCGGCACCACGCCGGCGCGCATTGCGCCGAGCAACGTCACTACAAACTCCATGCGGTTCAAGGCAAGGATGCCGATGCGGTCGCCGGGCTTGAGGCCGCGACGCAACAGACCACGCGCGACGGCATTGGCTGCTGCATCAAGGTCGCGGAAACCGTACTCGCGCGGCGCGCCGGCTGCGCGCAGGTCGACCAGCGCCGTGCGCAGCGATGTAGCGCGTTCGGCAAACGGCGTGCCGAGGTTGCCGGGGTAGCCGCGGGGTTCGGGTGGAAGAGCGGTCATGCGCAACAAATCAGGGCGTCACAATGACCTTGCCGAACACTTCTCGATTCTCAATCAGCTTTAAGCCCTCGGCGGCGCGCTCCAGCGGCAGCACCTCGTCGATGACCGGTTTTATTTTGCCTTGCTCGATAAGTGCCATCAGTGCCTGCAGGTTGTCGTCGTAAAAACTGTTGGAGCCGATGATGCTCAGCTCAAAGCTCCACACATAGCGCAGGTCTTCCTTGGGATCGTAGCCGGCGGTGGCGCCGCAGACGAGAATTTTGCCGCCGCGCTTGACGCATTTCAGCGATGGCGCCCAGGTGTCGCCACCGGTAAAGTTGATGACTACATCGACGCCGCCTTCATGGGTGCGGCGCTGCGGTTTACCGAATTTCTCGATGGCCCATTTGGAGAAATCGGTTTCCTTGTAATTGATGACGTGATCGGCGCCCAGATCCTGCAGGCGCTTGATCTTGTCCGCACTGGAGGCGCAGGCAATGACTTCAGCGCCCAGCATCTTGGCGAGCAGCACGCAGCCCGTGCCGACGCCACCGCTGGCACCCAGCACCAGCACCTTGTCGCCTTTTTTGATGGTGTTGTGGGTGATGATCATGCGATGCGCGGTGCCGTAGGCCACCGGCAGCGATGCCGCCTGCTCGAAAGTGACGCTGTCGGGCATGCGGATCAACTGGTCGGCGGCCACCAGGCATTTTTCAGCGAGACCGCCGTGCATCATTTCACCCATGAGGCCTTTTTTCTTGTTCAGCGGGTTGACCAGCACACGGTCGCCTTTTTTCCATCCTGTTACGCCGGCGCCGATTTCGAGAATTTCTCCTGCGAGATCAAGCCCGATGATCATCGGGAACGGTACTTTGATTCCGGGCATGCCGCGCACGGTGAACACATCGTGGTAGTTGAACGAAGTGGCGCGGACACGGATCACCACATGGCCGTCAGCCACTACCGGATCCGGAAAATCCTGCACGTATTCCAGACTGTCCAGAGCGCCATGACCACGTAATACCATTGCTCGCATTGTTGTTCTCCAGGAAGAGGTGCGGGAAACCGTGCGTGGAAGAGGCCGGACAGCACACGGTGAAAACCGTAATTATGGGCAATTTTTCTCCAGCGCGCTCCATTTGCGTCACCCAAGCCCGCATGGTGTAAGCACGCCTTGCGCCGGTGTGCTGCAGTACAGACAATCGGAGATTGCCTGTCCATGCATCATCGCGTACTGAAAATCCTGTGGTGAACCACACCGTTGCCTTGCCCGGCCCCTGGGTTGTCGTTGCCGTAGCCACCGTGGCGCAGATGGTGGTGGCGATGTCCAACATCCTGTTGCCGACGATTGCGCCCAAACTGGCTGAATTGCTCGGCGTCAGCGCGATTCTGATCGGCTATCAGGTGAGTGTGACGTTTGGCGTGGCGACACTGGCGACGATGTTCGGCGGCAATGCGGTATTGCGCTTCGGGGCGGCGCGCACCACGCAACTGGCCATACTGTGCTGCGGTCTGGGCATGGCGCTGTTTGCGTTTCCGTCGGTCACTGCGATTGCGCTGGGTTCGGTGTTTGTCGGCGTCGGCATGGGGCTGATTAATCCCGCCGCGGCCCACATGCTGGTCACCTACACGCCGCCGGCCCGCCGCAACCTCATGTTCTCGATCAAGCAGACCGGCGTGCCGGTGGGCGGCGTCATCATCAGTCTGACTGCGCCGGCGATTGCAGTGCATGCCGGGTATCGCTGGTCACTGGTGATGGTGGGTGTGCTGATCGTTGCGCTGCTGCTGGTCGTGCAGCGCTACCGCGCGCTATGGGATTCCGATTGCCGCATGCGGAATCAGGATGACCGTCGCAAGGCGGCATTCGGCGGCGTGCCGCTGGTGTGGCGCGATCTATCGCTGCGCTGGATTTCCCTGGTGGCGATGATTTTCTCCGGTATCCAGCGTTGTGTGCTGAGTTTTACGGTGATCTATCTCGTCGTTGAAGGTACGTTCGGGCTGGTGGAAGCCGGTGTCATGCTGTCGTTGATTCAGGTCGGCGGTTCGGTGTCACGCATTAGCTGGGGTTGGCTGGCGGATCGGATGGGCAGCAGTCTGGCGGTGCTGGTGATTATTTGCGTGATTACGATCAGTTCGCTACTGGCTTTGGTGCTGTTTGATCCGCTATGGTATAAGCCATTGATTTATATACTATTTTTTATAATTGGTGCAGCGGCGGTGGGGTGGAACGGGGTATTTCACGCCGAGGCCGCACGGCTCAGTCCGCCCGGCATGGCGGGCATGGTGGCGGCGGGCACGACTTTCTTTGTGTTCGGTGGTGTGTTGATCGGCCCGGCGGCGTTTACTGCGGTCTACAGCACAACAGGCAGCTATGCCACCAACTTTCTGCTAGTAGCGGGCACCGCGGTGATTGCATTCGGATTATTGCTCACGGCACAGCGCGTGGCGCGGCGACAAGCCGAGGCACAATCATGAGTGCTGTTGCGTTGCGCCATCCTCGCATCCACCGTCCATTGTAGATGGTGCTGGTGACCACGGCGGCGCAGGGTGTCGTTGGCCATGGGCATTGCGATTTTTTTTCCGAGATCGTGCCGCGCGCAGTGAGTAATCAGAAGAAAGGGATACAGGAAGCAGGTCGTTAACGATCCACTGTATGGTGCAAAGGTCTGCGCAGAATTATCTGGAAAACTCCACCAGTTCCCAGCGTTCACGTACTGCGTCAGTGATCACCTTAGAGTCGCTATGCATGCCTTTTTCGATCTCGCGCTTGATGACTCTACCGGCGGCGGGTGAGTAATAGATGATCTCGGTCGTCGGTCCGCTTGCGCTAGCCATATAGGAAGGATGGTCGAAGAAGGCATATCCCTTCAGTTCAACGCGCACAGCATCGAAAGTTCCAGAGGGCACGGTTATTTTCTCCCAGCCGGTGATGTGCCCCGAATACTCTTCCCTCCAAGTGGCTTCGTCGCGCAGTAACTTATTGGTGCTTTCCCATCTTTTCCCTGTGTTCAGCGGAAATTGAAATCCGGGCTGTGGCGCAGAATTTTCCGTGACACCGTCCCGCAACAGGTTCCAGTCGTGATCCCAGACCTGGATTTTTTTTGTAGCCGATCCGCTCGCGATTCCGATTTCGGTATTGGTGACCGAGCTATGTGTGTAAATGCGACTGGCCGTGACCGATTGCACTTCCACATCGACCAGGTGTTTGAGGTCAGTGTATAAATCGGTCACCTGATAGCGCCAGCGGTCGCCGACGGCGACATCGGGACGTGCAACGGGTTGACCCACGGTGAAGCGCGGCGCAGGGCGGCTGGTGGGTGCGGCCAGCGCCAGGCGTTGTGGTCCCGCAGTTTCCGGCTGCTGCTCTGAGTCTTCTGTGGGTAATGCAGGGGGCGAAGGTTGCGGCGCCTGGTTTGCCACCCGCAGTTCCGCCAGTTCCTGTTTAAGTTTCGCGACGGCTGCTTGCGCGGCTTGGACTTGCTGAGTCTGGTTTGAAGCCTGGGCGGTTGCTGCCTCTTGTTCACGATTTTGCAGCGCCGCCTGCACGGCGCGCTCGATTTCAAGTTGTTGCGCCTGTCTGCGCGCGGATTCTTCCTGATCGCGCCCGGCCAGCGCGCTTGTGACCACTTGTTGTACCTGCTCGGCGGTGAGGCCGGAAGCCTGTGCGCCTTGGGTGGCGGTGCCCGCCTTGAAATAAAAATCACCCTCCAGCGATGTGTTCTCCCAGGGAATCTGTTTGCCGCCGGAATCCTGGCGCACGCCGACACGCACATTCTTGAACACATCCTCGATCCTGAGTCCGGGGATGTTCAGGTTTTTGAGCAGGTGCTGCGTGTAGAGCCCGTTGTCACCGCTGCCGTCGCTGGCGACTTCACCGGGCGCAGTAGCATAGGCGAGGACCGTACCGGCAGGCGCCTGCATCGGCGCCAGACCGTTGATCGCCGAACGGAAGCTGCGCGTAAACGGGTTGTTGCGGCAGGCATCGAGAATCACGATGTTGACCCGTGATTTGGCTGCACTCATCAGGTTCAGCACGCTGCCGGCGTCGATCGCTTCATCCTCGACCTCGTATTCGCGCTGCACGTCGCTGCCTACAGGCAGCAGGTAGTTGCGACCGTTGATCTGTATGCCGTGGCCTGCGTAGTAAAACAGGGCGACCCCGCGTCCGGCCTGAATCTGGTCGGTAAACTGGCGCATGCCCTGGCGCATGCTGTTGCGTGTAGCGTTGGTCAGGAGGATGACCTTGAAGCCAACGGCTTCAAGGGATCTGGCCATGGCGTTGGCATCGTTGACCGGATTGGTGAGCGGGGCGTCTCTGTAGCTGCTGTTGCCGATTACCAATGCGAGACGGTTATTATCACCGGCGCTCACGAATGACTGCGCCTGCGCAAGCATGACTGCCGGCGCAAGCGTCAGGGCCAAGATCCATGTGCAAAGCGATCGCATACCAGAGATAGCATATCAGAGGGTAGTGCAGAGGGAAATGGGGCATGTGAACCAATGGAACATGTGAACCAATGGAACATGTGAACCATGTGCATCGCTATAATCGGCGCTTCTTTCCGGCAGTGTTTTCTTCCTCGGATTTCCGGTGCCTGGCGTAATCACCCTGTACATGAGTTACTGCATCGCAATGACGTTGATCGCTACGTCAGCAGCCTGCCGTGATCGGCAGGTATGAGCACGACGGCGCGCTATCCGCGATCCACCGTTACCGCGGTGGTGGCGGCAACTACCGCGGCACAGGTCGCAGGCGCGATGGGCACCGCGGTGTTTCCGGTGATCGCGCCGGAACTGGCGCGCACGCTGCACGTGGAAGCGTCGATGATCGGCTACCAGATGAGCCTGATTTACGCGGCAGCGATGCTCGGTTCGATGCTGTTTACGGGGCTGGTTGCGCGTTATGGCGCCTGCCGTACTACCCAGATCGGCATGATCTGCTGCATCATCGGTCTCGCCATCGGGTTTCATTCCAGCATTGCGGCGCTGGCGGTGGCTTCGGTATTCATCGGTGTCGCGATGAGCATTAATCTGCCGGCGGCCGCGCACCTGCTGTTGCGTTTCAGTCCGCCGCAGCACCGTAATGTCATTTTTTCGCTGAAGCAGACCGGCGTACCGCTGGCTTGGGCGATGGCGGCGCTGATCGCACCCGTAATCACGCTGAACTGGGGATGGCAGTGGGCGCTCGTGCCGGTTCTGGCGTTGTCACTGGCGACGTTGCTGGCAATGCAGCCGGTGCGCGCAGCGTGGGATGACGACCGGCGCGCCGATTTGCCGGTACAGATCCGCGTATTCGACGGTGTGCGGCTGGTGTGGCGGATACCGGCGTTGCGCTGGCTGGGCATGACGGCGTTCTGTCTCGCGTCCATGCAGATTTGCGTCAGCACATTCGCGGTCATCATGCTGGTTGGGGAGGGTGGTTATACGCTGATCGAAGCCGGACTGATGCTGTCGGTGTCGCAGATAGCCGGCGTACTGGGTCGGGTGGCGTGGGGCTGGCTGGCCGACCGTACCGGCGACAGTGTGCGCATGCTGCAAATTCTGACCACCGGCACACTGCTCTGCTGTGCGGTCATCGCATTTCTGCAACCGGGCTGGCCGGTAGCGCTGACCGCTTTATTGTTTGCAGTGTTTGGCGTCACGGCAATTGGCTGGAATGGACTCTACACGGCAGAAGTTGCACGGCGCAGTCCGCCGGGGCAGGTCAGCGTGGCAACCGGTGGCGCGATGGTTTGGAATTTCGCCGGGATTCTCGTCGGGCCGACGGCTTTTACGCTGGGCTACCAGCTGATCGGCAGCTACGCCTGGACATATGGGGCGGTTACTGCAGTGGCGGCAATGACCCTGTTGGCCTTGCATGCCGGTCGGCGCGCATTGCGCAAGGATGCATGATGGAATCCCTGAGTCTGCCGCAGATTATTTTTTGCGCGCTGGTGATCATGGTTGCCTTTGCGGTGCGCGGCGGCGCCGGTTTTGGCGGTGGCGCGGTGGCGGTACCGTTGCTGTCACTGGTATTTCCGGTTCCGGTCACGGTGCCGGTGGTCACCGTGCTCAACATGCTCTCGTCGGTCGGTCATGGCATGCTCGACTGGCGGAAAATCGTCTGGGAGGAAATCTGGCGCATCCTGCCCGGCAGCCTGCTCGGCGTGTTCGTCGGGATTTATCTGCTGACGTTGCTGGATCCGCGTCCGCTGGGTCGAGCACTGGGCGTATTTGTGGTGATCTATGCGCTCTACGTGATGGCGTTCGCCAATCGCACGCCGGCCGTCCCGTCCCGGTGGTTGCTGGTGGTGGCGGGGCTGACCAGCTTCGCGGCCGGCATCATCGGTTCGCTGTTCGGCGGAGCCGCAGGCCCGCTGTATGTGATTTATCTGAATGCCGTGCATCTCGGCAGAGATGCATTCCGGGTCACCATCACCACGGTCATGCTGTTTCAGGGGCTGACCCGGATTGCGGGTTACGTGATGCTTGGGTTGTACGACAGCGGCACTCTGATACTGCTGGCGGCGGCACTGCCGATGATGGTGGCGGGTTCGGTGCTGGGTGCGCGCGTCGTGCGCCGTTTCAATCAGGCGGTGTTCAGTCGCGCGGTCGGCATGGTGCTGCTGGTGAGCGGTGCGGCACTCATTTTCAAGTGACGTGATGGCCGGGCTGACCTTATCTATATCAACTGGGGTGGTTCACCGCAGTGATGTTACCGGCATTTGTGGTGCGGCGATGCTGCTCGCCAGCAGCATTACAGGAAAATGACTGCCGGGAAAACGGCGGCGGCAACCACGAGTACCATCCAATCGAGCCGATTGCGTTTCAGCCAACCAGTGAAATGCAGGACTAGCACAACGATTGCGATACCGTAAAAAGTGTAGAACGCCATTAAAAATATCCTTGTAATGTACCCATGTAATTTATATGGCAGAGTATATGAGTTTTGCGGTTATTGCCAAAATGCACAAGAGCCGGCCTATATGCCTGTCGATTCCGACACGTCTTTGTTTATTTTAGTGAATTTTTGGTGGAATTGGAAAGCGCGGTCTGCTGTTTTCGAGTCTATCCCGGCGAAATCTGGCTCAGCCGCCGGCACGACATCGTGCCTGTACGGCAACAGGTTGAATGAATTTGCTCGTATCTGCAATGAACAGCGGTTGCCAACTTACTGATTTTTAGAGCAAAATAACCGGCCCTGCCTGACCTAATCCGGTCCGGCCGGCACGGGAGGACGGCATGGCGCGTATCGCGATATTTAATCAGAAGGGTGGTGTCGGTAAAACGACGACGGCTTTGAATCTTGCCGGGCTGCTGGCGCGGGATGGCGCTGATCCGTTGGTGATTGATCTTGACCCCCAGGCGCACCTGACCTGCGTGTGCGGAATTATGGTGCCACGAGCAGACGCCAGTCTGTATGGCTTGTATGCCCACAACACACCACTTACGTCTTTGATGCTGGCGACCCGCAGCGGCTGGACGCTGGTGCCGTCGCATCTCGAGTTGTCGAAAATCGACACCCAGTTCGGCAAAGGTCCTGCGGTACTGAGTCGGCTGGCAGCGGCGCTGGACCGCGAAGCAGCGGGGCGCACGGTACTGATGGATGTGTGCCCGATGCTGGGCGTGCTGTCGCTGAGCAGCCTGTTTGCGGCAGACGGGGTGATCATCCCGATTTCCACGGATTATCTGGCGATGCGGGGAGCGCAGCAGATGGAGCGCACACTGAAGGCGCTGGAGCAGGTGCTGAAGCGGCGTGTGCCACGACGCTATCTGATCACGCGTTACGATGCCCGACGCAAGATGTCGGTGGACATCGAGCAGCAATTGCGCAAACGCTATGGCGCGGAGGTGTGCGAAACGCGTATCGCCGAGAATGTCAGTCTCGCGGAAAGCCCGGCCTGTAATCAGGACGTATTCGAGCATGCACCGGCGAGCCGCGGTGCAAAGCATTACGCGGAACTGCTGCAGGAATTGACGAGCTGCGGATTTTTCAACGCGGGTTCAGCAGTAGTGTCGCCGGCAGTGCGCGCTGTGCCGTCTGGTGCGCGGACTGCTTTGGCGGCGGAACGCAAAGCGGCAGTGGAGCGCAATTCAGTATCCGGACTGCGCCTGGTACACGGGCGGCGTGCCGGCAAGGATGGCTGAAACGGCGCTGACGAATAACCGTTAGCGGTTATCGCCCTGTTTGCTGATCAGGGAAATGACGCCTTCCAGATCCAGACCGTCGCCGCGTTTTTCTTGCGCGAGCTCTAAGCATTCCAGAATCTCGCAGTCACGGTAAATCTGGCGAAGTTTCTTCTCCGCTTCTTCGCTGACGCGCGCATGGATTACCAGATTCTCGACGACCATGCCGCCGCGGGTCTTGATTTTGAAGCCGAACTTCGTCATCCCCGACATCGGTCCCTCCATGCGTGCACTTCAGGATTCGTCGACTGTTAATTCTTTACGGTAGCGCTGCGAATTCTGCACATAGTGATCAGCAATTGCGTTGATACGCGTGATTTCTTCGGGCGAAAGTTGACGAACCACCTTGCCCGGCATGCCCAGCACCATCGAGCCATCGGGGATTTCCTTGCCTTCACCGATGAAGGCGCGTGCGCCGATCAGGCAGTTTTTGCCGATTTTTGCGCCGTTGAGTATGACCGCGCCGATGCCTACCAGACTGCCTTCACCGATGGTGCAGCCGTGCAACATGGCCATATGTCCGACGCTGACGTTTTTGTGCAGTGTCAGGGGAAAGCCCGGATCGGCATGCAATACTGAGCCGTCCTGCACCTGGGAATTTTCACCGATGGTAATGAGGTCATTGTCGCCGCGCAGCACGCAGTTCCACCAGATGCTGGCATTGTTCTCAAGTACGACCGTGCCGATGACAGTGGCGTTGGGGGCGATCCAGTTGTTGCCTTTGCAGACGACTTTGCGATCACCGATGGAATATTTCATGCTGTCAGATGCTCTTGTGTTACGGCGATGACCGATCAGAAACCGACTGCCTGACCGTCGGTACGGCGTTCGGACGCTGCAAAGTAGCCATCATCCATTTTGTAGATGAGTTGGGCGCGGCCAAAGTCCGTAGACCAGCGATCCGCCTGCGGCATGTTATGACCACGGGCGCGGAGCGCGGCGAGCGTTTGCTCGGGCACACCCTGCTCGATGCCTACAGTCAGACCGGCATCGATGCGCCAGCGCGGCGCATCCGCCGCAGCCTGAGGGTTCTGCCCGTAATCAACCATGCGCGACACCACCTGCATGTGGCCCTGCGCCTGCATCGAGCCGCCCATGACGCCGAAACTCATCAGTGGTTTACCGTCCTTGGTCAGGAAGCCGGGGATGATGGTATGGAAGGGGCGCTTGCGCGGCGCGACGACGTTGGCGTGTCCGGCTTTCAGGTTAAAGCCGTAGCCGCGGTTCTGCAGGCTGATGCCGGTGCCGGGGACCACCACGCCCGAACCGAAGCCGGCGAAGTTGGACTGAATGTACGACACCATCATGCCGGACTCATCGGCCGCGGTCAGATACACGGTGCCGCCGGTGGGTGGCTGGCCGAATTTCGGATCAAGCGCTTTTTTCATGTCGATCCGCTGCGCGCGCTTTTTCAGATAAGCCTTGTCGAGCATGTCGGCAGGTTTGACGCGCATCGTTGCCGGATCGGACACGTACTCGTTGATGTCGGCAAAGGCGAGTTTCATCGCCTCAATCTGCAGATGCAGGCTGTCCGGCGAATCGACCGGCAGTTGCGCCACGTCAAAATTTTCCATGATGCCCAGCGCCATCAATGCGGCGATGCCCTGACCATTGGGCGGAATTTCATGCAGCGTGTAGCCGCGATAATCGATGCCGATTGGTTCCACCCAGTCGTTGCTGTGGCTGGCCAGATCATCGAGTGTCATGGCGCCGCCGTGCTGTTTGGCACAAGCGACAATTTTTTCGGCGAGATCGCCTTTGTAAAATGCTTCCCCCCGGGTTTCTGCAATGCGGGCGAGTGTTCTGGCCTGTGCCGGGAAAGAGAATTTTTCGCCCGGCGCCGGCGCCCGGCCGCGCGGCATGAACGCCTCGGCGTAGCCCGGCTGATCCTTCAGTTCGGGTGCCTGATTGGCCCACAGCCTGGCAATGGTGGGAGTCACCATATAACCATCGTTGGCATATTTGATGGCCGGCTCGAACAAATCGGCGAATGGCAGTTTGCCAAACTTCTGCGACATTTCTGCCCAGGCCGATACGCAGCCCGGCACGGTCACTGAATCCCAGCCGCGGCGCGGCATTTCCTGTGCATCTTTGAAACGATCCGGTGTCCAGGCTGCGGGCGAGCGTCCCGAGGCGTTGAGGCCGTGCAGTTTCTTGCCATCCCACAAAATGCAGAAGGCGTCGCTGCCGATGCCGTTGCTGGTCGGTTCCAGAACGGTCAGCGCAATGGCGGAGGCGAGTATGGCGTCCACGGCATTGCCGCCCTTGAGCATCATGCGCAGACCGGCTTGCGCCGCCAGGGGTTGTGAAGTGGCGACGGCATTGCGCGCCAGTACCGGCATGCGTTGCGAGGTGTAGGGAAACTGGTAGTCGAAGGGCGTCATGAAATCTCTTGAAAATTAATATTAAAAAACGGGGTGTGCAAGGCTCCGGATTTTAACTCAGATGGAGCGCAGCCACCGCGCCACCGCGGTTCAATGCCGACGGCACGCGCGATGGAATTGATCGTAAGCGTCCGTCGGCAGTAAGCGGTAATGCGCGTTACAGCGGAGTGACCCCGGCCGCTTTGGCCACCGTCCGCCACTTGGCGATTTCGGACTTGATGGCTGCTTGATGTTCTGCAATCGAACTGCCAACAGGTTCAGCGCCGCGCGCAATGAGTGTTTTGTTGTTCTCGGGATCGTTGATCGCTGCGGCCAGCGCACCATTGAGCTTTTCGGCAATCGGGAGTGGAATACCGGCCGGGCCGATGAAGCCGAACATGCTGCGCACAACGTAGCCTTTGACGCCGGACTCGATCAGGGTCGGTACGTCCTTGGCTGAGACCGAGCGCTTCTCGCCCGATTGCCCGATCATGCGCAGCCGACCGGATTTCACATGTGGCACCAGCGCCGGCATGCTGGCGAAGAGCATTTGCACCTGTCCCGAGATGGTGTCGATCATTGCCGGCCCCGCACCCTTGTAGGCGACATGTACGAGCTTGATGTTTGCTGCTGCATTGAGCATTTCACCGGCGAGATGTCCGATGCCGCCGCGCCCTGAACTGCCGAAGAAAATTTGCCCGGGTTTTTTTCGCGCGAGCGCGATCAGGTCCTGCACGTTGCGCACCGGCATCGAAGGATGTACGACCAGCCCTGAAGGCACGTCGACAATGATGCCAAGTCCCATGAAGTCGCGTGCGGTGTCGAAGGGCAATTTCTTGTAGGTGGACGGATTGATGACGAAACTCGCCGCGACCAGGCCGGTGGTGTAGCCGTCGGGCAGGCTGGTCGAAATGATTTCACCGCCGATGGTGCCGCCGGCGCCGGGCCGGAAATCCATGACCAGATTCTGGCCGAGATTTTCAACCATTTTCTTGGTCAGCAGCCGGAAAAAATACTCGCTGTTGCCGCCGGGTGACGCCGGATTGATGACGCGTATGGGTTTGGTCGGGAAAGTCTGTGCCGTGGCGCCAGCCATGGTGACGGCAATCAGGGTCAGTGCGCTCAGTGTCACGCGCAAAACGCGGCATGCGGTGGTATTCATAAATGCTCCTCTGTCAGTTGTTATCGGGGCGAAGTGCGAAAAATGGCCTGCACCCTTGGAGTTTCACACAGAAATGCAGAAGGATGAACCCTGCCGCAAGGTTAGAATGGTGGACTGCGCCAGCAACGCAGCAGCCCTGTATTCTGGCCTGTCACCACTTGTATATTAATATAATAAAACAATGAGTTACATAATTATTTTGATCATCGGCGGATCCCGACCATGACGGCTGCTCTGCCAGATCCACGCGCAGATGCTTTGCGCCCGAAAGATCGTGATGCCGATGATGTCGCGGCTGCGTTGGAACGCGGCGATGACGCCGCGCTACGCAGCGCGCTCGATGTGTTTCCGCCGGAACGCGCGCGTGTCGCATGGCAGGCGTTGAGCGCATGCCTCGACAATGCGCATGGCGATGGGGCGACCATCGGCTTACGTTATGTCGCAATTCCGTTGGTTATCGTGGCCGGCGCGCGCGCGCGGATGACGGTTGCCGATGCGTTGCCGGAGATCAGCAAAGTCGTTGCGTTGCTTGAGCAATACGGGGCGGTAGGGCCGACACGGAATTTCGGCATGGGCAATGCATTGTGTGCCGTGGAGTCGCTGGAAGTGCTGTCCCCCGTCAGTTTGTGGCGTGCCATGCATGATCCACAGTCACGCGACCTGCTGGCGCGCCTGCCGCCGGCGCCGATCATCGTTGAGCCCGGACGTGAGCAGGTGCACCTGCGTTTTCTGATCGGTGCCGGCGTAACGCCTGCCCATCTGCCGCCGTTGGCGGAGACAGCTTCCAACATCAGTGCCTGGGGCATGCCACTGACGCGCGAACTCGCACGCCAGCTCGCGCAACCCGGCCTGGAAATACTGCCCATGCCACGTCCGCCGCAATCACTGATCAAGGCAGCTTACGTCGGGCGTTGCGCACAACTCGAAGCGGCACTCAGCCTGTTTCTCGGCAATACGTTGCGGCACATGCGCGCCGCGGCCGGCGATCCGCAGGTGGTGCTGTCGGCGCACCGGGCGGAGGGTGGTAGCGGTGAACTGCGCTTGAGCCTGAGTTCACCGTTTGATGAATCGCTGCTGGAAGGATTCAGTTGGCCGCTGCATCCCTTGGATGCGGTGATTGACGTCGAGCAGTTGTTCGGGCAGATGCTCACCGAGTGCCGCATTACGGATGTCACGCGCATTGGTGCCGTGTTGCCCGATGTGTCGGCGCAGGGCCTGCGCTTTGTGCCTGCGCACCGGCTGCCGGTAGCGGCGCCGCATTGATATTGAGCGTTTCATAATGGATTGCAGTCAGAACGTTCATTCCCTCTACCGTCAAGCGGCACCGAGGACCCCAACCCTCTCCCAGAGGGAGAGGGGGAGTGCGGACCTAATTCACTGTCGTGAATTAGGGAATAGTTCATGACGGCTCCTTATGCGGCGCTGACGCCGGAAGTGCTGCTCGATGCCGTTGAATCCTGCGGCTTGCGCTGCGATGGCCGTCTGCAGGGTCTGAACAGTTACGAGAACCGCGTCTATCAGGTGTGGCTGGAAGACGGCACAGCGGTGGTTGCCAAGTTTTACCGGCCGCAGCGCTGGAGTGCAGCGGCCATTCAGGAAGAACATGATTTCGCGCTGGAACTGGCGGCGCGGGAAATTCCGGTGGTGGCGCCGTTGCAGCTGGTGGGCCGCACGCGGCACGAGCATCAGGGATTCCAGTTTGCGGTTTATCCACGGCGCGGCGGGCGCAGTCCGGAACTGGAAGATCCCGAGACGCTGCGCTGGATGGGCCGTTTCATTGCGCGCATACACGCCGTGGGTGGCACGCGCCCGTTCGAGCATAGACCCAGGCTGGACATCGCCGGTTTTGGTTATGAGCCGGCGCAATTCGTGATCGACAGCGACTATGTGCCCGAGGATATGCGCGACGCCTACAGCAGTGTCGTGGCCGACGTGCTGGAGCGTGCGCAGAACTGCCTGGATGCGGCAGGACCATACCGGGCGCTGCGGCTGCACGGTGATTGTCATGCCGGCAACGTGCTGTGGACTGATGACGGTCCGCACTTTGTTGATCTCGACGATGCGCGTATGGGGCCGGCGGTGCAGGATCTGTGGATGTGTCTATCGGGCGATCGCCACGCACAGCAGATTCAGTTGGCGGCGTTGCTGGCGGGTTACAGTGAGTTCGGCAATTTCGATCCGGCAGAGCTGGCGTTGATTGAGGTGTTGCGCACGCTGCGCATGGTGCATTACGCCGGCTGGCTGGCGCGGCGCTGGGACGATCCGGCGTTTCCGGCGAGCTTTCCTTTTTTCAACACGCAGCGCTACTGGCAGGATCATGTGCTGGCGCTGCGCGAGCAGGCGGCGGCGCTCGATGAGCCGCCGTTGCAATGGCAGGGATGAGGCACATGCTGCAGCAGATACTGTTGACTGCCGTGCTGGCCTACGCGGCGGTAGTACTGCTGGTCTGGCTGACGCAGGACCGGCTGATTTATTTTCCGCGCATGGGCGGTGCTGCCGTGGCGACGCCGCTGGCGGTGAAACTGCCGTTTGAGAACGTGCGGATTACGACGGCAGACGGCGAGACCCTCGCGGCGTGGTGGGTGCCCGCCACACCGGCGCGCGGCACCGTGCTGTTGTTCCACGGCAACGCCGGCAGCATCGCCGACCGCATAGCTTATCTGCCGCATTTCAACGCGATGGGATATGCCGTGCTGCTGGTGGATTACCGCGGCTACGGCACGAGTACCGGCAAACCTTCGGAGTCCGGCACGTATGCGGACGCGCAAGCAGCCTGGCGCTGGCTCATCACCCAACGCGGATTGCAAGCCGCGGACATTGTTGTGGTCGGTGAATCGCTGGGCGGCGCAGTGGCGGCAGAACTGGCCGGACGCGTGCAGCCGCGGGCGTTGTTGTTAATTTCGACATTTACTTCGGCAACGGCTCTCGGCGCCGAGATCTACCCCTGGTTACCGGTGCGACTGATCAGCCGCTACCGCTACGACACGCTGGCGCATCTGCAAAAATTCAAAGGCGCGGTGCTGATTGCGCACAGCAGGAATGACGAGATCGTGCCGTTTGCGCATGGTGAGCGTTTGTACGCAGCGGCGACCGGCGCGCGATCATGGCTGGAAATGCACGGTGGGCATAACGAGGCGTTCTTATTCGGGCAACCGGCGTGGGTGCGGGCAGTCGCGGAGTTTCTGGGGCGTCGACCAGTACCCTGAAGATAATTATGGCTTATTGATTTTATTCAATAAATTATAACGGGCATCACTGCGAGCGCAGAATGCACAGCGCTCAGGCAAGCCCAAGCGCATCCTTGGCATGACGGAGCAGGGTTTCCGGCTTGATCGGTTTGTTCAGGTAACCAGAAGCGCCATAGGCCAGCGCGGCAACGATGTCGTCGCGCTCGGCACGCGCGGTGACCACGATGATTGGCGTGTCCTTGAATCGCGGATGTTCGTGCAGTTTGCCGAGCACGTCGAGTCCGACAGCGTCGGCCAGTTCCACGTCCATGATGATCAGATCCGGCGGTGATTTTCCCAGCGCTGCGATGATTTCCGCTTTGCTGCCCGCGCCGCGGACATCAAAACCGCCTTGCATCAGGCCGCGCGCGACTGCCAGTGCTTCGGCTTCGTGACTGTCGATAACCAGCACAACATGCTTGTTGCCGCCGCTGCGTGGAGCGATCGGCTTGCCGGGGCGGTTCAGTATGCTGATCTGGTAACCGGCTTTGAGGCGGCGCGCGCCGGACATGGTGCCTTCGGCCTCCTGGCGCCGCTGCAGCGTGGGTTCCTTGGGGGGGTCGCTGAGGAAATCCTCCAGATCATCGGTCTTCGCCGGAGGCTTGCCTGCGGCGGGGCGCACTATCTCGATGTAGCCGTCCGCTGCCAGTGCTGTTAGTGCAGCATTGATGTCGCCGGCGCGCGGAAACAAAGTCTTGAGTGCTTCCGCAGTCGCCTGTTTACCCACGGCGGCAAGCAGTCCCTTAATTCCAGGTTTTAGTGAGCCGGGCTTGGCGGCTACTTCGGCGGCGCCTTTGGTGGTGGTGCGATATGCAGTTTTATCAGTCATTTCAGTAGTTTACGCTAAATGTTGGGCGACATGATCGGCGATAGCGAGTGAGGCCGTCAATCCCGGTGATTCGATACCGAACAAATTGACCAGGCCGGGTACACCGTGATCGCGGGGTCCGCTGATGACGAAATCCTGTACCGATTCACCCGGCCCGGTGATGCGCGGACGGATGCCGGTGTAGCCGGGTTGCAGCATGCCATCGGTCAGACCGGGGTAATAGCGGCGGATGGCTTCGTAAAACGCCGGTTCGCGGCTTTCGTCAAAACGGTAGTCGATGCCGTCGATCCAGCCGAAATCCGGGCCGAATTTAACCTGTCCGCCGAGATCGATGGTGACATGGACACCCAGCCAATCAGCGCGGGTGACCGGATAAATCAGATGATTGAACGGGGATTTTCCACTGAGCGTGTAGTAATGGCCGATGGCGTAATAAGTCGGTGGAATATGCTGCGCCGGAATGCCGTGGATGCTGCGGGCCACTGCAGGCGCTTTTAATCCGGCGGCATTGATGACCATTCGACAGCGGATATTCATGGCCTCGGCACCGCCGACATGCAGCGCGATGCCATCACCGGTGACGTCGCCAGAGATGACCGGGCTGGCCAGTGCGAGCGCAGCGCCATGGGATTCGGCATCGCCGAGATACGCGAGCATCAGGCCGTGACTGTCGATGATGCCGGTGGACGGGGAGAAAAATCCGGCGGCGGCGCGTACGTTCGGTTCCAGTTTAGTCAATTCGTCGTGCGGCAGCAGGCGCAGATCATCAACGCCGTTGGTTTTTCCCTGCGCCATGTATTTGTGCATGGCGGGCACCTGTGCTTCTTCGCAGGCGACAACGATTTTGCCGATATTGCGGTGCTTCACATCATGTTCGGCACAGTAGCGGTAGAGCGCCTGCTTGCCGGGGACGCACAATTGCGCCTTCAGCGACCCGGAAGCGTAATAAATGCCGGCGTGGATGACTTCGGAATTGCGCGCACTGGTGTGAGTGCCGAAAGCTTCTTCGGCTTCAAGGATGACGACCTCCCGGCCGGCCAGCGCCATGCGACGGGCGATGGCCAGGCCGACGACGCCGGCGCCGATGACGACGCAGTCGAGTTGCTCACTCATGTTATCGGGACTTCCATAATTCATGACACCGTTCGGGCTGAGCTTGTCGAAGCCCCCTTGCCCTTCGACAGAGCCTGTCCTGAGCTCGTCGAAGGGCTCAGGGCGAACGGATGCAGTTTTGTCATGTGTTGAGAAATGATCAATAAATCTGTATTGGCATTGCTGCAAAGCCGCGAAGTGTACTTGATATCTGCGGCGCATCGTACACTCGGCGGCATGGATACCTGGGATCCGCTGTTCATGGATCGTTCGCCGATGCTGGCGGCACTGCGCGAGGCTGCGACTGGGCTATGCGGCGTGGATTGGCCGTCTGTGGCTGCATTGCAGATCGCGGTGGATCGCGCCGGGGTGCGGTCCGGCTCTGGTATGGCGCTGCGTCTGGTATTGCCTGCGCAATCCGGCCTGGAGGCCAGCGCTTACGAACAGCGGGTGTACGGGCGAGGTGAGCTGGAGGTACGCGAACGCAATTGGCATGACCTGTTCAATGTGCTGGCTTGGCTGACGTTTCCACGGGCAAAAGCGGCGCTGAATGCGCGGCACTGTGCTGTGTTCGAAAATGATCCGCAAGGCCGGCGCGGTCCGGTGCGCGATGCGCTGACCCTGTTTGATGAAAGCGGCGTGATCGTCGTATCAGTGGATGCGGCATTGCTGCAGATGATCCGCGATTTTCAGTGGCGGTCGTTGTTCTGGACACATCGCGCCGCGGTCGTACGTGATTTGCGCTGCCTGTTGTTCGGCCATGCGCTGTGCGAAAAGGCGTTGGCGCCGTACAAAGGCGTCACCGGTCGCGGTCTGCTGTTTGAAATCGACCGTGAGTTCCTGGAATTGTCGTTGCCGGAGCAATTGACGCAAATCGACAGTCGTCTCGCCGCGCAAATTGCCGATCCGCGAGCCTTGCTGGTCACGAATCAGTTGGCGCCGGTGCCGGTGCTGGGCGTGCCGGGATGGTGTGCTGAAAACGAAGAGGCGGGGTATTACGAAGACCAGAATTATTTCCGGACGGGAAGGCGGGTTACGCCAGCGCCGCGCGGGTGAAGTAGGGCTGCGTATGGAACACGCCAGCACCGAGTCGATGACCCTGGTAAGCCATGTGGCGTTTCAGCACGAAATCGAACAGCAGGGGATTGTATAGTCGTATGGTTGATAAGACTGCGGCGACTGGCGCGGATATGAAGCCCATCGCTATCATGTGATCGACGGAATACAGCGGCATGATGCCGGGCAGGGGGTAGTCGGAGCCGTTGAGCAGGCGGTGATGCCAGTCCGTGCGTTCGAGTATGCGTTTGAGTGCCGGACCCGCGCGGTTGATCTGCGTCACCGCCGAGAGATCTCCGCCGAGCAGCTTTTCGTAGTGCGGGTCATCCATCAGTCGCGCAAACAATTCGAAGCTGGTGACGTAGGGTCCGTTGGCGCCGCGGTCGAGATCCTGATCTTCACCCATGGTGGCGCAATGTGCGATAACGACGCGCACGCCATGGTCCAGCGCGCGACGCAGCCGCAACGGATTGCCCAGTGACTGCAGGTCGCCCACATGCACGGCGCGTTCCATGCCGCCATGGGTGATCAGCGGCAGCCCGGTGCGGGCGAGTGCCGCGTAAAAAACATCGCAACGTGCCGATGCCGGATCGATATTCATCGCCGCTGGCAGCCATTTCACGGCGCGGGCCCCGTTGCGGTGAGCGTGATCCAGTGCAGTCAGCGCGTCGCGGCGGTAGGGGTGTATTGATGCGATCCATTCGAACACGTCGGGATGCGCCTGGGCCGTGCGCTGCGCGTAGGCATCGGGAATGTGGAATGTCGAATGTTCCGGTGTCGCGTCGCCGGATGAATCGCGGGCATGATCAAAAGCCAGTAGCATCAGCTTGCTGCCGGGGCGCAGGCCATCAACCAGATTGCGCATGCGTTCGATGTAGCTGGCATCAACCCGACCCGGCGCGTCGTGGGCGCAACCGGCGTTCAGGTAGAACAGGCGCTGGGCAAATTCAACCGGATGCAACACGCTCTGCATGCGTGGATTGATCCAGGCGCCACCCCCGGAGTCGCCGATCCCGGCGAGGTGGGCGTGGCAATCCCAAACCTGCCCGGGATTGATGCCGTTCCAGGCGGCTGTCACCAGTTCATGTTTGGCCAATGTCTGTGGCAGTGTGGTCAGGCAGGGGTTGGCGATGCCCTGCTCGGGCCAGTAGCGCCATGCACCGGCACCGATCAGCGCAGCACTGCCGATTCCGGCCAGCAGGAAACTACGCCGCGTCGTTTGTATTCTCAACATACCGCTATGATAGCGAAATGACATCAACCATCACGTTGCCGGTCTGGCTGTTTGCGCTGCTGCTGGTTTTTGCGTTATGGGCGGCACTCGACCGGTTGTTGCTGCCGAGCGTGCGCTGGTATTTCCGGCGGCATGTCAACCGTGTCATCGGCGACATCAATACCCGCCTCAATATCGAAATCCCGCAATTCAAGCTGACGCGCCGGCAGGTGCTGATCGACCGCTTGTTCCATGATCAGAAGGTGCAGGAAGCCATTACCCGGCATTGCGATGAAAATAGTATGCCGCGCCACGTGGCGCATGCGCTGGTGGATCGTTACGCACGCGAGATCGTGCCCGCGTTCAACGCATATCTTTATTTTCGCGTGGGTTACTGGATTGCCAAAGGCGTGGTGCGTACTTTGTATCGGTTGCGGCTGGGCTATACGGATACCGCCGGGCTCGCAGCGGTAGATCCGAAATCCAGTGTGGTGTTTGTAATGAATCACCGCAGCAACATGGATTACGTGCTGGTGGCGTTTCTGGCTGCCGAGCGCATCGCGCTGTCCTACGCCGTCGGCGAATGGGCGCGGGTGTGGCCGTTGCAGCAATTAGTGCGCTCGATGGGTGCGTATTTTGTGCGACGCAATTCCGGTGACCCGCTGTACAGGATGGTGCTGCAGCGTTATGTACAGATGGCCACCGAAGGCGGCGTGCCGCAGGCGGTATATCCGGAGGGTGGGTTGAGTGTTGATGGTGCGCTGCGTGCGCCCAAACTCGGTTTGCTGGATTACATGCTGAAAGGTTTTCGCGCTGACGGCGAACGCGATCTGGTATTTATTCCGGTCGGCATCAATTATGACCGGGTGCTGGAAGACCGCTCGCTGCTGCGCAAGCTTGATGCCACAGCCCCTCGCGCCGGAATGGCGCGCGGTCTGCTGACCGCGGCAGGATTCGCATTGAACAACTTGTGGCTGGCCCTGACCGGGCGCTGGTATCGCTTCGGTTATGCCTGCGTCAATTTCGGCAGTCCGTTGTCGATGCGCGCCTATGTGGCCGCGCAGCAAATCGATTTTTCGCGGATGGATGATGCAGCACGCCGGCTGGCGGTAGAGCGTTTTGGCGGGGTATTGATGCAGCGGATAGCGGAGATGGTGCCGGTACTGCCGGTGTCGCTGGTGGCGACGGTGTTTGTGCGGGACGCCGCAGCGCAACTCTCGGAACTTGAATTGAAGGCAGCGGTGTCCGAGTTGATGGAAAAGCTGGCTGCCGCGGGCGCGCATATCCATGTGCCGCGCGCCGACCACGACTATGCCATCGGCGTGGGCATCCGCATGCTGATGCTGCGCCGTGCGGTGCTGGAGCGCGACGGCCTCTATCAGGCCAATCCGGATGACCGCGCATTGCTGGCGTATTACGCCAATGCCATTGCGCCGGCCGTGGCGCGGGTGAATTGACGGCGCGCCGTAATTTAATTAATAAAAACAATGGGTTATGTATTTTTATACCATTCGGTAAGCACTGGAACTCGCTGCTTCCGCCCCCATCTAACGCTGCGTCCTCAACCCATTGGAGTCACCACATTTATGAAACGCGTCTTCCTGCTGATCGTCACCAACTTCGCGATACTCGCGGTGCTGAGCGTGTCGATGCAGTTGCTCGGTATCGACAGTGCGCTGGAAAACGAAACCGGCCTCAATCTGCAGGGGTTGCTGGTGTTCGCGGCGCTCTTCGGTTTTGGCGGCGCGTTTATTTCGCTGTTGATCTCGAAGTGGATGGCCAAAAGAGCGACAGGCGCCAAAGTGATCGAAGTGCCTGCGAACACCACCGAGCGCTGGCTGGTGAATACCGTCAAACACCAGGCTGAGCGTGCCGGCATCGGCATGCCGGAAGTCGCCATTTACGACGCGCCTGACGTCAACGCGTTTGCCACCGGCTGGAACCGTAACGACGCGCTGGTCGCCGTCAGCACCGGTTTGCTCAACAACCTGTCTCAGGATGAAGCGGAGGCAGTGCTCGGTCATGAAATCAGCCACGTCGCCAACGGCGATATGGTGACGCTGACGCTGGTTCAGGGCGTGGTGAATACATTCGTGCTGTTCTTTTCACGCGTGATCGGATTCTTCGTGGATCGCGTGCTGTTGAGAAACGAGCGCGGGCAGGGGATAGGGTTTTTCGTCGCCACGTTCGTAGCGCAAATGGTACTCGGCGTGCTGGCGAGCATGGTGGTGGCATGGGTCAGCCGCCAGCGCGAGTACCGTGCCGATGCCGGTGGCGCATTGCTGGCCGGGCGCCAGAAAATGATTGCCGCGCTGGAGCGCCTGAAGATGAACCATGAGCAGACCGCATTGCCGGCGCAGATGGCAGCCTTCGGAATTTCCGGCGGTGGTGGAATGATGAGTTTGTTCATGTCGCACCCGCCGCTGGACGAGCGGATCGCAGCGCTGCGCGCGGCGCCGTAAGTTCGCGTAACAGAAAATAAAAAGCCCGCGCTTCGGCGCGGGCTTTTTTACGGGTTCAGCCGACTCTGTCAGGGTCGCAGCAGCGGGCTGCGCACTTCGCCGAGGATGCTCAGAGTGCCCCGCGCCACTACCAGGCCGCGCGATCCGAGTGACGCGCTGACGCGCCCGGACAGCGCGCTATCGCTGCTGATGGTGAAGTTGGCGTTGGCGTTGAGCGGTCCGGAAGCCAGTTGTACCTGCTTGTAAACATAACGACCATCACCGTAACTGACCGTGCCGCTCAGCGTGTCAAATTTGGTCTTGCCGCCACGGATGCCGCTGGTTGACGGTGACTGGATGGCGCGTACGAGATCCACATTGTTCAGTTCACCGATATTGACCAGGAATGTGGCCTCGGCGCGCGCTGTATCAAACAAATCCTTCAGGGTAGTGCCGCGCAGCGAGTAGCTGCCGTTGGCGGTGAGTGCGCCGGTGGCGGAGAAAACGCGGGTGTAGGCGGGTATTAAATCCTGCAATCGCCCGTTTTCGAGATTGAATTCGCCTTCCACTCCTATGCTGCTTATCCATGTTGCTTTCAGCGCGCCCTTGACGCGACCATTGCCCAGACGGCCTTCCAGCGCGGTGATGGTGGCCTGCTGCCGATCCACTGTGGCGGTCACGGACAGGTCGCTGAATTTGAGCGCAGGTCCGACCGGCAGTTGCCATTCACGCGCATCCACGGTGACGTCCACACCGGCATCCTTGGGGGTGATATTCACAGTCATCTTGCTATCGCTGAGCCGAACTTTTTGCGCACCGCCATCGCGACCGAACGACACATTGGCTTCAAATATTGGCACCTCGAACGGTGCGCCGACCAGTTTCACACCGGTCATACGCAACTGGCGTACTTGCAGCTTGGCATTGCCGGAACCCTTCGCCAATGCCGGCAGCAGTTCCAGGCCGGCAGCTTCGATGGTGACGGCATTGGCCGATATGCTATCGAAGTTCATCTCGCCCAGCAGCAGGCTCCACGGCATCATCGGAATGGTGACTGTTTCGGCCTTGATCTGCTGCCCGTTGCCGATGGCAATTTTCTCGAGACTCAGTACTTGATCCGGATATACCGCGTAGCGCATGTTGGAAATATGCACCGGTTGCTTAAGTCGTTGCGAAACCAGTTCCTGCACCGCCGGCACGTACCCTGCCATCGGCATCAATTGCAGTGACGCTAGTCCGCCAACAAGCAGTACGGCGAGACCAGCCAGGAGGATGACCATTTTGTTACGCGGTTTTTCCTCGGCACGGAATGAAGTAGCTGCAGTGCGTGCATCATCTTCCATGTGCAGTTTGCGATCTGCCGCTGACGCTTTCGCGCGCCCCTGCGCCTCCGTGCGGTAACGTGCGTCTGCCTCCACCTCGGCGCGGGCACGAGCACGCAGTTCTTCATCTACGCGCGATTTAACGTCTTTCTCAGCGCTCTCGCGCAGTGTCTGTTCCTGCACCACACGCGCTACGGCTTCAGTTTTGGCGCGCATTTCAGCCTGCGCCCGCGCCTCACGCTCGGTTTCGACTTGTGCGTTGGCTTTGGCAACAGAAGCTTCAGCCATTTTGGCGCGGTATTCCGCTTCCTCGCGCGCCTGCTTGCTTTGCGCGTTCTCGGTGGTGGCGGCTTCGTGCGCAAGGCGTTCAGCTTCCTCGCGGGCCTTATGGGCGATGGCGAGCTGTTGTTCGGCTTCGTCGCGCGCCTTGCGTTCTGCGGTGACGCGCGCCTCGATCTCGGCTTGCGATTTCTTCTCGGCCTCCCCGCGCTTCTGGCGTTCGGATGCCATGACGGCTTCGACTTCTGAGCGTGCTTTGATTTCGGCTTCAGCCTGTGCCCTGCGTATGGCCTCTTCACGTAATCCACGCTCTGCGGAAACCTTGGCTTCGGCCTCTTCGCGCGCCCGACGTTCGGCGGCGATCTGGCCTTCCATTTCCTCGCGGATACGCTTTTCTGCTTTGGCTATGAGTTCCGCTTCAGCCGAAGCCTGGCGGGCTTGTTCGCGCAACGCTTTCAATTCCGCATTTGCTTTGGCGGTGGCTTCGGCGCGGGCTTTCTGTTCCGCTTCCTCGATGGCTTTGCGGCTTTCCGCATCACGGACACGTGCTTCGGCCTCGGCTCTCGCTTTGGCTTCCGCGGTAACTCGGGCCTCGGCTTCGGAGCGGGCTCTTGCCTTGGCTTCCTCCAGCGCCTTCATCGCGGCTTCAACGCGGGCTACCGAACTGGGGTCGGATGCCTGACCGGGTGTGACCGTTTCGGCCTGCGCTCTCGCGCGTGCGGCTTCTTCCGCCATCTGGCGCGCCTGCGATACGGCCTCTTCGGCTGACTTGGCGCGAGCTTCCGCTTCCTGCAGCGCCTTGCGTTCGGCTTCGAGGCGGGTCTTGATTTCCGCCTCCATTCTGGTGCGGGCATCGGCTTCACGCTTGGCGGATTCCTGCGCGTGAGCCAGGGCTTCGGCCATTGCCTTCATTTGCGCTTCGAGGGCGACGCGCGCCTTGGTTTCGGCAGCGGCATGCGCATTGGCTTCAATTTCGGCTTTGGCCTGCGCTTCGGCTTCAGCATTGGCTTTGGCTTCTGCACCGGCCTTGGCCTGCGCTTCTGCTTTGGCGCGCATCTCTGCCTGAGCCCGCAATTTTGCTTCAGCCTCGGCTTTGGTATTGGCTTCCTGCGCCGCCTTCAGCCGTGTCTGCGCGGCGGCTTTTGATTGCGCGTCCGCTGCGGTACCGGCTTCGGCTTCGGCTCTGGCTTTGGCTGAAGCAGCGGCTTTGGCCAGTGCGTCAGCCTTGACCTTGGCCTCCGATTCGGCTTTTGCACGGGCATCTGCCGCCGTCCGTGCCTGGGTCTCGGATTGCTGGCGTGCTTTAGCTTCCATAGCGGCCTTGGCGGCAGCTTGCGCGCGGGCCTTGGCCTGGGTTTCTTTCTGCTTGCGCTCTTCAGCCTCGGCATTGACTTTCGCGACAGCGTCGGGGGACGTGAAGTCGAGATCCATTTCCTCTTCAGCTGCCGCGGCCGGCGCTGCGGCGGGTTTTGCGGCGGCAGGGCGCTCCGCTGGTGTCGAGAACACCTTGACGTAACCGGACTTGGTCAGTTCTTCAAGAATGCCTTCGATATTCTTCAGCTCGAGTTTGCTCTTTGCTGCCAACTCGGCCATGGTGGATTTGCCATCGACCGCCATAAAGACGTTCCCGGAATTGCGGTCCACCTTGGCGGTTTTGTTCTTGAAATCAAGAACGCCTTTGGTGGTTTTAGCGTAAACGGTTTGCGGATGCATGGCGGTAACACCGTGATTTAATTAAAAGTTTTCGACCGCGAGACCCACGGGGTATCACGGGTATTTCGGCAGTGGGGCCTTACTGAAAAAGACACAGACGTATCATTGCAAAGACCGTGACATTATAGTTACTATACCGTGCAGAACAAAAGGCCCAAAAAGACTCAAAAAAGCTCAAATCGACGGGGGTAGTTTTTTGGATTATCGCAGCGCCAAGTTTGATGTGACCAATCGGGTGGACACCACCGATCCAGGGTCCGTTTCCTTTCAGGTCGCGCAGATTTACGGAGACCTGTACCAGCGTGAGTTTCCGGTAGGAATGCTGCGCGTTTTTGCGGACATCGGGCGCCTGTACCGTGGTGAATTTCCAGGGTACCATGCCTGCGAAACCGATTATCACGATGTCCAGCATGTTCTGGAAGTGACGCTGGCTATTTCACGGCTGTTGGACGGCTGCGTACGGGCGACGGGTCCCGCGGTCATGAATGAGCAGTTGTTTCAGCTCGGCACAGTCAGTGCGCTGCTCCATGATGTCGGCTATTTGCGCCGGCTCGACGACACTGAAAAGAAGCATGGTGCCGAATATACCCGGACACACGTGGGCCGCGGCGCGGAATTCATGGCCTGGTATCTGCCCTCCGTAGGACTGGGAGAGTTGGCGGACGCGGCGACCAAGATCGTGCATTTCACGGGCTATGAGATTCCTACTAGCAAAATCCAGATTGATCCGCAATATCGTCTGGTCGGCAACCTGCTCGGCAGTGCAGATATCCTGGCGCAGATGGCAGACCGCTGCTACCTCGAAAAATGTCGCGATCGCCTGTATCCCGAATTCGTGCTGGGGGGCATTGCCCGCCAGATCGACGCGATGGGCAGCGAGAAGGTCATATTTGCTTCGCCTGCCGACCTGATTTTCAAGACGCCGGGATTTTTCAAAGGCGCGCATAAACGGCTCGAAGATGACCTGGGTGGTGTCTATCGCTATGTCGATAAACACTTCGAAGGCGAGAACCTGTATTACAGCGAGACGCAAAAGAATATCAATTACGCCAGCGAGATTGCCGATTCCGGCGATATCTCGTTATTGCGGCGCAGTCTGCCGGATCACAAGCTGGACGAAGCGGCTTAAGCAGCCTTGCGGTTGCGCAGTGCGCGGGTCTGAGTCTGCGCGACACCAGATCGCTGTCAGGCGATCTTCAGCAATATTTTCCCGACATGCTGGCTGGATTCCATCAGCGCATGCGCTGTGGCGGCTTCCGCCAGCGGCAGCGCGCTGTGGGTGACCGGCCGGATTTTCCCGCTGATGATGTGCGGCCACACCTGTGCCTCCAGCTCGCGCGCGATACGCGCCTTGTAGGCGTCGGGACGGGTGCGCAGTGTTGATCCGGTATAGCTCAGCCGCTTGAGCATCACCGGCATCAGGTTGATCTCGACCTTGGATCCGGCGCCAAAGGCCAGCTGAATGATGCGGGCGTCGTGGCTGGCCGCCTTGAAATTCTTCTCGATGTTCTGACCGCCGACAATATCGAGAATTACGTTGGCACCACCTTCGGCGCGCACTACCTCGACAAAATCCTCGGCCCGGTAATCGATGACCCGATCCGCACCGAGATCAGTGCAAACGGCGCAGCGCGCTGCGGGGCTGTCGGTGGCGATCACTTTAGCGCCAAACGCTTTGCCCAACTGTATGCATGTGGTGCCGATGCCGCCGGCGCCGCCATGCACCAGAAAAGTTTCACCGGCCTTCAGGCCTGCACCGATGAAGACATTGCTCCAGACGGTAAAAAAGGTTTCGGGCAGCCCGGCTGCATCCAGCATGCTCACGCCCTGCGGCACCGGCAGGCAATGTGTTGCGTCGGCGGCGACATATTCTGCGTATGCGCCGCCGTTGGTCAGCGCAACAACCTTGTCGCCTATGGCCCAGCGCTGCGCTTTGGCTCCCTTGGCGACGATCTCGCCGGAAACTTCGAGACCCGGCAGATCCGAAGCACCGGCAGGCGCCGGGTACAAACCCTTGCGCTGCATGATATCGGGCCCGTTGATGCCGGCTGCCACCACTTTAATCAACACTTCATGGTCTTTGGCCGTGGGCAGTGGGCGCTCTACCGGTTTCAGGACTTCGGGACCACCGGGTGCGGATATTTCAACAGCTCTCATCGTGGCGGGCAGTGCGTTGCTCATGTTTTTCCTCAGGTTATTTTTGCAACTTACTTTTGTAACTTACTTTTGTAACTTACTTGCTGGTCTCACGATATCTGCGGATGCGTTCTTTCAAGCCTGGCGTGCTGACCGAACGGGTCAACTCGGCCATGTCATCAGCGCGACTGTCAGTCACCGTGCATCGATGCAATGCGGCCGCGGCCGCCGGGGTCAGTGTCTCAACTGTCGCCTGCGCTCTGGAGATCACGTCCGGCCACTCGCTTTGCGATGCCACGCCGGTCAGAAACCCGATGTCTAACGCTTCCTCAGCGGCAATGGTGCGCGAGTTCGACAGGATGTCGCGTGCCTGGTCGGCGCCGACGCGATAAGCAAGACGGCGCGTACCGAGTACCACACCAAATCGCAGCCCCGGCATGCGGAAAGTGGTGTCCGGTGCGGCGATCCTCAAGCCGCAACTGGCGACCATATCGGCGCCGGCGCCGAATACGCGGCCCTGCGCCAGTGCCAGTGTCGCAAAGGGTGCGTGATACAGCGCCTGCAGCAGTGTTTCAATCCGGACAAAGCGCAGCGCGAGATCGCTTTCACTGTGCGTCTGCAGATCGGTGAAGTCGAATCCTGCGCAAAAGTGGGTGCCTGCACCCTCAATGATCAGCAGGCGCGTGCCATCAGTCGCGGCATATTCGACAGCATCGAGC
>JAQBGW010000066.1:0-2772 GCA_032128415.1 Betaproteobacteria bacterium | reverse complement strand
ATCTTTTCCGGGGCATGGCGCAGAAAATCGCGCCAGGAATGGTCTACTGCGAACTGATTCGTTACGATCGCCGCATGCGATCTTTGGCTCGCGCGGAAGTATTCTCGTGAGCCGACAACACACAATCCGTTGTTCGCTTTTACCGGCGCGCAGGCAAATAAGGTGCACCTGTGCCCGAAAGGATGCCGGTCGACTGGGGCTCGAATCGAAGCTGAACGCGCACGCGTAACGAGCGCAAACATTTCCAACCGACCGCTCGTCATTGAAGACAAGAAAAAGTGCGTTACGGATTTCGTTTAGAGGCGCAAACCGGCGCAAGGGAATCTCCGGTTCGACACGTGTCTGACGATTTTGTGCGCGCCTGACTGGTTGTGGCTGTCGCCGTTACGCCTTTTCTTGCGGCTGGCGCGTCTTTTGCGGCCGCGCTTTAGGGATTGGCGGTCGCTTGCGCGCCGTCTTATAATGCGCCCCCTCGTGCTGTTGTAGCTCAGTTGGTAGAGCAACTGATTCGTAATCAGTAGGTCGCGAGTTCGACTCCCGCCAACAGCACCAGTTTTTTGGAGCACTCGTGCCGTGTTGCTTTGATACGTCCCAGGTGCTTTCGTAGATATCGCATCGTGATGTTTTTGGATTTGTTGCAGCACCAACGGCAGACATGGATTTGGACAAACACGTGGTGATCGCCAACTATTTGCATTCGCGGCCGTAAAGTCCTATCTTCGTGCTCTTCCGAGGAATTGTTCCGGCAACGCCTGTAATATGTTGTTCAGGCACGGCGTGGCGAACTTCCTTGTGCCTCCGAGGACTGGCTTGGGGCCGGCGTTGATTTGGATTCGGTGACTTTTGCGCGGCCTGGTTCGGCGCCGATATCCAGCGCCGTCATGTACGGCGAGGAAATCTCGCGCCGTCATGTACGGCACTGAACTTTTTTGCGCCGTCATGTGTGGCGCCAACATATTTGCGCCGTCATGTGCGGCGCCAACATATTTGCGCCGTAATGTGCGGCGCGGCAGCTCATGCGCCAGTAGTTTTGGCGCAGCGGGGCGGATCTACCTCCCTTGGTCCGCCCCGTTTTTTATTGTTAGCGGTAGACGAGTACCGCAATTTTGCTGTGCGTCAGCACCTTGGTGGTTTCGCTGCCGAGCAGTAGCGCCGACAGACCTTTTCGGCCGTGCGAGGCCATGAAAATGAGGTCGCAGTGTTTCGTTTGCGCAGCTTCTATGATTCCTTCCCAGGGATGATCATTGGAAAGGCAAAGTGCTTCGGCCTTTACTTGCGCATCTTTCGCAAACTGGACGATTTCGGACGTAAGACGCTCGCCGCGGGCGCGCGCCTCTTTCTCGAACTGTTCGACCATGAGGTCGCTCGGGCCAGACTCGGTGTACAGCATGTATGAGGTGGCCGGGATCGCATGAAACGCGACTACTTCGGCTTTGGTCTCCCGCGCGTACTCGATACCTTTATGCGCTGCGTCGCGGCAAAGTTCCGAGCCGTCGGTGGGAATGAGGATTTTCCGGTACATATGTCCTCCAGTTTGTCGTCGATCAATCTTGTGGCGTGAATCAATCCGTTGTCGTTAATCAAGCCGGCGTTGTCAATCAATCCGATGTCGTCGGTTCATCTTGTCTCGCAAGGCCATTATGGACGATGATGCATCCGCTGTTCCGCTAACAAGATAACAGGCATTCGTGATATTGCAGCCATGAAGATTACCGGTATTCGAACACATATTCTCAAGAGCGCGTTATCGCAACCGTTCGCATTCTCGCAGGGTTGGGTTGAAAAGCGTTCGGCGACGCTTGTTGAGGTCACGACTGACAGCGGGCTCAGCGGATGGGGCGAGGCATTTGCACAAGGCATGGAAGCGCCGGAAATATCCGCGGCCGTAGTTGATCATGCGTTGGCACCGCTGCTACTCGGCGCCGATCCGCTCGACATTGAAGTCTTGTGGCATCGCATGTATCACAGCACGCGTGACTATGGCCGTAAGGGGTCGGTAACCGCGGCGATCAGTGCGATCGACATTGCACTGTGGGATTTGGCCGGCAAGCACTACGGCGTGCCGATCAGCAAATTGCTCGGCGGCGCATTCCGCACCGAAGTCCAGCCGTATGCGACCGGGTTTTACCGCATCAAAGGCCAGGGCGAAGCGCGGCGGCTTGCCGACGAAGCGATGCAACACTTTGAAACGGGTTTCAGGTCGATGAAGATCAAGCTTGGTTTCGGCGTTGACGACGACATAGAGGTAATGGCCGCCGTTGGCCGCGCAGTGGAAGGCAAAGGCGTCACACTCATGGTCGATACCAACCACGCGTACGGCCGTGCCGAAGCGCTGCGCCTGGGTTATGTGCTGGATGAATACGATCTGCGCTGGTACGAAGAGCCGGTGGTGCCGGAAGACATCGAGGGTTATATCGAGTTGCGCAGAAAACTGCGCTCGCCCATTGCAGGGGGCGAGAACGAGCACACGCTGTACGGATTTGGTGATTTGCTGAGTCGCAGGGCCGTGGATGTCGCACAGCCGGATATCGGGTCCTGTGGCGGGGTGAGTGCGATCAGGCACATTGCCACGCTGGGGCAGGCGCACGGCATCGAAATCAACCCGCATGTATGGGGATCGGCCATAGCGCAGGCTGCTTCATTGCAGGTGATGGCGGCTCTGCCGGTTACCCACCATTCGCTGTTCGCACGCGAACCGATACTTGAGTATGACCGCTCGTCGCATCCATTTCGCCGTGAACTGATTACGCAACCAATCGAATTGAGTGACGG
>JAQBGW010000065.1:0-4847 GCA_032128415.1 Betaproteobacteria bacterium | reverse complement strand
GGGCCATCACATCATCATGGGCCGCAAGACTTACGAGTCGATCAACCGCCTGCTGCCCGGACGCACCACCGTCATCGTCACCCGTCAGCGTGATTACAAAGTACCTGGCGCCTTGATTGCGCACACGCTGGATGCAGCCATCACCTATTGCGCCGGTGACAGCGAAGTGTTTGTCATCGGCGGCGGCGAACTCTACCGCGAGGCCCTGCCCGTCGCCGACCGGATTTACCTGACCGTGGTCGATGCCGAACCGCAGGGCGATACACTCATGCCGGCGTTTGATGCTGCGCAGTGGCGCGTGCACAGCGCCCGCAAATTCACCAAAGACGAACGTCATGCCCATGACTACCGTTTTGAAACTCATGACCGCGTGGCGCATTAAATTCGCCGCACTGCTGCTTGCCGCCACCATGGTGGCTGCGCACGCCGCCGCGCCGAACATCACCATCGATGATCTGACGCAGCGCGCCGAAGCTGGCGACCGCGGCGCCATGCGCGCGCTGGCCGAGTCCTATTACGCCGGGCGTGAAGGCGCCGAACAGGATTTCGTCAAAGCTGCGGAATGGTTTCGCCGACTGGCGCGCAGCGGTGATGCGCGCGCGCAAACCAGCCTCGGTCTGATGTACGCGCGTGGTTACGGTGTGGCAAAAGACCTGGCACAGGCGCACCGCTGGTGGAATTTCGCCGCCGTGCAGAACGATCCCGGCGCGCAATACAACCTCGGCCTGACTTATGTGCAGGGTGAAGGTGTCGGTGTGGACTACGTGCGCGCTGCGCGTTGGTTCCGCGAAGCCGCGCGACGCGGCCATGTGCAGGCCCAGTACAACCTGGGTCTACTGCTGCACGAAGGTAAAGGTGTCGAGCGCGATGCGCAGGAAGCCTATTACTGGGTCAAGGTGGCGGCGCTGCAGGGCGATGAACGCGCGCTGCAAAATCTGGCTGGGGTAGCTGCTGGCCTGTCCGAAACAGAGAAGAGCGAGGGCGATGCACAGGCTGCGGCGTGGATGGAGCGAGTCAAGAAAATGCAGCAGCGATGAATCTTGAAGCCGCAAACGAATTGGCGGAACAACGCATACTCCGCACTGCAGCAGAACCCTGCACGATTATCACTGACCGCGAAGTGCATCATCGACTAACCCGTGATCCGCAGGGCTATTTCCGGCACATGCAAGAAGGCCTGCAAGCCATTGCCGCCGGAAACATCACGGTCGAAATGCCGCCCAAGCAACTATTCGCTGATCCGGGCGCCTCATCGGATTTCCGGGTGATGCCTTGCGTGACACGCAGCGCGACCAGGACGGTTAAAACCGTGAAACTGGTCGGCACCAACGTTCTGCAACGTGCCGTTCCCGACCAGATCACCGTCGGCAAAGCCCTGGTCATCGACCCGCTGGAAAACTACATCACCCATATTGTCGATGCCTGCCTGCTATCTTCCGCCCGCACCGGCCTGTGCGCCGCGCTGGCAATCCGGCTACTCGCAACGCGGTATGATCGTATGACCGTCATCGGCAGCGGCCGCGTCGGTTATTACGCGGCGTTTTATGCAGCTGCGGTCTGTGGCATCCGCCAGGTGGTGTTCGCCGATAGCGATGCCCGGAAAGCCGCGGATGCAGCTGCGGCGCTGAGCGCACATTTTCCGGAAGTGGAGTGTCGCGCCATGCCGCTGGTGCAGTTGCCGCCGACCGATGTAGTCGTGCTGGCCACCACCAGCACGCAGCCGGTGTGCAGCCCTCCGGCATGGAATGCATGCCTGGTCATCAGCATGGGCGCTGATATCGACCAGCAAAGTGAGCTCGATGCGTCCTGGGCCACAGCGGCAGACATCTATGTTGACACGATGGATACCACGCGCTTCGGCGACCTGAAAGCATGGATCGCACAAGGCAGACTCAGTCCCGAAGCCATCAGGGAATTCATCACGGTGATTAAAAGCGGTGCAGCAGCCGGCGATCGTTGCAAACTGTTTGTGTCCACCGGATCAGCGCTGTTCGACAATTTGACGCTGGACTATTTACTGCGGCAACCGGCGTAGATTGCGCGGTCCGGCTCAAGCCACTTCGCAAATGAAATCCTCATACTTGCCGCCAGCCGAGCGCGGAATTTCCGCCAACCGCACCAGCGTCATCCGGTAGACGCAACCCAGCGAATTCTCGAGCGCTGCAAACAACCGGCGGGTCTCGTCGGCTGTCAATTCCCGCGGCGCAACGATGCGTAATTCAACGCTGTCGCGATCCTTCTGCACCAGTTGAATCTGCTCTATGGGGGCAATCTCCCGCCACAACTCGGAAGCAAAGCTGGGCCAGTAGCGCCCGCCGTTGGGCCGCACCAGCATATTGCGCTGGCGGCCGACGATACGCCGCAGCACCGGCAGGCCCCTGCCGCAAGCGCAGGAATCACCCACCTCGGCAAAATCGCCGCTGGCATAACGGAGCAGCGGCATTGCAAAATTGTGCAATGTTGATATGACAATCTGGCCGATCGCACCGGGTTCGCACGGTCTGCCCGCCTCGTCCAGTACTTCGACAATCACGCTCTCTGCCTGCACATGGTAATGCTCGCACACCGGGCACTGCAGCGCGATATAGCCGAGTTCTTCGGAACTGTAGCTGTCGACAATCTCCACGCCCCAGGCTGCGCGCACAATATCGCGCGCCTCCGGACGCAACATTTCGCCGTAGGTGCGCGCCTGTTTCAACCGTGGAATCCGCACTCCCAGTTCACGGCTACGCGCCGCCAGCGCCTGCACGTTGGTGGCGAGCGATATCAGATAATCCGGGGTTTCACTTGCCAGCCAATGCACCTGTTCATCAAGATCTCCGGACACGCTGCGCACCACCGATGGCCCGGTGTGAAACGCCGCGGTTGCCGCACCCCAGCCGGCATATCCGGCATGCGTCGTCCTGGTGCGTATGGCCGCAAGCTTGCCCCGCAAGTCGCGTCCGTGCCACAAATGGTCGCGCAACAACAGCGCGCACCATATCAACTGCGTCCATGTAGTCCCCAGCGTGACCAAAGGGGCGCCCGTCGAACCCGATGACTCAGTCTGTACTCGCTCGCCATGCGCGGGAGGCACCGCCACACTATGCATGGCGCTCCCAGCCTGCTGCACATTCTGGCGCGAACTGATGGGCAATTCACAATATTGACTCCACGACGTAATGCCCGATGCCGCCCAGCGCGTAAAGCGCTGCCGGTAGAACGGAACAGTAGCGATTGCATGTCGAAAAATCTGCGCGAACTGCTGCAGTTGATGTGCCTGCAGTTGCTCCAGCGACCACCACTGCGACTGCTCAAACTGGAACTGCAGCGCCAGCATCCGCGCCCCGTCATCATTGGGAATCGCCGGCCAGGTCATGCCAGGCAATGCGGAACGAATGAAAGCCGAATGATTCATGCTATATCCTGAACATCCTGGAAATATTGCCATCCCGCGGGCAGTTTTAACCCTTACTATATCGCCAGTTTATGCCACAAACTAAATTCGAAATCATCCACGCTGCGACAAGTTCCCGCCAGAAAATGCTTTTGGAAAGCGCGCCTCTCGCAGAACGCCTTTCCCGCGATCTGTGCCACATCAATCCTGCGACCGGCAACACATGCGCATGGAATCACGGTGTGTGGCAATACCTCAGACTCCTAGACATAATCACCACGCCGGATCTCCATGCCGAGTTCTTCCGCCAGTCGTTCTTGACACTACACTCGGAAAAACTGCGGATACTGATCTCAGGCACCGCTGACTACGGAATGCTTGAAAAAGTGCACGAAGGATTTATCGGCTGCCCCACCCCTCCTGACATTACTGTTCTTGATCGCTGCCCCACACCTCTTGAACTATGTAAATGGTATGCAGCGCGGGAATCGATGCATATTACCTGCCGCTGCATCGACATACTCGAATACAACGAGCATGGACTATTCGATGTGATATGCACAGACTCTTTTCTTGCGCAATTTAAAAATGAAGATCGCGAACTTCTGGCCAAAAAATGGAATCAATTGCTGCGGCCAGGCGGTAAAGTCATAACAGTAAACCGCATACGCCCCAATGTCAGCGGCACAGTCAACTTCTCTCCGGAACAAATTGCACGTTTCACCGAGACGGTAAATCTCCGTCTCACCACCTTCAGCGGCTCGCCAATTATGGATAGCGCGAGAATTTCCATGCTGGCAAAAAAATATGCCGAGCATCAAACAACCCACGCCTTGAGCAGCCTTGATGAAATACGCGGGTTATTCAAGAAAACCGGCTTCACAATTGTGCATTTGTCCTGTGAGCTGGCCTTACCGCTGAACACGAATGGTTTGGCAGGCCCCACTGTTCCGGATAATTCCGAATATGCCTGCCTGGTTGCCGTGCGTGACTAATTCTGCAGCCTCCACTTCACACGTCACACAACCTCCGAAATGAAATCCTCGAATTTTCCACCCGCGTTGCGTGCGATGGCCTCACAGTACACAACCCTGACGCGGAAACCGGCAGGTAACTGAGCGAGCAAATGCTCCACGATTCGGCTTTCCTGTTCCTGCGTAAAAGGATTTAACACTACCAATCGAGCCTCGAGAAAGTCCGTTTCTTTCTGTACAAACTGATATTGCGCAATCGGTAGAACATCGGACAGACCGCGCATCGAAAACAACGGCCAGAGCCGTTCGCCATTCGCCAGCACCAGCATATTGCGCGCCCGGCCGATAATCCGGGACAGCGCCGGCAATCCCCTGCCGCACGGGCAGGGCGCACCGACCTCGGCATAATCACCGATGTCATAGCGAATCAGCGGCGTCGCAAAATTGTGCAAGCTGGATACAACGATGCGCCCGGTTTGGCCCGGCGCACACGGCAT
>JAQBGW010000064.1:0-46674 GCA_032128415.1 Betaproteobacteria bacterium | reverse complement strand
CAAAAAAGAGGCCCGCGAGCCTCTTTTTTGCACACTACGGAACAGCAACAGCCGCTTATTTACCCTGGCGCAGATTGATATGCGAAATCTGGATTTTCTCCAGCGCCTGGCGCTAAAAAGAAGCTGCCTTATCAACTAGAGTGCTCCACAGACCCCGCTTCGGCGGGGTTTCTTTTTGTCTACGATCGCCGGGGTCGCGTTGGGTGTGTTAATTTTCCGCTTTAACGCGATGCTGGCTATCGGGCATTCATAATCCCGTAGCCAAGCTCTAAGGTACCTTTTACTCGCGTTCGCGTTCTACTTGCTCGCAAAGTTTGCAGAACTCTGTGATCGCCAAGTGTTCGATTTCGCGATGGAAATTTTTAGTGGCCATACGCTCAAGCACTTATTAGGAGCTTTAGCCATCTGGGCAATATTGCACATGATCCGGAGGAGGACGTTGATAACAGGCATGCCAGACGCGTAAGCGCGTGTGGGCAATAGCGTCAAATGCTTTAGGTTCGGGATTATTTGGGTTGTGCCGGATGCCGCAGGAAAATTCGTCAACCGCGCTTCTTGTCCCACACATAACGCGCCAGACGCTGCCAGCGGTTCTGCGGTTGCTTCAGTGCATTCGGCACACGAGCTGACTGGTCGCGGGCGTGGCTCTGTTTCACCAGTTCATGCAGCTCGCGCATGTTCAGCCCGCCGGGGCCCCTGGTTTTTTCGGGATCAGTTTTCTCAGGATCGGGTTTTTCCGCCATGCGTCGCCTCTGCCAGAGTAGCGGCTATGTTACACTTGATGCTTGATTTTAATGGAGTTTTTCGGGGGTTTTCGACCATGTCGGGCAGCACGCTGGGTAAATTATTTTGTGTGACCTCCTTCGGTGAATCGCACGGACCGGCGATCGGCTGCGTGGTCGACGGCTGCCCGCCGGGACTGGCGTTGACTGAAGCCGACATCCAGCTCGAACTCGACCGGCGCAAGCCCGGCACCTCGCGCCATGTCACGCAGCGCCGCGAGGAAGACCGCGTGGAAATCCTCTCCGGCGTGTTCGAAGGCAAAACCACCGGCACGCCGATCGCGCTGCTGATCCGCAACACCGACGCGAAGAGCAAGGATTACTCCAAGATCGCGGATAAATTCCGCCCCGGTCATGCGGACTACACCTACTGGCAGAAATACGGCATCCGCGATTACCGCGGCGGCGGACGGCAGTCGGCGCGCGAAACCGCGGTGCGCGTGGCGGCGGGTGCGATTGCCAAAAAGTGGCTGCATGAGCAATACGGCACGGTGATCCGCGGCTATATGTCGCAGCTCGGCCCGGTGGCAATTCCGTTCGTGAGCTGGGACGAGGTCGGCAACAATCCGTTCTTCGCGCCGAATGCCAAAATCGTCGCCGAACTCGAAACCTTCATGGACAAACTGCGCAAGTCCGGAGATTCCGTCGGCGCAAAAATTACTACGGTCGCCACCGGCGTGCCGGTGGGACTGGGCGAACCGGTGTACGACAAGCTCGATGCCGACATCGCTTACAACATGATGAGCATCAACGCGGTGAAGGGTGTCGAGATCGGCGCCGGTTTTGCGGCGATTGCGCAAAAGGGCACCGAGCATTCGGATGAAATGACGCCACAGGGTTTTGTCAGCAACAACGCCGGCGGCGTGCTGGGCGGGATTTCCACCGGGCAGGACATCGTCGTCAACGTCGCGGTGAAACCGACGTCGAGCATCCGTCTTGCGCGCCACACCCTCGACACCGCGGGCAAGGCGGCGATGATTGAAACCCACGGGCGGCACGATCCCTGCGTCGGCATCCGCGCCACGCCGATCTGTGAGGCGATGCTGGCACTGACGCTGATGGATCACGCGTTGCGCCAGCGTGCGCAGAACGCCGATGTCAAAACCGGAACACCGGTAATCGCGGCGCAGGCGCCGCAAGGCGTCATCGACAAACTGCGCGCCGCTGCCGCAGCGGAAAATCCCGATCCCGACGAAGCATAAAATAATCGTTTAAAAACAACTAGTTACAGTATTCCGTGCGCGGTGCCGCACGGCGCCGCCCGTGCCCAGGATTCACCTCAATCTTTCCGCGTTCTACTTTTTCTATTTCGCTTATCTCGGCGCGTTCGCGCCGTTCTTCGCGCTGTATCTGACTTCGGTCGGCATGAGCGCCGTAGAGATCGGCATGTTGATGGCACTGCCGCAGTTGTCGCGCATCGTGGCGCCGCACCTGTGGGGTTGGCTCGCTGATCACGGCGGAAAGCGGCTGCGCATCGTGCGCGCCGCAGGTGCGGCAGGCACACTGGCCTTCATCGGTGTTTTTTTCGGTGAGAGTTTTGCCTGGTTGTTCGTGGTGTTGCTGGCGATGACTTTTTTCTGGAGCGCGGCGTTGCCACTGGTGGAAGCGACCACGTTGTCGCACCTGGGCGATGAGACCGCGCGCTATGGTCGCATCCGCGTCTGGGGATCGGTGGGTTTCATCGCTGCGGTAGTCGCCGTGGGTTACTTGCTGGACATGAGCAGTCCGCGTGCGTTGCTGTGGGTGGTCGCCGGATTGATGGGGGGCATGTTGCTGCTGTCGTTGCTGGTGCGTGAAGCGCCGACAGTGCCGCACGCCGATGACGATCTGCCGGTGTGGCAGGTGGTGCGGCAGCCGGCGGTGATTGCCATCGTTGCTGCATCGGCGTTGATGGCAGCAGCGCATGGTCCGTACTACACTTTCTTTACTATTCATCTAGTCGATCACGGTTACAGCAAATCGCTGGCGGGCTGGCTGTGGGCGCTGGGTGTGATCTGCGAGATTGGAGTTTTCGTGTGGATGTCGCGGCTCTACCGTGCATACACGCTGCGCCAGATTCTGATCGCCAGCGCGCTGCTGGCAGCGTTGCGATTCGTGGTCATCGGCTGGGGCGCGGATAGTGTCGTGCTGCTGCTTGCGGCGCAAACGTTGCACGCGGCGAGCTTCGGATCATTTCATGCGGCGGCGATCGGCGTGGTGCACAAGCTGTTTCGCGGGCGTCATCAGGCGCGAGGGCAGGCCATCTACGGCAGTCTGTCATTCGGATTCGGCGGCACCATCGGCGGGCTGGCCAGCGGTTACGCGTGGAGCGGCCTCGGCGCAGGATTGACGTTTACGCTGTCGGCAGTCTGTGCGCTGGGGGCTGCAGTCGTATTGTGGCGGGGCCTGAAAGAAGGTACATGAGGCGGGTGTGATGCAGTGTATTCAAGACCCGGCATCCCTGTGGGATAATCAACGGCTTCAGTGGTTTAACTTACAACGGTAAACGCATGGCAGGCAAAACCCTTTACGACAAGCTTTGGAAAAGCCATCTCGTACGCGAGGAAGCGGACGGCACGGCAATGATTTATATCGACCGCCATCTGGTGCATGAAGTCACCAGTCCGCAGGCGTATGAAGGCCTGAAACTCGCCGGGCGCAAGGTGTGGCGCGCGGATTCAGTGGTCGCGACCGCGGATCACAACACGCCCACCCGCAATTGGGATCAGGGCATGGACGGCATTACCGATGCCGTGTCGCGGCTGCAGGTCGAGACGCTCGACAAGAATATCAAGGAGTTCAAGGCCAAGGTTTATTTTCCGTTTCTCGACAAGCGCCAGGGCATCGTGCATGTGATCGGGCCGGAAAACGGCGCGACGTTGCCGGGCATGACCGTGGTGTGCGGTGATTCGCATACCAGTACGCATGGCGCATTTGCGGCACTGGCCTTCGGTATCGGCACCAGCGAGGTGGAACACGTGCTGGCGACGCAGTGCATGGTGATGAAAAAATCGAAGTCCATGCAGATTTTGGTTGACGGCAAACTTGGTGATGGCGTTACTGCCAAGGACATCGTGCTGGCCATCATCGGCAAAATCGGTAGCGCGGGCGGCACCGGTTACGCGATGGAATTCGCCGGCAGTGCGATCCGCGATTTGTCGATGGAAGGGCGCATGACCCTGTGCAACATGGCCATCGAGGCCGGCGCCCGCACGGGCATGGTGGCGGTCGACCAGAAAACCATCGATTACTGCAAGGGCCGCATGTTTTCGCCGACCGGTACGACGTGGGATCACGCGGTTGAGTATTGGCAGACGCTGAAGAGTGACGCCGATGCGCACTTTGACAAGGTGGTGACGATGGATGCGGCAGGCATCCAGCCGCAGGTGACCTGGGGCACCAATCCGCAGATGGTAACGACCATCGACGGCAAGGTGCCGAATCCGGCGCAGGAAAAGAATCCGGTGCAGCGCGAGTGGATGGAGCGCGCGCTGAAGTACATGGACCTGAAGCCCGACATGCCCATCGTCGATATCAAAATCGACAAGGTATTCATCGGCGCCTGCACCAATTCACGCATCGAGGATCTGCGCGCTGCAGCTGCAGTGGCCAAGGGGCGCAAGGTTGCCGGCAACGTCAAACTGGCGATGGTCGTGCCGGGCTCGGGCCTGGTCAAGGCGCAGGCGGAGCAGGAAGGGCTTGACCGCATATTCAAGGAAGCGGGTTTTGAGTGGCGCGAGCCGGGCTGTTCAATGTGCCTGGGGATGAACGAAGATCAACTGAGTCCGGGTGAGCGCTGTGCATCCACGTCCAACCGCAATTTCGAGGGGCGGCAGGGCCCCGGCGGCAGAACACATCTGGTAAGCCCGGCGATGGCTGCAGCGGCGGCGGTGACTGGGCATTTTGTCGATGTTCGCGACTTGAAATAAACAAAGGAGATACTCATGAAACGCATGATCATGTTGGTGGTGGTGCTGATGGTGCTTGCGGGCTGCAATACGATGCGCGGTCTCGGCCAGGATGTTGAAAAAGCTGGCGAGGCTATCCAGAAGAAGGCGGACAAGTAACCGATGGACAAATTTGTACGCAAGGAAGGATTGGTCGCGCCGATGGATCGCGCCAACGTTGATACAGACGCGATCATTCCCAAACAATTCCTGAAGTCGATCCGGCGCACGGGCTTTGGCGCCAACCTGTTCGATGAATGGCGTTATCTCGACCGCGGTGAGCCAGATGCCGACAACACCGGGCGTCCGCTGAATACAGATTTTGTATTGAACCGCCAGCGTTTTATCGGCGCGACGGTGCTGCTGGCACGGGAAAACTTCGGCTGCGGATCATCGCGCGAGCATGCGCCGTGGGCGCTGTTGCAGTTCGGCATCCAGACCATCATTGCGCCGAGTTTTGCTGATATTTTCTACACCAACAGCCTGAAGAACGGCCTGCTGCTGATCAAGCTCGACACAAAGATTGTTGACCAGTTGTTCCGCGAAATCGCGGCGAACGAAGGCTATCGTATCGCTGTTGATCTCGAAAAACAGGCCGTCACCACGCCTTCCGGCGAGAATTATGGCTTCGATATCGATCCGCACCGCAAGCATTGCATGTTGAACGGTCTGGACGACATCGGACTGACGCTGGGTCATGCGGATCAGATCACGGCGTTCGAAGCGAAGCATCGCGAACAGCAACCTTGGCTGTTTTGATACATTCGTAAGCGGGTAATCGAGGGCCCCGGTGTTACTCGTTCACCCGTTCACCAGTTCATCATTCACGGATTCAAAATGAAAATCGCTGTTCTCGCCGGTGACGGCATAGGCCCGGAAATTGTCGCGCAGGCGCTGAAAGTGCTGCGCCGGCTCGCAGCAGACGGACTCAAGCTGGAATTCGAAGAAGCGCCTTTTGGCGGTGCGGGGTTTGACGCGCATGGTGACCCGCTGCCGCCATCGACGCTGAAGCTCGCCAAGGCGGCCGACGCCGTACTGTGCGGTGCCGTCGGCGGGCCAAAATACGATGCGCTGCCGCGACCGCAGCGTCCCGAGCAGGGCATCCTGCGCATTCGCAAGGAACTGGGCCTGTTTGCCAATCTGCGCCCGGCGGTACTGTATCCGGAACTCGTGCATGTATCGACGCTGAAACCCGAGGTCGTATCCGGACTGGATTTGATGATCATCCGCGAGCTGACCGGCGACATTTATTTCGGCGAACCGCGCGGACGGCGTGACAACGCGCGGGGTGAGCGCGAGGGCTACGACACGATGCTGTACTCGGAACCGGAAATCCGCCGTATCGCTGAGGTCGGCTTCCAAACCGCGATGAAGCGCGGCAATAAGCTGTGTTCGGTCGATAAGGAAAACGTGCTGGAAACCAGCCGTTTCTGGCGCGAGATTGTCATCGACGTTGCGAAAAAATATCCGCAGGTGGCGTTGTCGCACATGTATGTGGACAACGCAGCGATGCAGCTGGTGCGCAATCCCAAACAGTTCGATGTCATCGTCACTGGCAACATCTTTGGTGACATTCTGTCCGACGAGGCGTCGATGCTGACCGGCTCGATCGGTATGCTGCCTTCAGCGTCGCTTAATTCCAGTGGCGCCGGGCTCTACGAGCCGATCCACGGTTCGGCGCCCGACATCGCCGGCAAGAACATCGCCAACCCGCTGGCCACCATCCTGTCGTCAGCGATGATGTTGCGTTATACGTTTAACAAGGATGAGTGGGCATACCGCATTGAAGCAGCAGTGAAAAGCGTGCTCGCCGCCGGTTATCGCACGCCGGACATCGACGAACCAGGCGCGCGCAAGGTCGGCACGGTCGAGATGGGCGATGCGGTGGTTGCGGCACTCTAGCTTAATTAGTGTAGTATGTTGTTTTTAAAGGTATTTTAATGAATAAGGTTGGCATCATCGGATGGCGCGGCATGGTCGGCTCGGTTTTGATCGAGCGGATGTGCGCTGAACGCGACTTTGATTTGGTTGCGCCTGTATTTTTTTCGACCTCCCAGGCGGGCAGTCGCGGACCGGATATCGGTCGCGACGTCGGCAAGGTTGTCGATGCCAACAACCTCGACGCCCTGGCGGCGATGGATATCCTGATCTCCTGCCAGGGCAGTGATTACACCAATGCCGTGTTCCCCAAGCTGCGCGCAGCCGGCTGGGACGGTTATTGGATAGACGCAGCTTCGGCGCTGCGCATGCAGTCCGATGCAGTAATCATTCTCGATCCGGTTAACCGTGACGTGATCGACGTGGCGCTGGCCAAAGGCGTCAAAAATTACATCGGCGGCAATTGCACGGTCAGCCTGATGTTGATGGCGATGGCGGGCCTGTTCAAGGCGGGACTGGTCGAGTGGGTGACGGCGATGACTTATCAGGCTGCGTCCGGCGCTGGTGCAGCCCATATGCGCGAACTGGTGGCGCAGATGGGCGCGGTGCATGCCGCAGTCCGGCCGCTGCTCGACAATCCCGCATCTGCGATCCTCGAACTCGATCGCATCGTGGCCGATACCCTGCGCAAGGGCGAGGTGCCGACCGGGCAATTCGGCCAGCCGCTGGCGGGCAGCTTGCTGCCGTGGATCGACCAGGATCTCGGCAGCGGCCAGAGCCGTGAAGAATGGAAGGGCATGGCCGAAACCAACAAGATTCTCGGCCGCGAAACGAATCCGTTGCCGATCGATGGTGTATGCGTGCGCATAGGTGCGATGCGCTGTCACAGTCAGGCGTTGACGGTTAAATTGACACGCGATGTGCCGCTGCCGGAAATCGAAAAACTGCTGGCCGGCGCCAATGAATGGGTCAGGGTGATTCCCAACCAGAGGGAAGCGTCGCTGCGCGAACTGACACCGACTGCGGTCACCGCGACGCTGGCGGTGCCGGTAGGTCGTCTGCGCAAGCTGCCCATGGGCGGGGAATACCTGACGGCCTTTACGGTTGGAGACCAGCTATTGTGGGGTGCCGCCGAGCCGTTGCGCAGGATGTTGCGTATAGTGCTGGAAAAGGGGGCTGTAGCCCCTGTCCGTCCGGCAGCGCGGGCGTCCGTAAGTGCTTGATTTAGGGTAGCCTGCCGGCTGGTATTTGAGCTGGCTGGACTAGAGAAAATCCTTTAAAAATATGTGGTTGGGTAGCAACATTCGACGTTTTGTTAGCTTGCATGGCTAACTGATTGATGCTAACTTTGTTATCCCTAAAAAAAATCGATTCGGGAGCCGTAGTGCGCACATTAAATTTTGGTAAAGCGCTGGCACTGGCGCTGCTGCTGTTCGCGCCGCTGGTGGTGCATGCGGCTGGTTTGGGGAGGCTGACGGTACAGTCCAGCCTGGGGCAACCGTTGAGCGCAGAAATCGAGCTCGTCGCCGTGAGGGGCGATGAAGGGTCGAATCTGCTGGTGCGACTGGGTTCCCCGGAGGCGTATCAGCAGGCAAACCTGCAATACAACTCGGGCATCAATGGTCTGAAGCTCAGTATTGATCGCCGCGCCAACGGCCAGTCGTACATCAAGATCACCGGCAGTCGCCCGATCAGTGAGCCTTTCGTTGATCTGCTGATCGAACTGACCGGCGCCGGAAGCAGGTTGATGCGCGAATACACGGCATTGCTGGATCCCCCGGGTTATGGTTCGCAACTGGCACAGACTGCACCTGCGCCCATGGTGGCGCCGGAATCGCAGCCTATTGCAGCGCCTGTTGCACCGGCGCCAAAACCGCAAGCCGCTGCACCCGTAACAGCGTCCGGTGCAGAGGAATATGGTCCGATCGTCAAGGGTGAAACGCTGGGCAAGATTGCCGCGAGCCTCAAGCCGGAGGGCATTTCGCTCGAACAGATGCTGGTGGGTCTGTACCGCAGCAATCCCGATGCGTTCATCCGCAAGAACATGAACCTGGTCAAAGCCGGCAAGATTCTCCGGGTGCCGGATGCGGCGGAGCTCGCCGCCGTCAGTACGGGCGATGCGGTCAAGGAATATCGCACCCACGTCGCCGACTGGCGCGCTTATGTCAACAAGCTCGCGGATAACGCAGGCCAGGCGGCGGCGGGCGGCAGTACCGCGCGCGGCCGCATTACTCCGAAGGTTGAAGATACCGGCGGCGCCTCCGGCAGCAAGGATGTCGTCAAACTGTCCAAAGGTGAGCCCGCCAAGGGCGGCAAACCGCTGACCGGTGCTGCCAAGGCACGCGCTGCGACAGAAGACAAAATTGCCGGCAAACAGGAACTGACGGAAGCCAAGGACCGGATTACCCAGCTTGAGAAGACTGTAAAAAATGGCCAGAAACTGGCCGAATTGAAGAGTGCTGGCATGGCCGCTGCCCAGCAAAAGGCGGAAGCAGCCAAGCCTGAAATGAAGGGTGAGGAAACCGCGTCGCCACCTGCAGAAGCCAAGAAAGACGACGTTGCTGCTATGCCGGCTGACAAGCCGGCTGCCGCAGCGAAACCGGTGCCGAAACCCAAGCCGGTTGCGCCACCCCCGCCGCCTCCCGAGCCCGGCATCATGGATATGGTGATGGATAATCTGCCAATCATAGGTGGAGGCGTAGGTGCGCTGGTGCTGGGTGGACTTGGTTTTGCCGCGCTGCGTCGCCGTCGTGCACGTGCAATGGACGAGGATGAGTCTGAGATGGTAGCGCCCGTGATGGGTGCAACTGCTGCGGAAGAGGCAGACGATACCGCTGGTGCAGCGACATTACCCGCAGACGAAACGGATCCGATTGCAGAAGCTGAGGTGTATATCGCTTATGGCCGTGACGGTCAGGCGGAAGACATCCTTAAAGAAGCGATGGGTCGCGATCCGTCGCGTGTCGATGTGCAGGTCAAACTGGCCGAGGTCTATGCGGCCCGCAAAGACGCCGCTGAATTTGGCACTATAGCGGAGTCGCTGCATGCGCTGACCGGTGGCGCAGGCGACAACTGGGACAAGGTTGTTGCGCTGGGTTACACGGTCGATCCGGACAATGCACTCTATGCGGCCGGCAAGGATGCCGCACCGCTGGTCGATACCAGCAGCGAACACACCGGTACCGATCTCGACTTTGATCTGGGCGGGGACAGTACTGAGACGCCGGATATTGCGCTTGACGCAGATGCTGCCGGTCAATCGACGGAATTGGGTGGAATGCAGGAGATGGCTGCCACGGCTGACGCCGGTTTTTCAGGCACGCCCGATTTCAATCTGGATGCGCCCTTGCCAGGTGCGCAAACCGATATCGCGCTGGAAGCATCGCCGCCGGAAGAAGTCGCTGCCATGGATTTCAATATTGAGCTGCCAGAAGCGGATACGCCGACAGCAACAGAAAAAACCATTGCGTCAGCCCCCCCCACATCGGATGCGGGTCTCGATTTCAAGATTGATGTGGGTGACCTGAATATCAATCTCGAAGAACCGCCCACTGAGGCTTCGCCCGGGGCGGATAAGGACAGCCATTGGTATGACGTGCAGCAGAAGTTTGATCTGGCCAAGGCGTACCAGGAAATGGGTGATAACGAGGGCGCCCGCGAAATTCTTCAGGAAGTGATCAAGGAAGGCGACGGGGAGCAACAGGATCAGGCGCAGAAGCTGCTCGGATCGCTCGGCTAGTCGCGTTGCAGGGTATTTCTCGTAAACCGCGGCAGCGCTCCTGCCGCGGTTTCTTTTTTTGCGATACGGTGAGCAGCACGATTGAAGGGATGATTGGTGAGACTGGCGCTAGGCATCGAATATGACGGCGGCGGCTTTTGCGGCTGGCAGACACAATCTGCCGGCTGTGGGGTGCAGGATCGTCTGGAGGCAGCACTACGCACGATCGCCGGGGCGCCGGTGGCGACGGTTTGTGCCGGTCGCACGGACGCCGGCGTGCATGCGCTGGGACAGGTGGTGCATTTCGATTGCAGTGTGGATCGCCCGCTGAGCGCCTGGGTACGCGGTGTGAATGCGTTGTTGCCTCCGGCGATGGCGGTCACCTGGGCGCAAACGGTGGCCGATGATTTTCATGCGCGCTTTTCCGCGCGCGTGCGAACCTATCGCTATGTACTGCTCAATGATACGGTGCGGCCTGCGGCCGATCACGGCCGCGTCGGCTGGTTTCACGCGCCGTTGGATATTGCCGCCATGCGTACCGCTGTGGAGTGTCTCGTCGGCGAGCATGATTTCAGTGCGTTCCGGTCAGCCGAATGTCAGGCGCGGTCCCCTGTCAGGACACTGCATGAACTGGCAATTGAGCAGCGCGGACCCTATATCGTATTCCGGCTGCGCGCCAATGCCTTTCTGCATCATATGGTGCGTAATATCGTCGGTAGTCTCGTTTACGTCGGCAAGGCGCGTCATCCACCGCAATGGCTGGCGCAGGTGCTGGAGGGGCGCGTGCGGGCGCAGGCGGCACCGACATTCGATGCGTCGGGTTTATACCTGGATCATGTGCAGTATGAAGACCGCTGGGGTTTGCCCGAATCACGGCGGTCGGGCCCGCAACTCGCACACGCCATGATGGATTGAGATGACTGCTCCACGCATAAAAATCTGCGGTATCACTCGCGTCGAGGATGCACTGGCTGCAGCGCGGTTGGGTGCGCACGCGATCGGGTTGGTGTTTTTCGCCGGCAGCCCGCGTGCGGTAACGCCGCAGCAGGCGCGCGACATCATCGCGGCCTTGCCGCCATTCGTGGTGCCGGTGGGACTGTTTGTCAATGCCGATGCGCAGACAGTACGTGCCGCCATTGCCGCAGCGCCGGTGCAGCTGCTGCAATTTCACGGTGACGAAACTCCGCAGTACTGTGCCGGCTTCGGATTGCCGTACCTGCGTGCCGTGCGGGTAAGGCCGGGGGTCGATTTGTTACAATACGTACGGGAATTTCATACTGCCCGCGGTTTGTTGCTCGACGCTTATGTCGATGGCGTACATGGTGGAACCGGCGCTATTTTTGACTGGTCATTGATTCCGCGCGATCTGCCGGTGCCTGTGGTGTTGTCGGGCGGACTTCATGCGGAGAATGTGGCGGAGGCGGTGCGGCGCGTGCGGCCGTGGGCTGTGGATGTTTCGAGCGGCGTTGAGGCAGCCAAAGGCATCAAAGATGTGCGGAAAATGGAAGCATTCATGACGGGAGTGCGCAATGCGGATGTATGACTTGCCGGATGCGAAAGGACATTTCGGGCCTTATGGGGGCGTCTTTGTCTCTGAAACCCTGATCTCCGCACTGGAAGAACTGAAGGCGGCTTATGCCCGCTACAAGGATGATCCGGTATTCAAGGCGGAATTTGAATACGAACTTAAACATTATGTCGGCCGGCCAAGCCCGGTGTATCACGCACGGCGCTGGTCGGAGCATTTCGGCGGCGCACAGGTGTATCTGAAGCGCGAGGATTTGAATCACACTGGCGCACACAAGATCAACAACGTCATCGGCCAGGCACTACTGGCGCGGCATCTCGGCAAATCGCGCGTCATCGCAGAAACCGGCGCGGGGCAGCATGGCGTAGCCGCCGCGACGATTGCTGCGCGCTACGGCATGGAGTGCGTGGTTTACATGGGCTCCGAGGATATCAAGCGTCAGGCGCAAAACGTCTATCGCATGAAGCTGCTGGGGGCGACGGTGGTGCCCGTTGAATCGGGTTCGAAAACGCTCAAGGATGCGCTGAACGAGGCGATGCGCGACTGGGTGACCAATGTCGAGAATACTTTTTACATTATCGGCACAGTGGCCGGACCGCATCCCTATCCGATGATGGTGCGCGATTTCCAGTCGGTGATTGGCATTGAGGCGCGGGAGCAGATGCCGGAGATGACAGGACGTCATCCAGATGCGGTGCTCGCCTGCGTCGGTGGCGGTTCGAACGCCATAGGTATATTCCACGCCTATATTCCGGATGAAGCAGTGCGGTTGATCGGCGTCGAGGCCGCCGGACACGGTCTGGAAACCGGTAAACACGCGGCGACACTGTGCGCCGGCAAATCCGGCGTGCTGCATGGCAACCGCACCTATCTGCTGCAGGACGACAACGGCCAGATCATTGAAACACATTCGATTTCAGCGGGACTGGATTATCCCGGCGTCGGCCCGGAGCACGCGTGGCTGAAGGACAGTGGGCGGGCCGAATATGTTGCGGTAACTGATGACGAGGCGCTCGAAGCATTCCACAAGCTGTGCCGGCTTGAGGGCATCATTCCCGCGCTGGAATCGAGCCATGCCCTGGCCTATGCGGCGAAGATTGCACCGCGCATGCGCAAGGATCAGATATTACTCGTCAATCTTTCCGGACGTGGTGACAAGGACATGCATACCGTCGCCGAAAAATCCGGCCTCAAATTCTGATGCACACCACACGATCCTGACGATGTCACGCATAGCGGCTACATTCGCGCGCCTCAAGAAAGAAGGGCGTAAGGCCCTGATCCCTTTCGTCACTGCAGGTGATCCGGATCCGGCAAGCTGCGTGCCGCTGATGCATGCCATGGTCGCAGGCGGCGCCGATATTATCGAATTGGGCGTACCGTTTTCGGATCCGATGGCGGACGGCCCGGTGATTCAGCGTTCCAGCGAACGCGCGCTGAAGCACGGCGTTTCATTGCGTGATGTGATTGGTTATGTCGCCGAGTTTCGCAAAACCAACTTGAATACACCGGTCGTGTTGTTTGGCTACGCGAATCCCGTTGAGTCCATGGGTGTTGATGATTTTGTTGCGGCGGCAAAGGCGGCGGGCGTTGACGGTGCGCTGGTGGTGGATTATCCGCCGGAGGAGGCTGAGCGTCTGGTTGCAACGCTCGATGCCGCAGGGCTGGACACCATATTTCTGTTGTCGCCGACGACATCCGATGCGCGTCTGAAACAAGTGGCTGCGTTGGGTCGCGGTTATCTGTATTACGTGTCGTTGAAGGGAATCACCGGTGCAGCGAACATAGACGTTGCCGATGTGACGCAGCGCATCGCGCACATTCGCAGCTTTACCAAACTGCCGCTCGGCGTCGGTTTTGGTATCAGGGACGGTGAGACGGCCCGAGTCATCGCTGGCATAGCCGATGCAGTGGTCATCGGTAGTCGGCTGGTGCAAGAAATCGAAAGCGCACCGCTGGAAGCACCGGCGCGCGCCGGTGCGTTCTTGGCAGGTATCCGCGCGGCCATGAATCGCGACACTTCCGGACGCCCCCCAGGGGGACTTCCTCCGGGGCGCCCCCCAGGGGGACTTCCTCCAGGGCGCCCCCCAGGGGGACTTCCTCCGGGGCGCCCCGCATGAGCTGGCTGCAGAAACTGCTGCCGCCACGGATCAAGCGTGAAACGGGCAGCACTAAAAAGGCGGTTCCCGAGGGATTGTGGAGCAAGTGTGATTCCTGCGAAGCGGTGCTTTATCGCACGGATCTCGAGAAAAATCTGTTTGTCTGTCCGAAGTGCAATCACCATAACCGCATTTCAGCGCGCGAACGCCTCGACTGGCTGCTCGACATGGAGGGGCGCTATGAGATTGGTTCCGAGGTTACGCCGATCGACAGTCTCAAGTTCCGTGACAGCAAACGATATGTAGACCGACTCGCTGCTGCGCGCGAAGACACCAATGAGGAAGATGCGCTAATCGTCATGCAGGGTTCGATCAAGGAAATTCCGGTCGTCGCTGCTGCATTCGAGTTCGATTTTCTCGGCGGATCAATGGGGTCGGTGGTCGGTGAGCGTTTTGTGCGCGGGGTGCAGGTCTGCGTCGAACAGCGGCTGCCGTTTATCTGTTTTACTGCCACCGGCGGGGCGCGCATGCAGGAAGGATTGTTTTCGCTGCTGCAGATGGCCAAGACCTGTGCCGCGTTGACACGGCTCGCCGATGATCGTCTGCCATTTATTTCTGTGCTGACCGACCCAACCATGGGTGGTGTGTCGGCGAGTTTTGCCATGATCGGCGATGCGGTGATTGCTGAGCCTAACGCGCTGATTGGTTTCGCCGGTCCACGGGTGATCGAGCAGACCGTGCGTGAAACGCTGCCTGAGGGGTTCCAGCGCTCGGAGTTCCTGATGCAGAAGGGGGCGCTCGACATGATCGTTGACCGGCGGCAAATGCGGGATGCGTTGGCGCGGTTGCTCGCCCTGATGCTGAAGTTGCCGGCCCCGACCTGATACTGCTCGCTGCGCATGCGCTGCATGCAATACTTTCATCGACCGGCGCGACTTTTACTTTGAATATCCGCGTCCCATGACGCTACCCGATACCCTCGACGGCTGGCTGGAATACATTGAACGCCAGCATCCGCAGGCCATTGCCATGGGGCTGGACCGGGTGATCATCGTGCGCGATGCGCTGGCGCTCAAACCTGAGTTTCCCGTCATTACGGTCGGTGGCACCAACGGCAAGGGGTCAGCCTGCATGATGCTCGACGCTATGCTCGGACATGCCGGGTATCGCGTCGGCACTTACACTTCGCCGCATCTGCTGCGCTACAACGAGCGGGTGCGGATCGCCGGCAGGGAAGCAGAGGACGCCGACCTCGTGCGCGCGTTTGCTGCAGTAGAACGCGCACGTCGTGATTGCGACGTGCCCCTGACCTATTTCGAGTTCGGCACGCTGGCGGCGCTATGGCTGTTCCGGGAATGCAGGGTGGATGCCGCGATACTTGAAGTCGGGCTGGGCGGACGTCTTGATGCAGCGAATGTTTTCGATGCTGACGCGGCGTTGCTGACGAGCGTGGGACTTGACCACATGGAATATCTTGGTTCGACCCGCGAGGCTGTCGGCGCTGAAAAGGCTCCAATTTTTCGTGCCGGTCGGCCAGCGATATGCGCTGACCCTGATCCACCCGTAACCGTCATTGAATATGCGGCGCGCATCGGCGCGAAGTTGCTGCAGGTCGGCCGCGATTTCGGTTTTGAGTCACAGCCGCAGCAGTGGCACTACTGGGGGCCGGGCGGTAATCGCCACGGCTTGCCGTTGCCGGCATTGCGCGGCGATTTTCAGATAGCCAATGCCAGTGCGTGCATTGCCGCGCTGGACGCCTTGCGTGTACGTTTGCCGGTCGCAGCGGCCGATATCCGCGGCGGCCTGGTGCACGTGGAAATTCCCGGACGCTTCCAGGTATTGCCGGGCCGGCCTGCGGTGATCCTCGATGTCGCGCACAACCCGCATGCGGCCGCAGTGCTGGCGGCGAATCTGGTGCAGATGACCGGGTACCGGCAAACGCTGGCGGTATTTTCGATGTTGAAGGACAAAGATGTCATCGGCGTGGCGCAAGCCTTGCGCGGTCACGTCGATCACTGGCTGGTAGCACCGTTGGCCGGGCCGCGTGCGATGAATAACGCTGCACTGGAGCAATCCCTGCGCGCAGCCGGGGTTACTACCGGTATTACGCCGTGTATAAATATCGCAGAAGCCTGCGACTACGCGTACCGAATGGCAGGCGATGGTGATAGAATTTTGACCTTCGGATCGTTTCTTACCGTGGCCGCCGCGATGACCGCAATTCGCACTCGCCGGACATAGTAAAAATTGTTTATAATCAACGGATTACTTCGCTTACGGCGTATCACGAATGGCGAGAAACGTTAGCGACGAAGAACTTCAGCTGAAAAAGCGCGCACGCCGGCGACTAGTCGGCGCCGTCGTGCTGGTGACTGCGGTGGCGGTGGGGCTGCCGATGATTCTTGATTCGGAACCCAAACCGGTCACGCAGGACATCAATATCCAGATTCCGTCGCCGGATGCCAGCATGTTGTCCGTCAAGCCGGCGCCATTAAAACCTGCGCTACCGGCACCGCTACCTGCAGCGAAGGTCGATGCGCCGCAAGCCATGGTCAAAGCTGAACCCAAGGCAGTAGTCAAGCCTGCAGCACTCAAACCTGGGCCGAAACCGCCAGTAGTAAAATCCACAGCGAAACCCGCGGCCAAACCGGCAACCATGACTGCAGAGGAAAAACCGGCTGCGGCTGGCGATTTTGTGATTCAGGTGGTCGCATTGACTGACGCCGCCAGGGCGAAGGAATTGCAGGTAAAAATCGCCGACGGCGGTATGAAGGCTTATACCGAGGTCGTGCAGACGCCTAATGGTCCGGTGACGCGCGTGCGCGTCGGTCCTTATGCCAGTCGCGAGGCTGCGGAAAAGGGGCGCCAGCAGTTGCTGGGCATGGCGCTCGACGGCAAGGTAGTGCCCAGATGAGTTACCCAAATAAGCGATGACCCTGCTCGATTATGCGGTGCTGATCATTATCGGATTTTCCATCGCACTCAGTATCATGCGCGGATTGATGAAAGAGCTATTGGCGTTGGCAGCGTGGGTATTGGCATTTTTTTTGGCCTGGTTGTTCGGCGGTCAGGCAGCGACGTTGATGCCGGCGGAAATTCCCGGCGACGAGTTGCGCGCGCTGGCAGGTTATATCGCGACGTTTTTCCTGGTGCTGCTGATGATGAGCCTGGTTTCTTTTGCAGTGTCGCAACTAATCAAGAGTGCGGGACTGAGCGTAGAGGATCGGATGCTGGGTGCAATATTTGGCCTGGTGCGGGGTATTGCGGTGGTCATGACCCTGGTGTTGCTGGCGGGAGCCACGGCGTTGCCGGGGCAGCCGTTCTGGCGTGATGCGGTGCTGCGGCCGCAGCTGGAGCGCACTGCGATTGTAATCAAGAGCTGGTTGCCGCTCGCGGTCAGCCAGCATATTCGGTATCGCTGAGAAAACGGAAACGCCATGTGTGGAATCGTTGGAGTCGTTGCCCGCAGCCCCGTCAACCAGATCCTCTATGACGGGTTGCTGTTTCTGCAGCATCGCGGCCAAGACGCCGCCGGTATAGTGACCGCCGACGGCTCGAGCTTCCACATGCACAAGGGCGGCGGCATGGTGCGCGATGTGTTTCGCACCCGCAACATGCGCAGTCTCGCCGGGCATGCCGGCATCGGGCATACGCGTTATCCGACGGCCGGGTCGGCCTATACGGCGGCGGAATCGCAACCGTTCTATGTCAATTCACCGTTTGGTATTGTGCTCGGGCACAACGGTAATTTAACCAATGCCGAGCAACTGAAGAACGACCTGTTCCGCCTCGACCTGCGTCACGTCAATACCGAATCCGACTCGGAAGTATTGCTTAACGTGTTGGCACACGAGCTCGCCGCCAATGCCACCAATTACAAGCTCGATCCGGCGACCATATTTGCGGCAGTGTCCGGCGTACACCGGCGCTGTCGCGGCGCCTATGCCGTAGTAGCCATGATTGCCGGCTACGGTCTGCTGGCATTCCGCGATCCATATGGTATCCGCCCGCTGGTCTTCGGTCGCATGGAGACACCGCAGGGGCATGATTACATGGTGGCGTCCGAAAGTGTGGCGCTCGACGGCCAGGGTTTCCGACTGGTACGCGATGTGGCGCCGGGTGAGGCCATCTTCATCGACCTCGACGGCAATTTTCACGGCCAGCAATGCGCAGAAAACCCGACACTGAATCCATGTCTGTTCGAATTTGTCTATCTGGCTCGGCCGGATTCGGTGATCGACGGCATCTCGGTTTACGAGACCCGGTTACGCATGGGCGAGAGTCTGGGGCGCAAGATTGAGAAGGATTTTCCCAATCTCGATATCGATGTGGTGATACCGATTCCGGATTCGAGCCGACCGTCGGCGATGCAGCTGTCGAACCATCTGAACATCGCCTATCGCGAAGGCTTTATCAAGAACCGTTATATCGGACGCACCTTCATCATGCCGGGGCAGGCCATACGCCGTAAATCTGTGCGCCAGAAACTCAACGCGATCGGCATGGAGTTTCGTGGCAAAAACGTGTTACTGGTTGATGATTCAATTGTGCGCGGCACCACCAGCCGGGAGATTGTGCAAATGGCTCGAGATTCCGGCGCGCGCAGGGTTTATTTTGCATCAGCAGCACCGCCAGTGCGCCACGCCAATGTTTACGGCATCGACATGCCGACGCGTGATGAACTGATCGCCAGCGGACGCACGAACGAGGAGATCGCCAGGGAAATTGGCTGCGATGCGTTGATTTATCAGGAGCTGGATGCGCTGATCGGTGATGTGCGCAGCGTCAATCCGGCGGTGACCAATTTTGAAACCTCATGCTTCAGCGGCCACTACATCACCGGAGATATCACTCAGGTTTACCTCGACGGTGTGGAAGCGCAGCGCCGCGACAGCGCCAAGGCGGATAGAATGGCCGCGGCGACCCAGCTCGACCTCGGGCTTGAGCTGGTGGACTGACGCCAGGCGGCTGATCGCATGTACCAGCCCGCCGCGTTTGCCGAGGAGCGCGTTGAAGTCCTGCACGCGCTAATCCGTGCCCATCCCTTTGCGACTTTGATCACCTGCGCCGCCGGCGTTCCGGAAGCGAATCATCTGCCGTTGCTGATCGATCCGCAGCCCACGCCCCATGGCACGCTGCGCGGTCATGTCGCACGCGCCAATCCGCTGTGGCAAGAGAAACATGCAGGGCGGGAGGCGCTGGTGATATTCCAGGGTCCGCAGACTTACGTGACGCCGTCGTGGTATGCGACCAAGCGTGAAACCGGCAAGGTGGTGCCAACCTGGAATTATGCGGTGGTGCATGCCCACGGACCGTTGATCATTCACGATGATCCGGCCTGGCTGCGTAATTTGGTGTCGAGATTGACTGTCCAGCAGGAGGCACCGCTGCTGCAGCCGTGGGGCATCGCTGATGCGCCCCCGGCCTACATCGAGCAGATGCTTAAGGCGATCGTCGGTATTGAAATCCCGATTGCGCGCCTCGAAGGCAAATGGAAGGTCAGTCAAAACCGGTCGGCAACCGATCGCGAAGGCGTGGTTGTCGGGCTGCAGGCGCGCGGCGATGCGCAGTCGCTGGACATGGCTGATATGGTCGCCGGCAAACGTCCTGTTTGACGGCAACGGCGGAGCTGGGGTAGTCTGACACCTGCGCCGATTTGAGAATCAGCTTGCGGGCGCGTTAAAAATGCCGCTAAAGCGACGGAAGAACCCGGTCCGCGCTAGCTGGCCGGGTTTTTTATTTGATGGAGCGAGATCATGAAGAGTGGATTTACCACGACGATTCTGCATTCTGACCTGGAATCGCCGATCGAGCACTTTGCCGTGCATAAACCGATGCATGCCGCGGTGGCGTACGGCTATCCGGACGCGCGCGATCTGGCGAAGGTATTCAAGGGCGAGCTCGCCGGCTACGCCTATGGCCGGCAGGGCAATCCCACCACGGCTGCGCTGGAGTCAAAGATCAGCAAGATGGAGGACGGCATCACGACCGCCTGTTTCTCGACCGGCATGGCCGCGATTGCCGCGACATTCATTGCATTACTACGCAGCGGTGATCACATCGTCTCCAGCTCATACCTGTTTGGCAACACCAACAGCTTGTTCGGTACTTTGGAACAGCTTGGTTGCGCCATCAGTTATGTGGATGCTACGCGCGTGGATGAAGTGGCGAGAGCCATTCGGCCCAACACCCGGCTGGTGTTTGTGGAGACCATAGCCAACCCGTGCACCCAGGTCGCCGACCTGGCGCGCATCGGCGATCTCTGCGCCAGCCACGGTCTGCTCTACGTGGTGGACAACACCATGACTTCGCCCTATCTGTTCCGGCCGAAGCGGGTACTGGCCGGCCTGGTTATCAATTCCCTGACCAAGTACATCGGTGGTCACGGCAACGCACTGGGCGGTGCGGTAACCGACACTGGCTTGTTCGATTGGAAGCGTTTTCCGAACATCTACGATAACTACAAGACAGCCTCCCCCGCCATGTGGGGCGTGCTGCAGATTCGCAAAAAGGGATTGCGGGATGCGGGCGCCACGCTGGCGGCTGAAGTTGCACACCGCCTTGCCACCGGCGCCGAGACACTGGCGCTACGGATGGATCGGGCGTCCGGCAATGCGCTGCAACTTGCCCGATTTCTTGCCGCACATCCCAAGGTTACGAAAGTTTATTACCCAGGTCTCGATGATCATCCGCAGCATCAACTTGCCGGCGAGTTGTTCAAGAGTTATGGCGCATTGATGAGCATTGAGCTGGCGGACGGCATCGACTGCTTCGATTTTCTCAACCGGCTGCAGCTGGTGATTTCATCCAGCCATTTGGGGGACAATCGTACGCTCGCGATCCCGATTGCCCACACGATCTATTGGGAAATGGGGCCCGAGCGGCGCGCCGAGATGGGCATTGTGGACTCGTTGATACGACTGTCGATCGGTATTGAGGATATCGACGACCTGGTTGAAGATTTCACTCAGGCGCTGGCTTGACCGGTCGCCTGATGCGGAGCTCTGTTTAGAGCAGAACTGCGGCGCAGCCGTTGGCTTCGCAGCGCAGGTAGCCGCCACGCTGATACCAGTCGTTGAGCACCCAGCGTTCGCAACCGTGCCCATCGACCACATGCACATGCCGTGCGGGGCGGTGGGTGTGACCATGGATCAATCGCGGGTAGCGATGCCGGCGCAGCAGTTCTTCCACCGCGGTTGCCGCCACGTCCATGATCGCCCCCGTTTTCTGCTGCTTGCTGGCTTCGCTTTGCGCGCGGAAACCCAGCATCTGCTCCCGGCGATCCGCCAGCGGTTGCGCGAGAAAGCGCAACTGATTGGCGGGATCCCGGGCGTAGGCGCGGAATTTCTGATAATCGGCATCATCTGTACACAGCGCATCGCCGTGGGTCAGCAGCGTAGCAGTGCCGTGAAGATCGATCAGTAGCGGGTCGTCGAGCAGCGTCGCGCCGCTGCGCTCGACGAACATACGACCCATCAGCACGTCGCGATTACCCTGCATGAGGAATACCCGGGTGCCGCGGGCGGCCAGTGCGGCGAGCGCAGCAGCGGTCTGCACACCCAGCGTATCAGTGTCGTCATCACCTGCCCAGTATTCGAAAAGATCGCCAAGGATATAGAGCGCCACCGCCTGCGGCGCGATATCGGTGGTGAAGCGGAGGAATTGTTCCGTGATCTGCGGCCGCTCGGCGGCGAGATGCAGGTCGGAAATGAGCAGGCTATGGAGCGGGCTGTGCATGAGCGGCCCGGTATTGTCGGCCCGCAGGTTCAGACGACTTCGGCTTTATCGATCACAACGTTCTCCACCGGCACATCCTGATGCATGCCGCTGCTGCCGGTCTTGACCGTACGGATGCGTTCAACGACGTCGGTGCCTTCAGTGACTTTGCCGAATACACAATAACCCCAGCCTTGCGGCGTTGGCGCCGTATGGTTGAGGAAGTCATTGTCGGCGATATTGATAAAAAACTGCGCACTGGCCGAGTGCGGCGAGGAAGTGCGCGCCATGGCGACGGTGTAGTTTGTGTTTTTCAGGCCATTGTCGGCTTCATTCTTTACCGGATCGCGGGTCGGTTTTTGTTTCATCCCCGGCTCAAATCCGCCGCCCTGGATCATGAAGCCGTCGATGACACGGTGGAATATGGTGTTGGTGTAGTGGCCGTCATTCACATACTGAAGAAAGTTGGCGACGGTGTCGGGCGCTTTCACAGCGTCGAGTTCCAGGGTGATGATGCCGAATCGGGTATGCAGCCTGACCATGAGTTTTTTCCTGAAGTTTGGTTTTGTTTATTTTTTTGGTTGCGTTTTAGCGGCAGTACCGAGCATGCGGGCACGCTCGATGACGATGGGCAGGCGTGGCACGTTCTGGTGCGGACCGACCGAACTGGTGGGTAACTGGACCATTTTTACCACGACATCCATGCCCGAAGTCACGCGGCCAAACACGGTATATCCATAGCCGCTCTCGTCTGGCGATTTGAAGTCGAGAAAATCGTTTTCGGCGACGTTGATGAAGAATTGCGCGGTCGCTGAATGTGGACTTTTTGTGCGCGCCATGGCGACGGTGCCGACGGCGTTGCGCAAGCCGTTGCCGGCTTCGTTGCGGATAGGCGGGCGTACAGGTTTTTCCTCGAAGCTGGCGGTGAAGCCGCCGCCTTGCGCCATGAAGTTGGGCATCACACGGTGGAAAATGGTGCCGTTGTAAAAACCCTCATTCACGTATTGCAGAAAATTTTCGACCGTCTTCGGCGCATTCTCCGGGTACAACTCAATCACCAGCGTGCCCATGGTGGTTTTGAGCTCCACCTTGGGATTCGCGGCGTGTGCAACAGGGAGTAGCAGTGCAATGCATAGTGCAAGCCAGTATTTCATGAATTTACCAATAAAAACAAATAGTTAAGTTGAAATAAGGGGCGTGGCGCTGCTCAGGCCGCGCCCTCGAGGATGATGCGCCAGGTGCCGTTCTCGCGCTGCCAGTACTGGCGCTTGCGCATTTTGTTGGTGAGATTGCTGCTGGCGTAATCCTGATTAAAGGTGACCACTGCAAGATTCTCGTCGCCCGGATACAGGAACATGCTGACGCGATCCACCTTGACCCTGATCCATGTCTTCCCGGCATTCACAGTGCGCTTCTGCTGCGCCCATGCGGACAAATCCTGTTTGCCCGAAACAAAGTCCGGCGCGTAATGCCGCAGGTATTTGTCGGTGTCGCGGCTCTCCCAATCTTGCCGCCAGGCGTCCACGGATTTTAGCAGCGCGTTGCGCGTGCTTTGCGCAACAACGGGTTCCACCCAGTTGATGTCCGAGGCGATGATCACCGGCGTGACACCGACCTGTACGCGGGGGGTGAGAGTCTGCAGATCCTCGTTGGTAAGGGCGACGCAACCGTCGCTGGCGCGTGGCGGCCGGCTATAGGTGTCGTCGGGGACGCCATGCAGCCAGATGCCGCTGCCCTTGCGTCCCTGGCGACGATCCCACTCGTTGGGGTAATTGATCGGGAAGGCGCCATCGCCGTAGAGCGCGCTGTTTTGTGTGCCGTAGGTACGATTCAGCTGGTCGCGTGGCATGTTGCTGGTGACGTGATAGACGCCTAGCGGTGTTTTCTTGTCGCCCTCGCGGTTTTTATCGATGCCGTTGCGACCGATGGTAGTGTAGTAATCCGCGACGTAGCGTGGCTTGCCATTGTCGTTCTCGAACACGTAGAGCGTGTATTTTGAGGTATCAACGACGAAGGCGTATTTTTGTTCCGGCTCGAGTTGCAGCAGGTTGCTCGGCATGCGTTTGCCCGGCCGCTCCTGATTGTGGCGTGCCAATCGCGCCTGCGCTTCTGCGCGCAGATCGGCAATGTGTTCTGGAGGGGCGTCGGACGCGGCGCCGATGTTGCTGATGGGGCGCGAGCGGGCTATCAGCAGGTCGCCTTTGATCAGATGCGCCAGGCGGAAATTCGGATAGTCACGCAATATCCTGTCGACCTCAGTCAACGCGATATCGAACTGGGAACTGGTGATGGCGAGCAGGGTGTGCGCCAGCAGAGATTCCGGTGCGTTGCTGCCGTGCGGCGCGATCATGCCGCCGGGTGCTGCAGCCAGGGGCCTGCTGCCCAGCGCGAGCAGGCTCGATGATGGCGTCATCATCGTGACCAAAATGGCCGTGGCGACGGCGCTTGCCAGAATTGAACGCTTCACCCGCCGACCTGTTCTTCCTGGATCAGCCACTGCTCCCCCGATTTGACCAGTACCAGCTTTTTCTTCGAAGAGGCATTGAAGGTATTTGAACGGTAATGCTGGCGGAAAGTGACGGTAACGCGGTCCGCTTCATTGAAAGTAACTTTAGGCGCCTCAATGCGTACTTCGATCTCGCGCGGTTTGGCGATGCGGGCTTTGCGTGTAGTTTCCCATGCCTCGCGGGACGTGCCGTCGGGCACCTTGAAGTCCGGTGCGTAGCGCGCAAGATAACTCTTGGTATCGTTGTTCGACCACGCGGACGCCCAACCCTGTACGGCGGTGAGCACGGCATCGGCGCTGGGTGCCACCGGGGCCACCTTGACGGGGGGCGCTTTTGTAGGCGCGGCGGGCGCCGGTTTTGGCGTTGCTGCCGGCGCGGGTGCGGTCGCGGTCGGTGCAGGACTGATCGGGCGCGCTGCCGGGGGCGCCGTTGCGATCTTGGTGGCGGGTTCGGCGCGCGCCAAAGCAACCGTGGCCGGGCGGGCGCCGGTGAACAGATCCTTGATCAGATTGAGCTTGGTCCGCGCCGCCTTGTTGCCATTGTCGAGCTTCAGCGCCTTGTCGTAGGCCTGACTGGCCATCTTGGCGTAGATGTCGCCGAGGTTTTCATGCGCGGTGGCGTAGCTGGGATGGGTGCGGATCGCCATTTCCAGCGCGTTGCGCGCTTTGTCATACTGGCCCTGCGAAGCATGGAGCACCGCGAGATTGTTATACGGTTCGGGCAGTTCCGGGTAATCCTGCGTCAGCTCAGTGAACACGCGGATGGCGTCGTCGGGTTTGTTCTGTTCGGCAAGCAGAATGCCGCGGAGAAAACGACCGCGCGCATCTTTAGGGCGGGTTTTCAGATACTGATCGACACGTTCCAGCGCGCGGTCGACTTGCCCCTGTTTCAGTAGTTGCTGGGCTTCCTGCAATTCGTCGGTTTGCGCCCGGGCCGGGGCTGCAAAGACCAAACACACGGCAAGCGCAGTGAGTCCGGCGGCGGCTGATTTTAGGGTCATCGTGCTATGATTCCAATGGTCGATGTCTGAGTACCACAGATAGTACATTAGTCCTTGAATCTTCGGGATTTTACCAAGAACAACCGCTAATTGAACCAACTCTTTTCTGACGGGCCGCCGGGTCCGCAATTCGCCTCAGGAGCCAGGGCCTGACCGGGTCGGTAAACCACCCGTTCCGGGGCGACAGATCGCCACTATGCTGAAAATTTACAATACCCTCGCCCGGGACAAGCAGGAATTTGTGCCCATCGAGCCGGGCAAAGTGCGGATGTACGTGTGCGGCATGACCGTGTACGACTATTGCCATCTTGGCCATGCTCGCGTGATGGTGATGTTCGATGTGGTGCAGCGCTGGTTGCGTGCGTCGGGTTATGCCGTGACCTACGTGCGCAACATCACCGACATTGACGACAAAATCATCAAGCGTGCGCAGGAAAAAAACGAGCCGATGGCCGCGCTGACCGAGCGCTTCATCACCGCAATGAATGAGGATGCCGCAGCGCTGGGCGTGGCGAAACCGGACGCTGAACCGCGCGCCACCGAATACGTGCCGGGCATGCTCGACGTGATTGAGGTATTGCGGCAGAAGGGGCTGGCGTATCAAGCCGGCGACGGCGATGTGAATTACGCGGTGCGCAAGTTTGAAGGCTACGGCAAGCTGTCCGGCAAATCACTGGAAGATCTGCGTGCCGGCGAGCGCGTCGCGGTCGATGCTGCCAAGCAGGATCCGCTGGACTTCGTGCTGTGGAAACGCGCCAAACCCGGCGAACCGTCGTGGGAGTCGCCGTGGGGTGCCGGGCGTCCCGGCTGGCACATCGAATGCTCGGTGATGTCGTGCGCGCTGCTCGGCCAACATTTCGACATCCACGGCGGCGGGCAGGACCTGCAGTTCCCGCATCACGAGAACGAGATCGCGCAGTCCGAGGGCGCCCATGGCGGTAAGTTTGTGAATTACTGGATGCATAACGGCTTTGTGCGTGTCGACAACGAAAAAATGTCGAAATCACTGGGTAATTTCTTTACGGTGCGCGAGATTCTCAAAAAGTACGACGCGGAAGTGGTGCGTTTCTTCATCATCCGCGCGCAGTATCGCAGTCCGCTGAATTATTCCGATGTGCATCTTGATGATGCCAAACAAGGATTGACGCGGCTCTATACGGCGTTGAAGGGTGTAGCGGCAACGGCGGTCGCGATCGACTGGAGTAATGCCTTTGCAGCGCGTTTCAAGGTGGCGATGGATGATGATTTCAATACGCCGGAGGCGGTGGCGGCGTTGTTTGATTTGGCGAATGAATTGAACAAGTCGCAGGCGGCGGTGGATGCTGGGTTGCTGAAGGCGCTGGCGGGAGTTCTGGGGTTGTTGCAGCGGGAGCCGGAAGCGTTTTTGCAGGGCGGGGTGGCTGACAGCGACTGGACACCGGAACGCATTGAGGCGGCGATTGTGGCGCGGGCTGCGGCGAAGAAGGGAAAGCAGTTTGCCGAGGCCGACCGGATACGGGATGAGTTGAAGGCGGCGGGCGTGGTGTTGGAGGATAGTGCTGCAGGGACGACTTGGCGGCGTAGTTGAAAATCGCCATTGCAAACGGGTATGCATGCAGATGGTTTTGTGCCCCTTGTGAGCTGCCGAGCAGCACAGCCAAGTCAGGGGGTGTCGGCGAGGACTGTCTGAGCCCTTGCCGCGCAGCGGCAAGGGCGAGTTCCGCAGCCGCCTGACTTGGCGAGCAGCGCAGGGGAGCCCGCAGGGCCAGCGAGCCAGGGTCGCCTTCTCTTTGGTTACTTTCTCTTGGCGAAGCAAGAGAAAGTGACTAGCTGCCGGGCTACCCCCGGCGAATTTGCGCTGCTCGGCGGCTCACAAGGGGGTTGGTGGTGGGTGGCTTGGAAATGTGTATTAACTTAGTGAGTTTATTAGTATTTAATAGGATATATCCATGACCCGCATCGCTACCGTCAAAGCCCACGCTGTTTCCGTCAAGCTCAAGCATCCGCTGTGGACGGCGCATGAAGAACTGCACAGCTCCAGCGTGGTGCTGGTGGAGATCAAGACCGATGATGGCCTGACCGGCATCGGCCAGATTCACGGTTCGCCGCTGAAGGACATCTGCAAATACGTGGAGAGCCTGGGTGAAATCGCACACGGCATGGATGCGCTGGCGCAGATTGCCGTCTGGGAAAAACTGTTTTCGCTGACTTCACCGCGGCCCACCGGCATGGGCGGGCGCGATGGTTTGCCACAGCCGTTGCCACGGGGCGATCGCCCGCAGATCATGGCGGCCATCGGTGGCATCGACATTGCGCTGTGGGACATCAAGGGCAAGGCCATGAATCGGCCGGTGTGGCAACTGCTGGGCGGCGAGGGCAAACCGTTGTTTACCTATGCCACCGGCGGTTACTACGAACTCGATGCGCCGTTAAAGGCCTGCGCGGATGAACTCGCGGGTTTCGTCAAGCGCGGTTATCGCGCGGTCAAGCTGAAGACCGCGGGGCTGAGCATCGAGAAAGAAGTCGAGCGCATCAAAGCCACGCGATCAGCCATCGGGCCCGACGTACTGCTGATGCTTGACATGAACGCCGCTTACGATCTGGAGGAATGCATCCAGTTTGCGCATGCCGTCGAGCCGTACGACATCTACTGGCTGGAAGAGCCGCTGCACTGGTACCTCCAGCCGGCGGACTTCGTGCGACTGGCGCAGGCGACGACTATCCCGCTGGCGCACGGTGAGCGCGAAATGACGCGATTCACTGCCCGCGATTTCATCACCAGCGGCGCACTGGGTTTCATGCAGTTCGACTCGACGCGTTTTGCCGGTTTCACCGAATCATTGCGCGTCAGCCATCTCGCCGAACAACACGGCGTGCGCATCGCACCGCATCTGGTGCCGGAAATTCACGCGCATCTGGTGTCGGCATTCCCGCGACTGGGCTTTGGTGTGGAATCGCACGGCAACGCCGACCGTGATCCGCTGTGGTTCGAGTTGTTCACCGAGCGGGCACAGGTGCGCGATGGCCAGGTGCATCTGAATGATCTACCGGGTTTCGGTTTTGAAATCGACTGGAAGACGGTACGGAAATACGCCGCTTGATCGGCAAGGCTGCGTTATAGTCACGGGCCATTGATTGTAGGGACTGAGTAAAGGATCGCGTTGTAATGTATGGTGATGAATTCGGCCCGAAAATTATCGAGGTGATGGCCGACGTGAACGAGCGCACCAAAAATCTCGCCGGGAAGGGCAATACACAATTTTTTGTTGCTGCCTCGGTGCGGCCGGTACGCAACCCGAAACTGCAGGTGGCCGCTGTTGATTGAGCGGTGGCATCAATAACAATCCACTATCAAAACGAGGTGAAAAATCATGAATCGAATCATCATCTGCATCACCATGCTCGTTGCTGCCGCCAGTGCGGGCAGCGCGCTAGCGCAGGGTTTCCCTGTCAAACCCATCCGCTTTCTGGTGGGGTATTCGCCAGGCGGTGGCACTGACACCATGGCACGTACGGTTGCCGCAAAACTGACCGACAGCCTCGGCCAGCAGGTCATCGTCGATAATCGACCGGGCGCCAATGCCAATCTGGCTGCCGAAATCGCCTCAAAGGCAACGCCGGACGGCTATACCGTCATGTTCATTTCCGTTTCGCATACCATCAGCAGATCGCTGTACAAAAAACTGAGATATGACCTGGTGCGCGACTTCACGCCACTGATCAACATCTCTTCGGTGCCGATGTTCGTGGTGGTGCCGCCGTCGTCGTCGCCGAAAACCATTGCCGATCTGATTAAGCTGGCAAATTCGCGTTCGATCAATCATGCGTCTTCTGGAGATGGCAGCCCGGAACACATCGCCGCGGAACTGCTTAAGAGCCTCGCCAAAATCAAAATGACGCACGTGCCGTACAAGGGGGGCGCGCCGGCAGGTCTGGCGCTGATTTCGGGTGAGGTGCAGGTGGGCTTCAACACCGCCCCGGTGGCGGTGCCGCATATCAAGTCCGGACGCATGCGTGCGCTGGCGGTAACCAGTGAAAAACGCAATGCTGTGCTGCCGGATGTGCCGACCGTAGCGGAATCGGGCGTCAAGGGCTACGCGATGATCAACTGGTACGGTGCAGTGCTGCCGACGGGTACGCCGGCAGCAGCCATCCAACGGCTTAATACCGACATTAACAAGGCGTTGCAACTGCCCGATGTACGGCAACGGCTCGGTAGGTTGGGCGCTGAGCCACTGGGTGGCACCGCTGCCAATTTTGGTGCTTACATCAAGTCCGAGATCGCGAAATACGCGAAAGTCGTGCGCGAAGGCAAGCTGCAGCAGCAGTAAGCTCCACTACGATAAAAAAAGCCGGCACTTGGGTGCTGGTTTTTTTTGGTGAACTGTAATGTGTTTGGCTGTGCGCCGATTCCGCGAATTTTATTCGGCAAAAAACGCCTTGACGCGATCCATCCAGGATTTCGCACGCGGGTTGTGGCGTGCCTGATCCTTGCTGCTGATCGCATCAAACTCCTGCAGTAATTCCTTCTGTCGCGAGGTCAGGCTGACCGGAGTTTCGACGACGACATGGCATAGCAGGTCGCCGTGAGTTGTTGAACGCACGCCCTTGATGCCTTTACCGCGCAGCCGGAATATTTTCCCGGTCTGGGTTTCCGCCGGTATCTTGATCTTGGCGTAACTGTCGAGCGTGGGTATTTCGATTTCGCCACCGAGCGCAGCGGTGGTGAAGCTCACCGGCATTTCACAATGCAGATCGTTGTGGTCGCGGGTGAATACTCCATGCGACTTGATCTGGATGACCACATAAAGATCGCCCGAGGGACCGCCGTTGATGCCGGCTTCCCCTTCGCCGGACAACCGGATGCGATCGCCTTCATCGACACCCGCCGGAATTTTCACCGCAAGTGTTTTGTGTTTCTTGATACGCCCGCTGCCGGAGCAGGGGCTGCAGGGATTAGCCACCATTTTGCCGGTGCCGTGACAGCGCGGGCAGGTTTGCTGGATCGAGAAGAAGCCTTGTTGTATGCGTACCTGGCCATGGCCGCCGCAGGTGGTGCAGGTGGTCGGCTGCGTGCCGGCCTTGGCACCGCTACCGTGGCAGGTTTCACATTCCTCCATTGCCGGAATACGGATGCGCGTTTCCGTGCCGCGCGCGGCGTCTTCGAGCGCGATTTCCAGGTTGTAGCGCAAATCGGCGCCGCGGAACACGGTCGAGCGCTGGCGGCCACTGCCGCCACCACCACCGAAGATGTCGCCGAAAATGTCGCCGAAGGCATCGCTGAAGCCGCCGAATCCGGCGCCGGCGCCCGCACCAGCGGAAGGATCGACACCGGCATGGCCGAACTGGTCATAGGCCGCCCGTTTTTGCGCATCGGTCAGTATTTCGTAGGCTTCCTTGGCTTCCTTGAAGTGTTCCTCGGCCTTGGGGTTGTCGGGATTGCGATCGGGATGCCATTTCATGGCGAGCTTGCGGTACGCCTTTTTCAGGTCGTCCTCAGCGGCGTCTTTGTTGACGCCAAGCACTTCGTAATAGTCTTTTTTCGCCATTTTTTGGGTATGCCCTGAACAGTCAATGGCCGAGTTGAACGGCAGCGCACCTGCGCCGTCCGCTCGAACCCGGCCAGCTAAACCGGCGCGTTAAGTGCGCCGGATTCAGCCTTTCTTGTCTTTCACCTCGGTGAATTCCGCATCGACCACGTTGCTGTCATCCTTTTTGTCAGCATTGTCCTTGGGTGCGTCCTCACCCGGCGCCTCTGCGCCGGCCTGCGGCTGCTGATCCTTGTAAATCTGCTCCGCGAGTTTGTGCGCTGACTCTGACAGCGACTGGGTCTTGGCTTCAATGGCCGATTTATCGTCGCTCTTGATCGCTTCTTCGGCCTCTTTCAATGCGGTCTCGATTTTCTCTTTTTCGTCCGCACCGATCTTGTCGCCATGCTCTGTCAACGATTTCTTCACGCTGTGGATCATCTGATCGCACTGGTTGCGGGCATCGACCAGCTCGCGCAGTTTTTTGTCTTCCTCGGCATTGGCTTCGGCGTCCTTGACCATGCGCTGGATTTCTTCTTCCGACAACCCGGAGCTGGCCTGGATCTTGATCTTGTTTTCCTTGCCGGTGGCCTTGTCCTTGGCGGACACGTGGAGGATGCCGTTGGCGTCGATGTCGAAAGTGACCTCGATCTGCGGCATGCCGCGCGGCGCCGGCGGAATGTCGGTCAAATTGAACTGGCCCAGCGATTTGTTGGCCTTGGCCAATTCGCGTTCGCCCTGCAATACATGGATGGTCACCGCGCCCTGGTTTTCTTCGGCGGTCGAGAACACCTGCGACGCCTTGGTCGGGATGGTGGTGTTTTTCTGGATCAGCTTGGTCAGCACGCCGCCCAGTGTCTCGATGCCCAGCGACAGCGGGGTCACGTCGAGCAGCAGCACGTCCTTGACGTCGCCTCTCAGCACACCGGCCTGGATGGCTGCGCCCACGGCAACCGCCTCATCCGGGTTGACGTCCTTGCGCGGCTCCTTGCCGAAAAAGTTTTTGACGGCTTCCTGTACTTTCGGCATGCGTGTCTGGCCGCCGACGAGGATTACGTCGTTGATTTCGGACAGTTTGACGCCGGCATCCTTGACCGCGATTTCGCAGGGTGTGATGGTGCGCGCGATCAGTTCCTCAACCAGCGCCTCGAACTTGGCGCGGGTGATCTTGATCGCCAGATGTTTCGGACCTGACTGGTCGGCGGTGATGTAGGGCAGGTTGATCTCGGTCTGCGCGCTTGATGACAGCTCGATCTTGGCTTTTTCCGCGGCGTCCTTCAGCCGCTGCAGCGCGAGCATGTCTTTCTTCAGATCGACGCCGGATTCTTTCTTGAATTCGTCGCACAGGTAATCCATCAGACGCTGGTCGAAGTCCTCACCGCCGAGGAAGGTGTCGCCGTTGTTGGACAGCACTTCGAACTGGTGCTAGCCATCGACTTCGGCGATCTGGATGATTGACACGTCGAACGTGCCGCCGCCCAGGTCATACACCGCGATCTTGCGGTCGCCCTTTTGTTTGTCCATGCCGAAAGCGAGTGCCGCTGCCGTCGGCTCGTTGATGATGCGCTTGACGTCGAGGCCCGCAATGCGGCCGGCGTCCTTGGTGGCCTGGCGCTGCGAGTCGTTGAAATACGCGGGCACCGTGATCACTGCTTCGGTAACCGGTTCACCGAGATAATCCTCGGCGGTCTTTTTCATCTTGATCAGCACCTGCGCGGAGACTTCCTGCGAGGCGATTTTTTTGCCGCGCACTTCCACCCAGGCGTCGCCGTTGTCGGCTTTGACGATCTTGTAGGGCATCAGGTTGATGTCCTTCTGCACTTCTTTTTCCTCGAAGCGCCGGCCGATCAGCCGCTTCACGGCATACAGCGTGTTCTTCGGGTTGGTCACCGCCTGGCGTTTGCCCGGCGCGCCAGTGAGGATTTCGTCATCGTCCATGTAGGCGACGACCGACGGCGTGGTGCGCGCACCCTCGGAATTCTCGATGACCTTCGGCTTGCCGTTTTCCATGACCGCCACGCACGAATTCGTGGTGCCCAGGTCAATACCGATGATTTTGCTCATGTCTGTACCTCGTTCTGAAAAGTGGTTGCGCCGAAATTATTTATAAGCTATTGATTTTATTAAATAATTTATAAACGTCTCAGCGGCTGGCTTGATGGGATAAGTGGGGTTAAAGGCGTGATTTTCAAGCGTCCGGCGCTTTTGAGACCATGACTAACGCGGGGCGTATCACCCGATCCTGCAACGCATAACCTTTTTGCAGCACCTGCACCACGGTGTTCGGTGGGGCATCCGACGGCACCATGCTGATCGCCTGATGGCGGTGCGGATCGAATTTCTCGCCGACGGGATTCATTTCAACGAGATTGAATTTTGTAAATGCCGCACCGAGCTGTTTCAACGTCAGTTCGGCGCCGCTTTGCAGTGTTTCGATGGTCGCAGTTTCCACACCCAATCCGGCTTCAAGGCTGTCCTTGACTGCCAGCAATTCGGTGGCGAAATTTTCTACCGCATATTTGTGTGCGTTGGCGATGTCGGTTACGGCGCGTTTGCGCACGTTCTCGGTCTCGGCCTTGGCACGCAGCCAGGCATCGTGATGCTCCTGCGCATCGAGTTCAGCCTTGCGCAGCAACTCCTCAATCGACGGCATGATCTCCGGCGCCGGTTGGGTTTCGGCAACCTCAGCCTCGGGGGTATTCTCGGGATTCTGATCCGGTGATTCCTGCGACATGGGGATTCTGGCTTTTGACAACGCGTTGATGAATGAATCGTTTGCATTTTGGGGCTAAGCCTTGAAATTCAAGCGTATTCAGTAATATTTATAACATATTGTTTTTATTGATATTTAATGCCTGGATTCCTGGATGTTCACGACCTGCGCGACGGGCGTGCCCGCTATGTCACTGGCGCGGCGCCGGATTGCTTCACCGCGGTGTGGCCTGGCACCGCAGTGCAGCTGATCCTCTTGGAGGAGCCATCGATACTGATGGCCAGCCTCTATCTGCAACTTTGCGAGAGCTTGGCGCAGGGCATTGTTGAAGCAGACAGTGCGTGGCGGGTGACGGACGGACTCCCGGGTAGATGCGTAGATCATGTGAATTTATAGTGGTCTGACTCGACAGATGCGGCAAATCACTGGACTAAGTGTTCTGAACCCAGTATTTATTACTTAACAATGACTACTATGGCTGATCATGGATAACGAAGCAGAAGACATCAACGGCACGCCGGTTTTTGTGGGCACCCGCGTCCGGGTGCTGAGAATCAGCGATTCGGTTCTGTCGCTATTGTCGGAAACCGACGCCGAAGCCACGCGCGCCATGTTTGGTTCGGTGCTGGAGGTCAATGAGATCGACGAGTTTGGTGGCGCCTGGGTGGAAGATTCCTGGCAGGCGGCCGATGGAACTCAGGTGACTCACTCGCTGGGACTGGGGCCCGGGCAGATGGAGGTCGTGCCGGAGTCGGACGAGGATTCAGGAGAAGATCCGGAACCGGTCGCCGACGAGGACTAGACGACAATCGCAATCCGGTGGCGTCGGCGCGGTCTCACCGCCGGCGGCGTGTGGTTCAGCTGCGCTGCGCGAGAAACTTCAGCAATTCCGTCGTGCATGCATCGGGCGTAATGTGATGCACCATGTGGTACTGCGTCGGCAGGTGCACCAGCTTGAAATTTTTCAGATGAGTGGTGAGCAGGCGTTCCTGTTCGGCGTCGGTGATCGGGCCGCCGGTGGGGTAGAGGCCCAGCACCGGGCATTGCACCTGCGGCAGCCAATCCAACGCGTTGGCGTCATTGACCAGTTGTACCAGCCGCAGCAGCACCTCAATGTCACCTTTCGCAAACTCATCGGCGTACCAGTTGAAAAAGCCTTCGCCCATGTCCGGCGGAAAGCGTGTCGAGCGGTTCGTCGTATCCACCCACTGGCGGATGCCCATTTCGCGCATCGCGTCGGCGCGTGAGCCGTGCTTTAACGCGTAGCTCGTTTTCATCTGGTTGCTGATATAGACGGGCGTTGCGGCCAGCGTCAGTGTGCGGATCAGTTGCGGGTGTGTGGCGGCGAGCCCCAAGCCGACGATGCCACCGGAGGATTCGCCGACGTAGTGGACGTTTTCGACGCCGAGGTCATTGATGATAGCGGCCAGATCGGCGACGCAGTGTTCTTCAGTCAGCCCGGTGGCGAGATCAAAGTCACGTCCTGATTCACCGAGTCCGCGCATGTCGGGGCGTACAACGCGATAGTGACGGGCAAGTGCCGGTACCCACTGATACCAGAATTTCGCCGAGCGGCCGTTGCCGTGCTGCAGCAGCACAACCGGCGCCTTTTGCCACGGCTCGGTGAAATCATCGACGCTGTAATGCAGGCGCGGCTGGCCTGCGCGTTCAAGGAAAGGCATTAACTACTTTTTTGCGCCGAGTTGCAGCGCGCGGTCGCGTGAGGCTTTTAGATTTTCCGGCGTGGCGGTGGCGCTCCAGCCGAGCACGTTTTTCAAAACGATGTCGGTCAGCGCGTGCAGCCAGTCGTCCCGCTCGTTGAGGCAGGGGATGTAGTGCAGTTCCTTGCCGCCGGCCTTGAGGAAGTTTTCCTTGGCTTCGATGGCGATTTCTTCCAGCGTTTCCAGGCAGTCGCTGACAAATCCCGGGCAGGCGACATCGATGCGGCCGATCTTCTTTTTTGCCAGCTGTTTCAATACGTCGGCGGTGTACGGCTTTAGCCACTCGGCGCGGCCGAATCGAGACTGGAAGGCGATGGTGTAGAAGTCGGGTTTGAGTCCGATCTGTTCGGCGATCATGCGCCCGGTCATCAGGCATTCGCAGTGATACGGGTCGCCGAGTTCCAGTGTGCGCCGGGGCACGCCATGAAAGCTCAGCACCAGATGATCGCCGCGATGATTTTTCATCCAGTAGTCATTGATGCTCTGCGCCGCGGCCTTGATATAGCCCTCGTGGTCGTGGAAATGCCTGACTGTGCGCACTGCGGGTTGGTTGCGCATGCGGCCGATGACTTCGAATGCGACATTGAATGCGGTGGCTGTAGTGCTCGCAGAATACTGCGGATACAGCGGCAGCAGCAGGATGCGGTCGCAGCCCTGTGCTTTAAGGGTGTCCAGTTTGTCGCGGATCGATGGCTTGCCGTAACGCATCGCGTATTCGACGACATGCGGTTGTTTCAGCCGTTCGCCGAGGTAACCGCGCAGCATGTTGGCCTGGTGCGTGGTGTGGACTATCAGCGGCGAGCCTTCTTTGGTCCATACCTGCGCATAACGTCTGGCCGAAGCGCCGGGGCGCGTGGTCAGTACGAACAAATTGAGTATCAACCACCAGATGGGGCGCGGAATCTCGACCACGTACGGGTCTGACAGGAATTCACGCAGCCAGGTGCGCACCGCGCCGGGGGTCGCGGCATCGGGTGAACCTAGATTAATCAGCAGAATGCCGATTTTTGGCGGTGTGCCGTGGGTATGAGGCGGTTCTTTGGCAAAGTGGCTCAAGAGGGTGACCTGTGATTCGTGAAAAAAGGAGCGTTCAGGCCGGCAGGCCGCGCACTCAGTCAACGTTGGGTCAGCGCGCTACTCAATAATTTTGCAGTGATGTCAACAATGGGAATCACCCGCTCGTAGGCCATGCGCGTCGGGCCGATGACGCCGACGGTGCCGACGATCTTGCCATCGACTTCGTAGGGTGCGGTGACCACGCTGCATTCATCAAGCTGTGTCAGCCCGGCTTCGCCGCCGATGAAGATCTGCACGCCCTGCGCGCGGCTGGAGATATCCAGCAGTTGCAGCAGTGTGGTGCGATGCTCGAACAGGTTGAACAGATCGCGCAGTTTGGTCATGTTTGAAGCCAAGTCGTTGATGCCCAGCAGGTTGATCTCGCCGGAGATCACCACGTCTTCTGCTGAATCGCTGACGGCCTGGTCGCCGGCGGCGAGTGCAGCGGTCATCAACTGGGTCATGTCTTCCCGTAATTGTTTCAATTCGGAGTGGATGCGGCGGCGGATGTCGTCAAAGCTGCAGCCGGCGTAGTTCTGGTTAAGGATGTTGGCGGCTTCAACCAGTTCGGCGGGGGAATACACTTTTTCAGTCTGGATGATGCGGTTCTGCACATCCCCTTCAGCGGTGACCAGAATCAGCAACAGGCGTTTTTCGGCGAGTTTGAGAAATTCGATATGGCGGAATCCAGCACTGCGCCGCGGCGTAACCACAATGCCGGCGAAGTGCGTCAACTCCGACAGCATATGTGAGGCCGATGTCACCAGTTTTTGTGTGTTCTCGTTCTGCAGCTGTCCCTCGAGCTGATTGATCTCGATGCGGTCCAGCGGTTTGACGGTGAGCAGGGTATCGACGAAAAAACGGTAACCACGCGCAGTGGGGATGCGTCCCGCGGAAGTATGCGGACTGGCGATGAAGCCCATCTCTTCCAGATCGGCCATTACGTTACGGATACTGGCCGGCGATAGATCGAGGCCGGAAAATTTTGACAACGCGCGCGATCCTACGGGTTGCCCGTCGGTGATGTAGCGCTCCACCAGGGTTTTCAGCAGCATCTGCGCGCGTTCGTTCAGCGCTTGTGTTTCACGGGCCATGAAATTCATTTTACACAAAAAGCGCAGCACATCAGCACTCTTGGTGTCAGAGCGCCAATGCATTGTTTTTAATGGGTTTGCGTGACACCAGTTGCGGGAAAATTATGGTTTAATGAGCGTCGCCCACTTGTACACCTGCATGCTCACAAATCGAAAATAGCGGCCATGTCCAACGCATTCGAAACCGTCGCACTGATCGGCAAATACAACTCTCCGGAGATCGCCGGGCCGGTGATGAAGCTCGCGCGCTTTCTTGAAAAACGCGGCGTCAAAGTGCTGATTGACCGGCTGACCGCTGCGTATATCGCGGATTGCCCGTATGCCGTGCTGGTACTGGACGAGCTGGGTCGTGAGGCTGATCTCGCCATTGTGATCGGCGGCGACGGCACGATGCTCAACATTGCGCGCACTTTTGCACCCAGCGATGTGGCTCTGGTCGGCGTCAATCAGGGGCGGCTTGGATTCCTGACCGACATTTCACTCGACACCATGTTCGAGACCATCACCGCGATACTCGACGGCCAGTATGTGACCGAAGAGCGCATGTTGCTTGAATCCGAGGTATGGAGCGGAGAAAACGGCAAACAGGAGCGGGTATTTGACGTGCTGGCGTTTAATGATGTGGTGGTGGCCAAGGGCAACTCGGGCGGCTTGGTCGAAATCGAGGTGCGTGTTGACGGCCAATTCATCTACAACCAGCGCTCCGATGGTCTGATCGTCGCCACCCCGACCGGATCAACGGCCTATGCGCTGTCTTCCGGTGGGCCCATCGTTCATCCTTCACTGTCGGTGATGGCGCTGGTGCCGGTATCGCCGCATACGCTGTCCAATCGGCCGATCGTCATCGGCGGGAATAGCATCGTGGAAATCGTCGTGCGCAGTGCCGACGATCCGAGCGCTCATTTCGACAGTCATTCACATTTCGATTTGCGCGAAGGCGACCGCATCGTGGTGCGCCGTTATGCGCATACCATCAAGCTGCTGCACCCGGTGGGCCACAGTTATTACGCGATGTTGCGCGAGAAGCTGCGCTGGAATCGAGACTGAGCACAACGGATTTCCGTATCATGTTGCAACGGCTGACCATCCAGGACTTTGTCATTGTTGCCCGCCTCGAACTCGAGTTCGGTGCTGGCTTCACAGTGCTCACCGGCGAAACCGGCGCCGGTAAATCCATCCTGATCGATGCGCTGGCACTGGCGCTGGGCGAGCGCGCGGATGCCATTGCGGTACGAGAAGGTGCGGCACGTGCTGATGTCACGGCTGAATTCGACATGACCGGCAACAAGCCGTTGCAGTCGTGGTTGATTGAACACGATCTGACGGGTGATGAGGGGGTGTGCCTGTTGCGCCGCGTGGTCGAGTCCAACGGGCGTAGCCGCGGCTTCATCAACGGCCACGCCGCGACGGCGGCGCAATTGCGCGAGGCCGGCGATTTCCTGGTCGATATCCACGGCCAGCATCAACATCAATCATTGAGTCGTCCGGCGGCGCAGCGTGCGCTGACCGATGCTTACGGCGGGCTGGAAGTGCCGGCTGCGCAGGTGACTGAGGCGTGGCGTGTCTGGCAGCGGCGGCGCGAGGAACGGCTGGCATTTGAAGGCGATGCTGCAGCGATCAACGCCGAGCGCGAGCGGCTCGAATGGCAGTTGCAGGAACTCGATGCGCTGAAACTCACGCCCGGCGAATGGATTGCAGTCGGTGCCGAGCACGTACGACTGGCGCATGCGGCGAGCCTGATTGAAGCGGCGCAGGCCGGCGTCGAAATCCTCGTGGAAGGCGAGGGCGCGGCGCTGGCGCAGTTGAACGGCGTGATTGCCCGGTTAAAGCCGCTGTTGCAGCACGACCCGCGACTCAAAGACATACTCGATGCGCTGGAGCCGGCACAGATTCAGATGCAGGAGGGCGCGGGCGCGCTGCGGCGTTATGGTGAACGCACCGATCTTGATCCCAAGCGGCTGCGCGAAGTCGAGCAGCGCCTGGATGCGCTGCATACTGCTGCACGCAAATACCGTGTTGATCCCGATGCGTTGCCGGAACTGGCGGCGCATACTCGTGAGCGATTGGCGGAGCTCGGCGCCGGTGGCGACCCCGAAACCTTGCGCAAGCGCGAAGCTGAAGCTGAAGCGGCCTACCGCGATGCTGCAACAAAACTGACTGCGGGACGCAAAAAGGCGGCAAAAAAACTGGCTGTAGCCGTCACTGCGGGCATGCAGGATCTGGCGATGCAGGGCGGCGTGTTCGAGGTGGCGCTGCAGCCGCTGGAGTCACCCGCCGCGTATGGTCTCGAACAGATCGAGTTTCGTGTCGCTCCCCATCAGGGCGCGACGCCACAGCCGATTGCCAAAACCGCCTCTGGCGGCGAACTGTCGAGATTGTCACTGGCCATCCAGACCGTATTGAGCCGCGTGGCGCGGGTGCCGACGCTGATTTTTGACGAAGTGGATGTCGGCATCGGCGGGCGCGTCGCCGAAATCGTCGGACGCATGCTGCAATCGCTGGGCGCCAAACATCAGGTGATGTGTATTACGCATCTGCCGCAGGTCGCGGCGGCTGCCGATCAGCAGTGGCAGGTCAGCAAGGCCGGGGTGCGCGGCAAGGTGATCTCATCGGTGGCGCCGCTCAATGCGGCGGGTCGTGTCGAGGAAATCGCCCGCATGCTGGGCGGCGTCAAAATCACCGACACCACGCGCAAGCACGCCGCTGAGATGCTCGGCAAAAAATAAATTGATTTTGTAGCCCGGAAGGAGCGCGCCCCGGAGGAAGTCCCCTTGGGGGGCACTTTGCACTGGGGTTCAGAACCGCCAGGTCACACCCGTCGTCAGCTGCACCGACTTCACCGGCCCGTCATTGGTGTTGCGAATCACGCCGATCGCGAAATCGAGATTTTTCGAGGGTGCAAAGATCGCGCCCAACTCGACATAACCCATGCGCTTATTCTGCGATCGGTCAGGATTGGTCATGATCCCTGCATCCAGAGCGATTTTCCACCGCTCGGTGACGTCCCATACGGGCGCTGCAGACAATCGGTATTGCGAGCGCCGGGTGGCGCCGTTCAGTGTGGTGTCTTCGAAATTGACCTTGGTGGATGCCAGATTCACATGTACTGCACCGAATCCGGTTTCCTGTGTCATCAGTAAATCCAGCCGCCACGACGTACGTGCCGTGCCCAGGCCGCGCATCTCCCTGGCATCGGATACGGGCAGTTGTAATTCAGGTCTCAAGGCAAAACTGAGTTTGCTCTGTGCGTTCTCATAGAAACGCCACTTGGCGCCGAGCGCCGTATTGCCCGCGCCGCTTTCCCTGGTACCGCCAGCGGGTTCCAGCGTTTGGTGGGGCAATCCGGCGAACAGATCCAGCGTTTCGGTCACGCCGCGCGTATAACCCGCAGCTGCTGCGAGTGATTTGTCGCTGCTGCCCGCCGTCTTGGCGGTAGCTCGCGTATAGCTGCCTTCCAGTTGATTGCCGCCGGCGCCCTGCGTGCCGGTGTCGTCGGTAATCAAGGGTTGAAACGCCAGCGCCGGAATTGGTGTCAGGGCGAGCACAACCATAATGACCCACGCAGTGCTGTACTGTTTCGCAGAGTTCGACTTGTTCAAAGAGTTATTCATTAGGCTGGAGATTCTGGATATCAACTACAAAATATGTGTTTGTTTTGATCAGCATCAGGAACTCTATTTCGATGTGTCCCCCAAGGGGACTTCCTTCGGGGCGCCCCCCAAGGGGACTTCCTTCGGGGCGAGATTGGGGCAGTTTTTGCGGGTGCAGTCTGCGTAGATGTGCAGCGAGTGGTCATGAATGCGGAAGCCGCGTTCCCGCGCGATTGTCTCCTGCCGTTTTTCGATATCGGCGTCGTAAAATTCCTCGACATGCCCGCACTGCAGGCAGACCAGGTGATCGTGATGTCCGCCCTGGTTGAGTTCATAGACAGCCTTGCCGGATTCGAAATGGTGGCGGGTCAGCAGACCGGCCTGCTCGAATTGCGTCAGTACGCGATAGACAGTTGCCAGCCCGGTATCAGTGCCTTCCCCGACCAGTTTTTTGTAAACATCCTCGGCGGACAGGTGGCGGATGTCGCTTTTCTCGAACAGTTCAAGAATGCGCAGCCGCGGCAGCGTGGCTTTGAGGCCGATGGTCTTCAGGTCATCCGGAGTGCTCATTTTTTTTCCTGCCGGGCGGGCGCCCTCCCAAGGGGACTTCCTGCGGCGCGCCCCCAAGGGAACTTCCTGCTGGGCGCCCCCCAAGGGGACTTCCTGCGGGGCGCTCATGGAGGTAATCTCGGCTATGATACCAACAAAATTTATGGTGCATGCCGCCGCATTTTTGTGAATCCTTTATGAGAAAAATACTGATTATCACGCTGCTGCTCGCCGGTTGCAGCAACCTACCGATGTTGCCGTCGTTGCAGCCGTACAAGATTGACATCCAGCAGGGCAACTACGTCACGCAGGACATGATCGCCAAGCTGAAGCCCGGCATGTCGCGCAGTCAGGTGCGTTTTGCGCTGGGTACGCCGTTGCTGGTCGATTCGTTTCACACCGATCGCTGGGACTACGTCTACAACTACCGGAAGCAGGGCGAATTGACCGAGCAGCGTACGGTGACCGTAGTGTTTCGCGGTGAGCGGCTCGACCGCATCGAGGGGGACGTGGTGGCTGCAAAACCGGTGGCCGCGGCGCCCGTGGAGAAAAAATGAGCCCCGCTCAAAAAATGAGCGCTGCTCCGCAACGCACACGCATCGCCATTGCCGGCAGCAGCGGCCGTATGGGCCGCATGTTGCTCGAGGCGGTTACCCAGGACGAGCAGGCCACGCTAGCCGCTGCGCTGGAAATTGCCGGCAGTCCGGATGTGGGTCGCGATGCCGGTGAGATGATCGGCGCGCCTCGCGGTGTGCGCATCAGCGATAACCCGGAGCAGGCGCTGGCTGGCTGCGACGTGCTGATCGATTTCACCCGCCCCGAAGGCACGCTGCGTCATCTCGCGATCTGCCGCAAGCTGAAGGTGCGTATGGTCATCGGCACCACCGGTTTTGACGATGCCGGCAAAAAAGCGATTGTCGACGCCGCGCGCGACATCGGCATTGTGTTTGCGCCGAACATGAGTGTCGGTGTCAACGTGACGCTGAAACTGCTGGAGATGGCGGCCAAGGCGCTGGGGCCAGATCACGATATCGAGATCATCGAGGCGCATCATCGCCACAAGGTCGATGCGCCGTCGGGCACCGCGCTAAAAATGGGCGAAGTCATTGCCGGTGCGCTGGGCCGCAACCTGCAGGATTGCGCGGTGTACGGACGTGTAGGCGTCACCGGCGAACGCAAGCGCCATACCATTGGATTCACCGCCGTGCGCGGCGGCGATATTGTCGGCGATCACACGGTAATGTTTGCCGCTACCGGCGAACGCGTGGAAATCACCCACCGTTCGAGCAGCCGCGCCAATTACGCGCAGGGTGCGCTGCGCGCAGCGCACTATCTGCTGGCCCAACCCCATGGTCTTTACGACATGTGGGATGTGTTGGGTCTGAAGTAAATATTTAATAAAATCAATATGTTATCTAGATTTAACCGCTTGTGCACCGGATGTGTCGCGCTGCTGCTGGCTGGCACGTTCGATGCGGCAGCCGCAGGCATCTCGGTGCGTGATGTTAATTACCGCAACGGCGAAGTCGAGATCGAAGCGAAGTTGTATCTACCCGAAGGCCAGGCGCCGTATCCCACGGTGCTCTATGTGCATGCCCGTCGCGGCTGGGATCGCGAGGCTGATGCCCAGGTGCGGCGCATCGCGTCACGCGGTATTGCCGTTATTGCGCCGGATTATCACAGTCCGCGTTTTATTCCGGCATGGCCCATCGAACATGATCCGGCGACCGAACGCGACGTCGAGCTGGCCATCGACGCGCTGCAGAATATCCCCGAAGTGCGCGCCGATCGCATCTGCGTGGTCGGTTTTTCACGGGGTGGTTACCACGCCGTGCTGCTCGCGGCGCGGCGCAAGGAGGTGGCCTGCATCGTGACGTATTACGGACACATGGTGAATCCGAATGCACCTGAACCCGTGCAGGTCTACCGTTACGCGCCGGAGATCGAAAAAATCAACGTGCCGGTGATGTTCGTGGTTGGCGAGGAGGAGCAGGAACTGCGCCGCACCGGCATCCGTCGCGCTTATTACGCGCTGCTCAAACGTGGTGTGCCGGTGGAAATGCTGATGTATCCGCATGCGCGCCGCGCCTTTGATTTTCGCCAGGATCAGCGCGAAGAGGAGAAGCTGGCAACCGAGGATGCAGCGAAACGCGCCGCTGCGTTTATCAAGGACGCCTTAAGCCGTTGATTTAGCGGGTTCGCTCACGCTGCGGTTTGTCGCGGCATGACCACTCGCGTATAATCTTTAGCTCAAGTACAGCGGGACGGGCGAAACCCGTCCCGCTTGTCGCATCAAAATCAATAAAATCAGGAGCTTGCCGTGTCCTCGCGTACGCCTGCCATTCTTGTACTGAAGGATGGCACGGTATTTCGCGGTTCCGCCATCGGCGCTGAGGGCATGGTCGCCGGCGAAGTGGTATTCAACACGGCGATGACCGGCTACCAGGAAATTCTCACCGATCCCTCGTACTGCCGGCAGATTGTCACGCTGACTTATCCGCACATCGGCAACACCGGCGCCAATGCCGAGGACGTTGAGTCCGCCAAAGTGCATGCGGCCGCACTGGTGATCCGCGATCTGCCGCTGCGTTCCTCGAATTTCCGCGAGCAGTGGACGCTGGGCGATTACCTCAAGCGTGAAAACATCGTCGCCATTGCTGATATCGACACCCGCAAGCTGACGCGCCTGTTGCGCGACAAAGGCGCGCAGGACGGCTGCATCATGGCCGGGAAAATCGACGAAAAAGCGGCGCTCAAGGCGGCGTATGACTTTCCGGGACTGGTCGGCATGGACTTGGCGAAGGTAGTGTCCTGCGCCAAGCCCTATGCGACGGATGAAACCGTGTGGAAGCTGGGTGCGGGTTACGGCAAACGCGTTGATGCGCCCTTCCATGTCGTCGCCTATGATTTCGGCGTCAAGCGCAACATCCTGCGCATGCTCGCTGCGCGCGGCTGCAAGCTGACCGTAGTGCCGGCGCAGACGACGGCAGCGGACGTGCTGAAACTCAAACCCGATGGCGTGTTCCTGTCCAACGGTCCTGGCGATCCCGAGCCTTGCGATTACGCGATCCGCGCGGTCCGCGACATTCTTGCGGCCGGAGTGCCGCTGTTCGGCATTTGCCTCGGGCACCAATTGCTGGCGCTGGCCTGCGGTGCAAAGACGCTGAAAATGAAGTTCGGTCATCACGGCGCCAATCATCCGGTGCAGGATCTCGATTCGAAGCGCGTGATGATCACCAGCCAGAATCACGGCTTTGCGGTGGATGCGACGACGCTGCCGGCAACCGCGCGAACCACCCACGTGTCGCTGTTCGACGGCAGCCTGCAGGGTTTTGCGCTGACCGACAAACCGGCGTTCTGTTTTCAGGGTCATCCGGAGGCGAGTCCGGGGCCGCAGGATGTCGACTATTTGTTCGACCGGTTTGTGAAGATGATGGAGAGCGGCGCTTCGCGTCCCGGCCAGCATGCCTAAAAGAACCGACATCAAAAGCATCCTGATCATCGGCGCCGGCCCGATCATCATCGGCCAGGCCTGCGAGTTCGATTATTCCGGCGCGCAGGCGTGCAAGGCGCTGCGCGAAGAGGGTTACCGGGTCATTCTGGTCAACTCCAATCCGGCGACCATCATGACCGATCCGGACATGGCGGACGCGACGTACATCGAGCCAGTGACCTGGCAGGTGGTCGAGAAAATCATTGCGATCGAGAAACCCGACGCACTGCTGCCGACGATGGGCGGGCAGACGGCGCTCAATTGCGCGCTGGATCTCGCCAAGCATGGCGTGCTGGAGAAATATGGCGTGGAAATGATCGGCGCTTCCAAGGAAGCCATCGACAAGGCCGAGGACCGCGAGAAATTCAAGAAGGCGATGGCGAAGATCGGGCTGGACAGCCCGCGCTCGGCGCTGGCGCACAGTCTTGAAGAGGCGCTGCAGGTGCAGACGGTGGTGGGTTTCCCGACCATCCTCCGGCCGTCATTCACGATGGGCGGCACCGGTGGCGGCATTGCCTACAATCACGAAGAATTCGTGGCCATCGTCGAGCGCGGGCTTGAGGCCAGCCCAACCAAGGAAGTGCTGATCGAAGAGTCGGTCATTGGCTGGAAGGAATTCGAGATGGAAGTCGTGCGCGACCGCGCCGACAACTGCATCATCATTTGTTCCATCGAAAATTTCGACCCGATGGGTGTGCATACGGGTGACTCGATCACGGTGGCGCCGGCACAAACGCTCACCGACAAGGAATACCAGATCATGCGCAACGCTTCGATCGCGTGCCTGCGCGAGATCGGCGTTGATACCGGCGGGTCGAACGTGCAGTTCGGCATCAATCCCAAAGATGGGCGCATGGTGATCATCGAAATGAACCCGCGCGTGTCGCGGTCTTCGGCGCTGGCTTCCAAGGCGACGGGGTTTCCAATTGCCAAAGTTGCGGCCAAACTCGCAGTTGGTTACACCCTCGACGAGCTGCGCAACGAGATCACCGGCGGGGCGACGCCGGCTTCATTTGAGCCCAGCATCGATTACGTAGTGACCAAGATTCCGCGCTTTGCCTTCGAGAAATTCCCCCAGGCCAATGACCGGCTGACCACGCAGATGAAATCGGTGGGTGAGGTGATGGCCATAGGCCGCACCATTCAGGAGTCGATGCAGAAGGCGCTGCGCGGGCTGGAGACGGGTGCCGACGGTTTCGATGAAAAATCCACGGATCCGGACGTGATCGAGAATGAGCTCGGCGATCCGGGGCCGGAGCGGATTTTTTACGTTGCTGATGCTTTCCGCGTCGGCATGACGCTCGAACAGATCCATGGTTTTTCGCACATTGATCCGTGGTTCCTCGCGCAGATTGAGGACATCGTACGACAGGAGCAGGCGTTGTCCGGCAGTGCCATCGAGAAGCTCGACGCCAAGGCATTGCGACAACTGAAGCGCGCCGGATTTTCCGACCGGCGGCTGGCGACGTTGCTGGCGACCGATCAGGACGCGGTACGCGCTCGCCGCCATGCGCTGGACGTGCGCCCGGTGTACAAGCGCGTCGACACCTGTTCGGCTGAATTTTCAACCAGCACCGCCTACATGTATTCGACCTATGAAGAAGAATGCGAGGCGAAGCCGACTGACCGAAAAAAGATCATGGTGCTCGGCGGCGGGCCCAACCGTATCGGGCAGGGGATTGAATTCGATTACTGCTGCTGTCACGCGTCTTTCGCTTTAAAAGAGATGGGTTTTGAAACGATCATGGTGAATTCGAATCCGGAAACGGTCTCCACTGATTATGACACATCTGACCG
>JAQBGW010000063.1:0-81179 GCA_032128415.1 Betaproteobacteria bacterium | reverse complement strand
CAGTCATCGGCCGCGCCTGGAAACGACGGACTCCCGATGCCGCTTAGAGCCCCTAACATAATGAAACTCGTGTTGCGCTGGCACGATTTTGGCTCAGGGCGCGAAGCGCGACGCAGACAATATCGCGAATATTGGCAAGGCGCGCGACAAAGCCCTGGGCCAAAATTCGCGCCAGCCCTCCGGGTTGCGGTCAAAATCGGCGCTGGCTTTGTCGCACTCGTTGCGCATATTTGCGATATGCGCTGCCTCGTCCTTCGCGCCACCGCCGATTTTGGACACAACGCAGCATGGGTTTCATTATGTTAGGGGCTCTCAATTTGCCGGCCGTGCTGATCTTGTTGCTCGCCGGTTGGCCGCTGCTGGCGGCTTCGGTGCCGCCGCAGGTAGTCATCGCGGACTACAAAGTATCGTTGAACAGCCTGCCGGTTGCCGTCATGCATGAAACCTTTGAATCACGCGATGGCCGCTACCAGATCACCAGCGAGACCCGCGCGAGGGGCGTGCTGGCGTTGGTGCAACGCCATCCTGGCCGCCTCACCAGCATCGGTGCTGTTGATCACCATGGTCTGCGACCGCAAGTGTTCGACGGAACCCGTGGCAAGAAAGATACCCGGCGTGTGCATTCCGAATTCAACTGGGAAGCCAACACCCTGGTCATCACACACGATGGCCGCACCGAGACCGTTGAACTGCCGGCAGGCACGCAGGACCGGATCTCGGCGATGTACCAATTTCTGTTTCTCGATCACGCCGCGCTCAATAGCCTGGCGTTCGCCCTGACCAATGGCCGTAAACTTGACCTCTACCAATACAGCATCGGTGCGGATACCGCAGTGGATACACCGCTTGGCCGCCTGCAGGTCGTGCATCTGGTGAAGCGCCATGCCGCGGGCGAGACTGCCACCGAAATCTGGCTGGCGCGCGAGCACCGGCTGATGCCGGTGAAAATGCGCATTGTCGAAAGCGACGGCGACCGCTACGAGCAAATCATCGCTCGACTGGAAATCCAGTGAGGCGCGGCTCTGCGAAACGGTTGTTGGCCGCGGCAGCGCTTTCTGTTGCTGCGCATGCCGCATTACTCGCTGGAACCTGGCTGACACTGCCGGAACCGGCACCGGCGTTGCTGCCGCTGAGTGCACGACTCGAACCCCTGCCGCCGCCGGCGCAGCAGCCCGTAGCGCCGCGGCGAGCTGCACCACCCAAACGCATTGTCTCTGTACCGCAAAGCACGCCGCAGGTTCCAGTAGTCATCCCCGAAGCGCCGGCGCAGATTACAGAAATGCCGGAGGCCGTGCCTGCTCCGGAGGAGGCGCCGCCGGTCGCCGTCGCCAGCGCTGCGCCTACCCAATTCATGTTGCCGGAAACACCGCCGCTGCCCAGCTTCCCGCGCAAGGGCCGCATTACTTACCTGTTGACCATGGGTCCGGATCACACGCCCGTCGGCCGCACCGTGCAGACCTGGGACTTCGAGGGCGACCGTTACCTGCTGGGCAGTCAGTCGGAAAGTACGGGGTTGATCGAACTGTTCCGGCCGCACCGCTACCATTATCTGAGCCAGGGCACGCTGTCGGAGCAGGGTCTGCGCCCGGAGCGGTTTCTGGCCAGCGTCAAACGCGGCAGCCGCACCGAAGAGGCGCTGGCGGTGTTCGACTGGAATGAGCGCCGCGCGCGCCTGGGCCGCGTGCCGCAGCAGACCACCGTGGCGCTGCAAGACGGCAGTCAGGATGTCATCAGTTTCATGTACCAACTGGCGCTGGCGCCGCCGGCACCCGGCCGCATCAGCATACCCTTCACCCGTGGATCCAGTCTGGACACGGTCAGCTTCGACGTGCTGGCTGAAGAAACCATAGACACGCCGCTCGGACTTCTGCGCACTGTGCCGGTTGTGCAGGCCCGCACCGCGGGCAACGAGAGCATCGCGGTCTGGCTGGCCGCTGATTACCGTCATCTGCCGGTACGCATCCGCTTTTTCAATCGCGACGGCGAACTCTCCGGTGAGCAACTGGTCAGTGAAATCAGGGTCGGAGACGAATGAAGCCCGCACCAGTCTCTCCTGAGGCGGGCCTTGCGCCGAACACGTCGCGTCTTGCCGACGCCGCTCATGCGCTGCAGCGTGTGCTGACATTTGAATATCCCGCCGATGCCGTGCTCAGCCGTTATTTCCGCGACCGCCATGCACTGGGGCAGCATGATCGCGCCTTTGTCGCGGAAGCCGTCTTTGGCGTGCTGCGCCGCAAGCACCTGCTCGATCACATCGCCCCGCAGGCCACACCGCGGCAACTGTTGCTGCTGTGGCTGACGCGCATTGCCGGTTTCAGCGGACGTGAAATCGGCGCACTGTGCAGTTCTGCAGAAACACAGTGGCTCAACGCCACGCGCGCGCAAACATCTGATACGCCGCCATTGGGCGTCGAGGCCGATCTGCCCGAATGGGTTGTCACGCGCCTGCAGACACTGCATGACGACGCCTTCATCCGCACACTCGGCCGCTCGCTGCAGGATTCAGCGCCGCTTGATCTGCGCGTCAACACCCTCAAGGCGTCGCGGGACGAGGTGCTGGCGAAACTCGTGGCCGACGGCCACGCAGCAGCACCGACGCCGTTTTCACCGATCGGCATCCGTCTGCAGGGTCGGCCGTCAATCAACCGACTACCGTTATTCACATCCGGCGCCATCGAAGTGCAGGACGAAGGCAGCCAGTTGCTCGGCTACCTGCTGGCACCGCGACGCTCGGATCTGGTGGTTGATTTCTGCGCCGGCGCCGGCGGCAAGACGCTGATGCTGGGCGCGCTGATGCATTCGCAAGGCCGCGTCTACGCATTCGATATTTCGCAAAAGCGGCTTGCCAATCTGAAACCGCGGCTGAAACGCTCGGGACTGTCCAACCTGCATCCGCTGGTCATCGCGCACGAAAACGACACCAAGGTAAAGCGTCTCGCCGGCAAGATTGACCGTGTGCTGGTCGATGCGCCGTGCAGCGGCCTCGGCACGCTGCGCCGCAATCCCGACCTCAAGTTCCGCCAGTCGCCGCAGACCGTAGCCGAACTCGTCGTCAAGCAATCGGCCATCCTCAACGCTGCAGCGCGCCTGGTCAAACCCGGCGGGCGCCTGGTGTACGCCACCTGCAGTCTGCTCGCCGAGGAAAACCAGAAAATCATTGCGGCATTCCTTGCCGCCCATCCGCAATTCAGCGCACTCAATTGCGCCGAACTGCTGCGCCGCCAGGAAATCGCGCTCGACTGTGGCGCGCAACTGCAGTTGTGGCCGCATGTACATCACACCGACGGTTTTTTTGCTGCAGCGCTGGAACGCACCGGGGCCTGATCAGCATCAAAGTGCTGTGGCAAGTCGGCGCACTGGCGCTGTGTGTGATCGCCGGCTGGCTGATCTCACGCCACTACAGTCGCCAGGTTCGCAGCCGCGCTCGGCGCGCTGATTACCTGGTTTACCGACAGCGGCATCAACCTTGAACTGGAGGTGTGGGTCGAAGATGCAGGGCTGGGGCCAGCCTGCGCTCCGACCGCTACGACGGGATCTGGCGCGCCTTCAAACAGGCCGGCATCGAGATCCCCTAGCCGCAACGCAAAGTCAGAATGCCGGGCACAGCCAGCTCCACCCCTCGTAAATTTATAATTATCAATAAAAACAATGGGTTGCAATTTAGTTCCCGGGGAATTTCGCCTGCAGTCTTTCCCCGGCTATTGATCTTCAGTACACTGCCCCCGAACTGCTAGTAGCGTCCATAAAAGCGAGGTTCTGAATGTATACAGGGGTTCTGGATTTACCGTGGTGGGGTTATATCGCGTATGCGCTGATCGGCACCCACATCACTATTGCAGCGGTGACGATCTATCTGCACCGTCATTCGGCGCACCGCGCGCTCGACCTGCACCCGCTGCCGGCACATTTTTTCCGCTTCTGGCTATGGCTGACCACCGGCATGCTGACCAAACACTGGACAGCCATCCACCGCAAACACCACGCTAAATGTGAAACCATCGAGGATCCGCACAGCCCGCAGATACTTGGCATCCGCAAAGTGCTGCTGGAAGGCGCGGAACTGTACCGCAAAGAAGGCCGCAACCCGGAGACACTGGAGCGCTACGGCTACGGTACACCTGACGACTGGCTGGAGCACAAGGTCTACAGTCACGACCGCTACGGCATCGCACTGATGCTGATCACCAACGTCATACTGCTCGGTCCGATCGGCATCACCATATTTGCCGTGCAGATGCTGTGGATCCCGTTCCTCGCTGCGGGTGTCATTAACGGCATCGGCCACTACTGGGGCTATCGCACTTTCCAGCCGGAAGACGCCAGCACCAATATCGTGCCCTGGGGCATCTTGATCGGTGGCGAAGAACTGCACAACAACCATCATGCCTATGCGACTTCGGCAAAACTGTCTAACCGCTGGTTCGAATTCGACATCGGCTGGCTCTACATCCGCATTCTTGAAATTCTGGGTCTCGCGACGGTAAAAAAAGTTGCGCCGAAGCTGACTTTCGACAGTTCCAAGACCTGCTGCGACCTCGCAACGCTGCAAGCCATAGTGACGCATCGCTACGAGGTAGTGGCCAAATACGCGAGCACATTGCGCGCCACCTGCGCTGGCGAACTGCAGGCGATCAAGGGCAAAGCTGCCGACATCGACACTGGAAAACTGAAGCGCTGGCTGCGCATCGACAAAGCGGCCCTGCCGGTCGCTGAACAGGAGCAACGCGCGCTGGCCATACGCTACAGCAATACGCTGGGCACGGTGTACACGATGCGTGATGAACTGGCGCAGTTGTGGCAACGCTCAACCGCGACAAAAGAGCAGTTGGTCAAGCAACTGGAAGACTGGTGCGGTCGCGCCGAAGCCAGCGGCATCGAAGCGCTGGAGCAGTTTTCCCGGCGACTGCGCTGCTACGCCTGACATACCCAGCTCCACAAACAAAAAGCCCGCCGAAAGGCGGGTTTTTTTTATTACCCGCCCGGTGAACAGCGCATAGCGTGTGTTCGATCGGGCGGAAATAAACCGGCAGCAACGCGACCGGTTTATTTGATCTTGGCTTCCTTGTAGAGCACGTGCTTGCGGGCGACGGGATCGAACTTCTTGATCTCCATCTTCTCGGTCATCGTGCGCTTGTTTTTGGTCGTGGTGTAAAAATGGCCGGTGCCGGCGCTGGATTCAAGTTTAATTTTTTCACGCATGGTCGTTTCGTCCTTAGGACAATGTTTACTTAGATGTTCATGCCCTGCTCGCGCAGGTCGGCGAGTACGACATCAATACCCTTGCGATCGATGGTGCGCAGCCCGGCGTTCGACACGCGCAGATTCACCCAGCGGTTTTCGCTTTCAACCCAGAACCGGCGCTTGTGCAGGTTGGGCAGAAAACGGCGTTTCGTTTTGTTGTTGGCATGGGAAACATTGTTCCCGGTCATCGGTTTTTTACCGGTGACGTCGCAGACCCGAGACATGGCAGTGCTCCGCAAATTCTGAAAAGGGCGAATCATACACTGCTACCGCTGTTCACCTCAACCCAAGAACACACCCAGACACTGCCGACACTAAAACAAATAATTCAATAAAAACAATTAGTTACATCAATCCTCGCTCGGCGAATGACAATGCGCCGTCGCCAGCAATGACGAAATGGTCGAGCACCCGCACATCCACCAACGCCAGCGCCTGTTTCAGCGCTATGGTCAGCGCCTCATCAGCGCGACTGGGTTCGGCGACACCCGAGGGATGGTTGTGGGCAAAGATCACTGCAGCAGCATTGTGGTGCAACGCGCGTTTGACCACTTCGCGCGGATACACGCTGGTCTGCGTCAGCGTGCCGCGGAATAACTCTTCGGAGGCCACCACGCGGTGCTGCGCATCGAGAAATACTGCAACGAAAACTTCGTGCGGCCGGCCGTGCAGCGTCAGCCGCAGATAATCACGCACGGTCTGGGGTGCCGACAGCGCCGATCCGCTATCAAGTTTTTCGCGCAGCGTGCGCCGCGCAATCTCCAGTGCCGCCTGCAGTTGCGCGTATTTTGCCGGACCCAGACCCGATTCAGCGCAGAACGACTCGTTGGTCGCACCCGCCAGCGCCGACAGCGAGCCGAAACGCGTCAGTTGCATGCGCGCCAGTTCCACTGCGCTTTTGCCCTTGACGCCGGTGCGCAGGAAAATCGCCACCAATTCCGCGTCCGACAGGCTCTGCGGCCCTTTGGCCAGCAGTTTCTCGCGAGGACGGTCGTCCAGCGGCCAGTCGGTAATTGCCATGATCAGATTGCTCCAGGTGGGTGAATGATGAACGCGCCGGCCAGCCCCCGGTTTACCCGCCCCCGAATTTGCAGTTACACTGACCATCCTTTGCAGCGGGAAGTGCTACGTGCCTGATATACAAAGTAAAAATGAGCATAAAAACGAACGGCCGAAGATTTTGCTCGGCCTGACCGGTGGCATCGCCGCCTACAAGGCTGCCGAACTGGTACGCCGGCTGGGCGATCGCGGCATCGACGTGCATGTGGTGATGACCCAGGCGGCCTGCGGCTTCATCACGCCGGCAACGCTGCAGGCCTTGTCCGGCAACCCGGTCTACACCGACATGTGGGATGCAAGCATCCCGAATGCGATGGCACACATCGAACTCACACGCGACAAACAGCTGATCGTGGTCGCGCCTGCCACTGCGGATTTTCTCGCCAAAGCAGCCCTTGGTCTCGCCGACGATTTGCTGTCCACGTTATGCCTCGCGCGCGACTGCCCGCTGATCGTCGCACCGGCGATGAACCTGCAGATGTGGGAACACCCGGCGACGCAACGCAATGTCGCGCAACTCAAGCGCGACGGTGTCACCATCTTCGGTCCCGACGCGGGCGACCAGGCCTGCGGCGAAACGGGCATGGGCCGCATGCTCGAAGCCAACGATCTCGCCGATGCCATCAATGCCTTTCTTGCGCCGAAATTGCTGTCCGGCAAGCGCGTGCTGATGACTGCCGGGCCGACCTTCGAACCGATCGACGCCGTGCGCGGTATTACCAACCGCAGTTCCGGCAAAATGGGTTATGCGCTGGCGCGCGCGGCAATTGCCGCCGGCGCCGAAGTCACACTGGTATCCGGGCCAACCAGCCTTGCACCGCCAGTCGGCGCAACGGTCACCCACGTGCAAACCGCCGCGGAAATGTTTGAAGCCGTCAAAAAACAAGCTGCCAAGACTGACATTTTCATCGGCGTCGCCGCTGTCGCCGATTACCGCATCAGCGCGCCGCGCAAGCACAAGATCAAGAAAACCGATAAAGCCCAGTTGCAATTGAGCCTGGTACCCAATCCCGACATTCTCGGCTGGATCGCAGCGCGCCCGAAGCCGCCGTTCTGCGTCGGCTTTGCCGCCGAAAGCCGCAACCTCGACCGCTACGCCGATGAGAAGCGTCGGCGCAAGAAGGTACCGTTGATGATTGCCAATCTCGCGCAGGATGCAATCGGCGCCGACGACAACGAAGTATCACTCCTCGATAATCGCGGCACGCATCGCCTGCCACGTGCATCCAAGGACGTCGTCGCGCGCCAGATCATCAGCCACATCGCTGGTCTTTGCGGTATCAAGTCCCGCAAATCCAGGTAAACCGCGAACGGGCATCCCCGTTCACTCGTTCACCCTTCACCCGTTCACGCTTTTATGCACTCCATCGACGTCAAAATACTCGACGCACGGCTGCGCGACCAGTTACCGCAATACGCGACCCCCGGCGCTGCGGGACTGGATTTGCGCGCCTGCCTGGATAACCCGCTGACGCTGCAACCCGGTCAGACTGAACTGATCCCCACCGGCATGGCCATCCATATTGCCGATCCCGGTCTTGCTGCAATCATCCTGCCGCGCTCCGGCCTCGGCCACAAACACGGCATTGTGCTCGGCAATCTGGTCGGCCTGATCGATTCCGACTATCAGGGACAGCTCTTTGTATCCACCTGGAACCGCAGCAACACGACGTTCACCATCAATCCGCTGGAACGCCTGGCGCAACTGGTGGTCGTACCCGTCGTGCAAGTCGCCTTCAATATCGTCGATGATTTCACCGCATCCGACCGCGGCGCCGGTGGTTTCGGCAGTACGGGAGAAAAATAGTGATGCGTGCGACACGCGGAATCATGCGCCTGCTGCTGATTGCTGCCTTGTGCCTGACCAGCATCGGTGCCGGCGCCGCCATGCCGCAAATCGAACTCGAAGTGAACAAGCAGAACTTCGTTGTCGAAGTGGCGATGACTAATGCGGACCGCATGCAGGGGTTGATGCACCGGCGCATGTTGCCGGAAGGCCGTGGCATGCTGTTTGTGTTTGACCGCCTCTCCCTTCACGGCATGTGGATGATGAATACCTATATCCCGCTGTCGGTGGCTTTCCTCGACGAAGCTGGCGTCATCATTAATATCGAGGACATGCAACCGCACACCCGCGATTCGCATTTTGCGGCACGCCCCGCGCGCTACGCCCTGGAAATGAACCTCGGCTGGTTCCGCAAGCACGGCATAGGCGAAGGTATGAAAATCGAAGGGCTGGACAAAAAACTGCGGCCACACTGAGCGGCGAGCACCAACAAAAACGCCCGGGAATCCCGGGCGTTTTTTGGAGCAACAAACCTGGTGCTTAGAGACCTCCGTGCGACTGGGCCACCATGCAGAACAGCATGGGAATCGACAACATGGTATTGGCACGCGAAGTCAGCATCGCGATGCGCGCCGCGGCAGCCTTTGCCGGGGCTTCCACCGGAACGATGCCCAGCGCTTTCTTCTGGTTCGGCCAGATGATGAACCAGACGTTAAACGCCATGATGATGCCCAGCCACATACCGATGCCGATTGCGGTGAACGGCTTGCCGAGCATCAGTGCGGCACCGAGATAGCCGTTCATGCCGGCAACCAGCAGGCCGGTCACAATGGTCGCCAGTGCGGCCCAGCGGAACCAGAAAAGCGCCAGCGGCGCGATCACTTTGCCGATAGCCGGTTTCTGCTCATCAGGAATTTTCGGCATCGATGGAATCTGCACAAAATTGAAATACCAGAGCAGACCGATCCACATGACGCCGGACATCACATGCAGCCAGCGCATCACGAATGCCCACCAGGCATGATCGCCGAGGCCCCGCGCGCCACTTCCGGCAACGAGAATAAGAATTACAAGAATGACGAAACCGGCAAGTACGGTCCGCCCCAAAGACTGGAATATCGCTCCCATGTGCGCACTCCTTTCAATCGGAATTGTTATGAGAATGGAACAACTTGAAAATCAGCGCGCAGTCTAGCACAGCAGCCCGGAACCGCTGGCAAAGGCCACTCTGCAATCAGGGGATACGCCGCGAAGAATCAGACGACAGCCAGACTCCCGGTTTCAACGGCGGCGATCGCCTTGGCCCGGTTCATATCATGCGCATAACCAGTACCATAGAGGCAACAGGCGAGCTGATTGGCGATCGGCGCGGGCATCGGGATGCGTCCCTCGAGTACATTGGTGATCCAGCTCGCGGTACCTTGTAAATCATCGGCGGCCGGCAGCGGATGCGCGCAACGCGGGGTCGCTTCGGCATCGAACAATGCCTGCACGCTGCCGCTGCGCACCATGTCGATAGCCGGCCGGCATTGCGCATCAACCACCGGTTCGCCGTCGCCGGTCTCGAACAACAACGCGCTCGCATCGTTGTCGCTCAACAACGATTGCAGCATCACGCGATGGTGAACGTGCTCTGCCGGAATCAATTGCAGTGCTGCACCTCCCAGCGGGTCGGCAAGGCGCGCCAGCAGACGCGCCAGCGCACCGCCGCCCAATCGCACACGCAGCGCCAGCAGATCAGCCAATGCCGGCGCCAGCGCACCGGTCAGCACAAAGGCTACCTGTCCATCACGCATCACTTGCTGCGCCTGCGCAATACTTGCGCAAGGCATGACACCCAGTTCACGAAAAATGCCGGCGGTCGGCACACTGCGCTCGCCGCTCAGCATGCCATGCACCAGCACCGGTATACCCAGCCGTTGCAGGCTCAACGCCAGCAACGGTACCAGATTCGGCTGCTCGCGCTGCGCGCCATACGTGGGCATCAGCACCGGACGCCATTGTGTATCGGGCGCAATCATCTGAAACACCCGCGGCGTTAATGCCGCCATTACGCCTACCAGTTCCTGCTGTGTCAGCGACCTTTGTTCCAGCAACGCCAGCAGTCCGCCCAGTTCGAGTTCCGGCACGCCGCCATCGAATATGGCGGCGAACAACACCTCGGCTTCCAGTTCCGACAACGACTGATCTGCCGCCAGCGCATCAATAGTGTGTGCCCATGCCACTGTTGCCTCTCCGGCGCATGCCGCCGATGATTACCTGCTATACCCAGAGCAACCACCGTGCCATGCCTCTGCAGGGGGCAATTGCGGCTGCCGTACAGGAAAAAATGGCATTTGCACGCCACCCTATGGTGCGTGCCCCCGGGCCACCGCTTTATTTTGGTGCCAGGGCCTGTGACCGAACTAAAAACGGGCCGAAAACAACCGCTGGATCAGTTCACCGGCTTCCTGGTCAAGGGCACAAAACGCACATCGAGAATCTTGCGGCGCGTCACGCCGCCACCCGAGTTCTTCTCGATCACATACAAGGACTGCGCACCGGGCGCACCCAGCGGAATCACCAGCCGGCCACCGGTTTTCAATTGCTCGATCAGTGGTGGCGGCACGTCTGGTGCTGCAGCCGTAACCATAATCGCATCGAACGGCGCCTCCTCCGGCCAGCCGGCGTAACCGTCGCCAATACGCGTATGCACATTGCGATAACCCGCGGCTGCCAATACCCGCGCCGCTTCACGACCCAGCGGTTCGATCACTTCGACGGAATAGACCGCACGCACCATTTCAGCCAGCACCGCCGCCTGATAACCCGAGCCCGTACCAACCTCCAGCACCTTGTCGCCGGGACCGACGCCCAGCAAATCGGTCATCAGTGCAACGATGAATGGCTGCGAAATGGTTTGACCCTGCCCGATAGGCAGCGGGTGGTTGTCATAAGCTTGTGCAATCAGTGATGGCGGCACAAAACGATGTCTATCCACCTTGCGCAGCGCGGCCATCACCTGCGGGTCCAGCGCCTTGCGTCCGGTCTCGCGCGCTGAGTCATGCGCCATCCGCCCGATCTCGGCAATCATGACGGCACGGCGCACATCGAAATTATCAGCAGCTTCGGTATTCATACAAACCCCCAGCAAGACACAGGCGATGCCGGCACGCAGCACAGTCACGCCGCTACGCGCCCAATAATCAGGAATCATTCCGCCAAAGAAAAAGGACATACCATTTCCAGTATGCCCCTCCTGCAACCGCAACTGCAATGCGGCTGTGGATACTACGGATGACCAAGGCCAAAGGCGTCGGCGACGAGCTCATATGAATGCAAGCGCGTGTCGTAATCACCGGTGATGGTAATGACCATCAGTTCATCGGCAGAAAATTCGGCTTGGATCTCCAGCAATCGCTGTTTGACGACAGCCGGCGCACCCAGAACGACCCGGCGACGGTGATGCGCAATGCGCTGACGATCGACATCGGTGTACGGGTAACGCTCGGCTTCTTCCGGCGTCGGTACCGGCGCGTTCACACCGTAATCCATGTTCAGCCGGCGCAGATCGACACTCTGCGCCAATCGCTCCGCCGCGACCTGCGAATCAGCGCAGATCACGAACACACACACCAGCGCCTGCGGCTGGGGTTCGCGCGCTGAAGGTTGAAAACGCTCTTTAAAATCACGCATCACCACATCACCGCCGCGCGCGCTGATGAAATGCGCAAACGCAAAACGCAATCCCAGTTGCGCCGCCAGCGCGCCGCTGTAGTCCGATGAGCCAAGCAGCCATATCTGCGGGCTATGCGGGCCGGCGGGCTGCGCTTTCACGTGGGCAAACGGGTGGCCCTCCGGTAAATCATCATCCAGGTACGCGGCCAGATACTGCACCTGCTCCGGAAAATCATCCGCCGACGGATAGCGCCCCTGCCCCATGGCTGTCGCAGTGACCTGATCACCGCCCGGCGCGCGGCCAATGCCCAGATCAATGCGTCCCGGAAACAAAGCTTCGAGCATGCGGAACTGCTCGGCAATTTTCAGCGGGCTGTAGTAAGGCAGCAGTACGCCGCCGGTGCCGACGCGGATGGTCGAAGTCGCTGCAGCCAAGCGCGTCACCAGAATTTCCGGACACGGATCGGCCAGCGCCATGACTGAATGATGCTCGGCGCACCAGTAGCGGTAATACCCCAGCTTCTCCGCGGCCTGCGCGAGACGTATGGTCTGCTGAATGGCCTGCTGCGGGCTGTGCCCGCTGATGATCGGCGACTGGTCGAGGACGCTGAGTTTGATTTGCGGCCTCTCTATTCTGAACCACGGATGAACGCGTTCAATACTCCGCACCAGCCCAGTGCGAGGTTGTTGCGGTTATAACCCCCGCCGCCGAAACCCATGATGCGACCCTGACACATTTCGTTTGCCAAAACGCATAGGCGCTGCGCAGCGTGTGCATGCGCGGCCGGTGTGTACTGCAGATGCGCCAGTGGATCGCCGGCGATGCTGTCAGCCCCTGCCTGAAAGACAATGAATTCGGGCTTGTGCAGCCGCAGATGGGCTTCGACGCGCTCCCACGCCGCCATGAATTGCGGATCGCCGGCGCCGGGCTGCATGGGGATGTTGAGCTTCAGTCCTGCTCCCGCGCCCTTGCCGCGCTCGGTATCCGCGCCGGTGCCCGGATATAGGAAACGCCCGTCTTCGTGGATGTCGGCATATACCAGATCCGGATCGGACTCGTACGGGTAATACAGGCCGTCACCGTGATGCACGTCAATATCGACATAAGCGACGCGCCGGATGCCGTATTCGCTGCGCAGGGTATCGATGACCACGCCACAGTCATTAAACACACAGAAACCGGCAGCGTTTTCGCGCGACGCATGATGCAAGCCGCCTATGGGTTGGAATGTGCGCAGCGCGTCGCCCGCCATTATTTTCTGCAATCCGTCGAGCGCAGCGCCGACGACATGGGCCGACGCCTCATAGACGCCGGGGAACGCCGGCGTATCACCGGCATCAATCGAGCCGTAACCGCGACTGGATAGTTGATGTACCCGCTGCACATGCTTCTCGCCATGGAAGCGTTCGATCTCCTCAGTCGTCGCCGCGCGCGAACCGCACAGCGCTGCCGCCTTGTCGAGTTGCTGTTTGGTCGCCTCTTTCCAGAATGCATTTTGGCGATCCGTACCCCAGGGATGCCCGTCGGGGAAGCCATAGCTGCCCAGATCCTCGTCCACATACAACGCCACTTCAGATTTCATGTCGTCTCCCGTGATTTGAAATCACCATCGGCCTGACGTAAGGTGACCAATTTCAGATTCGCTGCTGCGGCAGCAGCCAGAACAGCGGGAAGCACTTCGAGAATAACAGGGATGCCTTTTGACGTGCGCGCGGCATTGCCGTCGTGCAGCAACAGAATGGCGCCCGCCTGCAGGCCGCGCATTAACCTGCTTTTGACGCGTTCAGCATCACCAATACGGGTATCAAAACCACGTACCGACCAACTGGCAAGCCGCAAGTCCAATCGATTGAGTACCGGATCAAGAAAGGGATTGCGCAGTCCGGCAGGTGCGCGGAAGAACATGGGGCGGCAACCGGCAATCGCGCTCAGTGTCTCCTGGCCGGCCTGCAATTCACGCATCAGGCCGGCATAGCCCAGGAAAGCAAAAGTGGGGCGATGATGCTGACTGTGGTTTTCCAGGACATGGCCGCGGCGCAGGATTTCCCGGCACAGATCAGGATAACGCGCTGCTTTTTCACCAATGCAGAAAAAAGTGGCCCGGGCTGCGTAACGATCGAGAATTTCCAGCACTTGGGGAGTCACCACGGGATCAGGACCATCGTCTATGGTCAGCGCGATTTCATTTCTGGCGGCGGCTGCGGCGGGCAACCGTGTCCAGTTCGACCCCAGCCAGTGACTGCGCGGCCACATCCCGACCATGGTGAGCAGGGCATGATTGGCCAGCACCGCGCCCAGCACCCAGCGCCACTGTCCGGGCTCCGCGATGAGCACCAACAAAGCCAGCAAATGCAGCACTATGGATGTACGTATCAACAGCGTGGGTTGCCAGCGTGCATCAGGCATTGGTTTGTTTGGCAAAAATTGCCGCATAAATCAGCGCAAGAATCACGCCGGGCGCCACGGTCACGCCCATGGCCTGCAATATCGGCACACTGGAAAACGCCAGCAGTCCAAAACCCGCGACGGTGGTCAGGTTGGCGAACAGCATCGAAGCCAGGGTGCCCGGCGAAATGGCAGGAACAACCGGGCCGATTTCGCCCTTGACTCCAGTGCCGGACGGCAATGGGCGTTCATCCCGCTCAAAAAACAAGGCGTAGTTGGAGCCTACCGCTGCCACCAGCAGCAACCCGATCAGATGCAGAATAATCAATTGCTGGCCAAACACAGCCAAACCCGCGGTCACGGTAATAATTGCAGCCAGCAGCGGCGTGATGATTCTTGCCACACGCAGTGGCGAGCGAAACACCAGCAGCAACAATCCGATGATGGCGGCCAGTCCGGCCAGCGACAAAGAAATGGCTTCACGCAAATATCCGGAATACAAACGGTCCGATTCGGCCTTCATATCCACAAACAGTGCGTCCGGCAAATCCATCATACTCAATGCAGCCTGAATCCGGCTGGCGTTGATCCCGGCATTCCGAGGTGCGGTAAGCGGCAACAAGGCGCTCCAGCGATCACCCCGCTGCAGGAGCAGCGCGTCCACCGCCATACCCATCGAGGTCTGCTCCAGGTCCGCGGCCTGCAACAACGGCTGGTTACGGGCGGTTGCGGCATCGGCAAGAAACGGGGCAAAGAGTTGTGCGCGCACCGGCAACCCCTGAACTGCCTGCGTCAGCCGCGTCGCCAGCACAGCGGGGAGCGGCAGGCTGGCATGACGGGCGCGTTGCGTCGCCATGCTGGGAAGATAGCGACTGGGGCTCTCGAAGCCGGCAAGCTCACCCCGGTTAACTTGTGTTTGCAGCAGGGCGGAGACCCGCTCGGCAGACTGCAACACGGATTCCCGGCTCGCGCCGGACACCACCACCAGATAACGCACATCCGGCGCCCCCACGTCAGCACGCAGACTGCCATCCAACGCCACGTCCGCCTGGGATACCGGACTCAACGAAGATATTTTGTCATTCCACAAATTGGCACGGTACTCGACGAGGATGGCGCCGGCGACCAGCAGCAGTATTACGGCCGGCCAGCGCAACACGGCGGCGCGCCGTAACACGCGAGACAGGAACAGCCCGGTGACCGAAATATCATGAATGCGGAAATCCGCAGGCAACAGATGCGGCAAAACGAATCGGGTCACCGATGCCGCCGCGATCAGACCGGCGATCGAGTACAGGCCAAGTTGTGCCAGCCCTGGGAAACCAGACAGCAGCAGTGCAGCAAAACCGAATAATGAGGTCAATACCCCGAGTCGGATGGTGGGCCAGTATTGTTTGATCCAGCGCTGTCGATCCGCACTGCCCCGTTCTGATTGCACAAACAGGTAGATTGAATAGTCCACCGCCTCGCCGATCAATGCAGTGCCGAACCCCAACGTAATGCCGTGCACTGTGCCAAAACCCAGGCTGACCGCAGTAATACCCGCCATCACGCCGGTAATGACCGGCAAAAAACCCAATACCAGGGCGGTGAAGGACCGGTAAACCAGCAGTAACAACAAGGCAATGAGCAGGAAACCGCAGGCAGACAAGAGCTTGACCTGACTCTTGATGGTTTCGCGGGAGGTTACCGAAAATACACCGGGCCCGGTCATCACCAGCCTGGCGGCAGGCGCTGCGCCCGATGCCGTTGCAAAAGCATTCCGGATTGCTGCCATCGCGTATTGCTGTGCATCGATATCAGATCCGTTGGCGCGAGTCTGCACCATCATCAGCGCCCGCGCCCCATCGCGTGAGGTCCATGCCCCCTCTGCCAACCGCGGGCGGGAACCACTGTTGAGCTGGGTGAGCAGGGCGAGCATTTCACCTGTCGGATCGCGTGGCAACAGCGACTTCACCAGCAGGCCGGCGGAGGAAGACAACAGATCTATGCTCTCCTCCAAGGCAGCATGCAGGCCCTGTGCGCTGAAACGTTCGGGCGTCACTGCAGGGCTTAGCAGATAACGATGATTGAACAGAAAATCCCGGTCGCGTCCATCGTTAACAGGCTCGCCGTTGTTTACGGATACGAATGCGGCATCAGTACGTAGCCGCAGTGCCATTTGTTTTGACAGCACGGCGCGGGTGTGAGCATCGGCACCTTCGATACCAACCAGAATCAGGCGCGAGGCCAGACCATCGCGTATCTGATCCAGGAGCAACTGCTGCGCCGGCGTCGGGCTGCGCGGGAAAAAAGCCGACAGATCAGTGGTGAACTGGCTGCGGCTGATCACGAGACTGCAGGCGAGGAGAAACGCCAGCCACAGGACTATTGCAGTCCGGCTGCGCCGTAGCGGAGTGGCCATCACCGGGGCATCAATTGTTCTATGAGCATCAGCGAACTGTCGCCATCGGTTCGATTGATTTCAATGCTCCGTACTGTATAGCGTACCCCCGTGATGCGGATGCGATTGATGATCGCCTGCATTTTTTCATCGACCGGCAGCAATTGCAGAGTCCAGCGCTCGACGCCGCCCTCCAGGCTGAGTCGGTAGTTGCGCTCCAGCGCCTTGCGGTCCCCCGCCAGGGTGCCGCGGATGCTGTCGATGAAAGTCGCCAGCTCAGGATAATCCTGCAACTGCAACGAATGTTTCTGGCGGCCACGCTCGATGACCAGCGTGTCGTTATCCAGAATCATGGATTCGGGTTTCGGCCTGATCGTGTGCTTTTCCAGGCGGTCCGGCGCACTGTAGAACAGCTCCCCGGAGGATTCCACCGGCCGGTCGAGAATGGCGATGTATTTTTTCTCGACAAAACCGGCATGTCCGGACCGCGTTTGCGCCAGACCCTGCATGAGCTGATCGATATCCAGTTCAGCTGCGGTACTGTTACCGGTTACCGGCATCAGCGCCAGAGCCACCAGTACACACCGTATGGTGCGCAGGCATGAAACAGCACAAATTGACCGTAGCGTGATCATGGCGCCGCAGCCGGTTTAACGGGTTCCGGTTGCCAGAATTCAAAAAAGTTGAACCAGTTATAAGGCGCCATACGACAGTATCGATCCAGCAGCGCGGCATAGCGGGTGATGGCCGCATCCACAGCTGCGTCCCGCTGATCACGAGCAACGGTGGAAAAATCAGCCAATAAATCGAAATGTACGGAATAACGGTTGCCCCCCAGGTACAGCCCGGTCATGAAAGCCACCGGGCGCTGCAGCATGGCTGCCATGCGGAACGGTCCAATTGGCAAATTGGCGGCAGCACCCAGAATCTGCACGGAGCGCAGGGCTTCCCCACCCGGAGTGCGATCTCCCAGCATACCGACGACCCCCCCCTCATCCAGCCGCTCCCGAACTTTGAGCATGGTATCAATGCACCCCAGTTCGATAATATCCTGCGTAGCCTGCGGGTTGATGGTTGACAGTGTGGTAGTGATTTTTCGCGCATTGCCTTGATGCATGACCATGGCAACCCGCAAATCTGCATGTTTCCAGCCGATCGCACGGATCACTTCGAAGCTGCCCAGGTGCGCACCGATCAGGAACAGACCTTTGCCATCGGCGAGCAGTCGGCGCAGCGCCTCCTCGCCATGCACTTCAAATTCAAACAGGTCAAAGTGGCGCTTGAGCAGATAGATACGGTCATGGATGGTAGCGGCAAAAGTGAAAAAATGCCGGTACAGGTCGCGCCAGCGGGGGGGGCGATTCAACGCACGCCGGAGATACTTTCCTGATGCACGACGATTGGTCGGGGCAAACAGCAGAAAATAACCGGCGATGAAATGCAGCACGACACGGCTCAAACGCCTCCCCAGCCACATTGAAATCCACACCATGACGCGCAACAGGAGCATGTTGCTGCGCTCCGGGGTGTGCGTCCAGGCAGCCACCTGTTCAGATCCCGGATGCGGTGTCATGCGGCGGTTCGCGGCACGATATTGCCACTGGCAATTTTGCACGGACCAGCCGCAATATCGAACCGGATGGCGCCACCGGCCGAGAACTGATGCCGGATCTCCAGTTGGTCTCCCGGATGGACCGGGTGCAGAAACTTGACCGCACCGATCTCGCAGGCATCCAACCTGGTTCCAGCGGAAATGGCGATGGCCAGCAGGGCCATGTCCAGCAGCACCACACCGGGAAGTATGGGATTACCGGGGAAATGTCCGGCAAATGCGGGGTGGTCCACCGGAACTGTCCGGTGCGTAACACCATTCATTGCGGATTTCCGTGCGCTGTGCGCCTGGAACAGCGTCTGCAGTGCTTCACGCGGCAGCTTGCCCGTACTGTTGCGCGGCAGGGCATCGACAAACACCAGGGGGCGCGGCAGAAATACCGGATCCACATGCTCGCGCAGCGCGCTCAGCAGATGTGATGCATCCATGCCGGGGGCCACCACGCAGGCGGCGAGTCGCGTAATACGGTCGGGTCCGGCCTCCTCCGGTATGTAAAAAGCACCATCCATCACACCGGGAATGGTGTTGAGCAGATGATTGAGACTCGCCAGGGAGTGCCGCTTGCCTGCGATATTGACCAGATCGGCGATCCGCCCATGCAGTAAAAAATTCCCTTCTGCCACCGGTTCAATGAAGTCGCTCAAGGCAGTCAATGTTTTGACATGGCCGCCACAGGCGTACACGCGATCACCCTCCACAACCAGGTTTACTCCGGGGAGCAGCTGCCATTCTGCTGTCCGCGTGGAACGACGGGTCGCAATCTGGCCGGTTTCAGTGCTGCCGTAGATTTCCATCAGCGGGGCACTGCAAAACGACTCGATTTCCTGCGCAAACCGGGTGGACAGGGGCGCGGTGGCGGATACCACCAATGAAATTTCCGGCAGTCCCAGCCCAGCATCCAGCAAGACGCGCAGATGTGCGGGCGAAGATACCAGCACGCGCGGCGCAGGCACGGCCGCCAGCGCCTGGCAAATGTCGGCCGGATAAAACGGCCGTGCATGACAGAACGCGTTACCGTTGCTCCAGGCCATCAGCACCGTGGATTCAAATCCGTACATGTGCTGGGGCGGCACGGTGCCGACTATGGTGCAGTTTGAATCAGGCAACAGCCCCAGGCGCAATGCTTCGGCCTGCACGCTGCCGACCAACCCCTCCCAGGTTTTGGCATGCGGTTGCGGAGTGCCGGTCGAACCTGAGGTAAATACCACCGCGACACATTGCTCGCCGTCAATTTGCGGAACAGAAAATGCACCCTCACGGTCAACGGCGTCCATGGCCGGGTAGCGCAGCCGGGGCAACTCCACTGCGCTTGCATCGCTGTCGGTCAAACAGAATACATCCGACGCAAAAGCCTTGATCTGGCGCACCACTCCCGGCGTGTGGGTGGACGGCAACAGACTGATTTTACCGGTCACAATGGCGGCGGCCAGACCCACGCTGAAGCGATAACGATCCCCGCACAGATTGAGTAAATGATTTCCCGCGGGAAACAAGGCGGCAAGCTGGTAGACCTCGGAGAGGAACCGGCGCAGCGTAACAGGACCGTCTTCGCGCCAGGCAACGATGCTGTCCGGGGAAATATGCGATACCAGGGGCAGTGAGGGCATGGGTACGACCGCAGCTAGCTACGTGGTTTCACGAGAGTATTTCTGAATGCCCGCACCGCATCAAGGATGTGCGTATTCCGCATATTGGGCAATAACCGCCGGCGCACCAGATATTCAGCCACGAACATCAGGACGACCAAAGGCAAGGTCATGAAATTGGCAAAAACCGACCAAGTGGCGAGAGTCGTCAAAAAAAACAGCGCGGTGGATATCAATGCCATCGCAGCAAAAAACAGGGTCCACGCAATCGTAACCTGGCGCGCGTAAATTTCATGCTGCGGTGTCAGTGGCGCATGCACCGCCTCCGCAAACCGGGTACAGATCGGTTTCCGCCCGCCGGTCAAAGTCCGGGCGAAAGTCATGAACAGAACGAGTTGAAAACCCGAATGTTGCAGCCAGTAAACAAATCCGTAATGCTGTTCAAGCGTCGGCCATACGGCCCACAGCGTGGTACACATCAACACCAGCAGACCAAGCATGACCAGGCGCCAAGCCGAACGCCAGGCCAGCACCAGGGCTATCAGCACCACCGGCGTAACGGCAACCCATGCGCCCAGGCTACCGCCATTCGCGGCTTGATTCGTGTAATGGGCCAGCAGCGGGTAGCCGATCACCAGCGCGGCGATACCCAGCCCGCGCAGGATGCGGCGTGACATCAGGTCGTTCTCTGGGTGGCAATATAATCGGAGAGGCTGCGCAGCGAGCTGAAAACGTGCTGGTTGTCTGCGCTGTCGGCACGAAGTTGCAAACCGTAGCGCTTGGAAACCACCAACGCAACTTCCAGCACATCAATTGAATCCAGGCCCAGGCCATCACCATACAATGGGGCGTCAGGATTAATTTGATCGACCGTGACGTCAAGGTTCAGACACTCGACCATTAATTCAGCGACTTCGCGTTGCAAGTCCGCTGTACTGGGGGCTGCAGTTTTCTGGCTATTTTGCATGGTATTTATTGCCCGTATACTCAAAAAAGGGTTTGCTGGCACTGCGACATATCGGTGATTGTGACTGGTTATTTCGGCTGATCGCACACATCGCGCATTAAACATGCATGGCAATTGTAATGCTGCCTGCCGCAACGCATCGATATTGTCCTCTTTTTTGGGCGATTTTTTTAAGAGTTTAAAAAGAACCGGTCTGCCGTAGTGACCGGTTGGATTGCCCCGAAAAGCAGCGGCAATATTCGAAAAATTACATATGACGCCATATCCTCTGGCCAGCCCAAGCCCTGTCATACTGAACATATCAGAACACCAAGATTACCAGAAGTAATGCGATACAATTTGAGAGGAAGCGTAACAGTAACAAACCAGGTTAAGCCATGACCCCCTCCTCCGAATCGCCTGGCACCCATGCTTCGGGTTGCGACGTGCTAATCATTGGTGGTGGGCCCGCAGGCTCGACAGCAGCAGCGTTGCTCGCCGAGCGTGGCTATCGCGTGACCTTGTTGGAAAAAGCACGCCATCCACGTTTTCACATTGGTGAATCGCTACTCCCCGCTAATCTGCCGCTTTTGGAAAAGCTGGGCGTGGCTGATGCCGTCAAGGCCATCGGCATGGAGAAATGGGGCGCTGAATTTGTCTCCCTCTGGCACGACCACAAACAGTCGTTTGAATTTTCTGATGCCATGGACAAATCCATGCCCATGGCCTACCAGGTGCGTCGCGCCGAGTTTGACGAAATTCTAATCCGCAACGCCAGCCGTAAAAATGCACGGGTTGTGGAAGGCTGCAAGGTACAAGACATCAATTTTTTACCCGACAATGCCGGCGCGCTGGCGCAAGCCCACCACGATGACGGCAGTATCGAAACAGTGCATGCGCGTTTTGTTCTGGATGCTTCGGGCCGCGATACTTTTCTCGGCAATCACTTCAAAACCAAACAACGCATCAAGAAACACAACAGTGCCGCCATCTACGCACACTTTTCAGGAGCCGAGCGCAACCTGGGCAAGGCCGCAGGCAATATTACTATTTTCTGGTTCGAGCACGGGTGGCTCTGGTTTATCCCGCTGGCCGGCGGCATGACCAGCGTCGGCGCGGTGACCTGGCCGTATTACCTGAAAACACGCAACAAAAAACCGCTCGGGCAGTTTTTGCAGGAAACCATCGCATTGTGCCCGCCGTTGCATGCGCGGCTGCAACACGCGCAGCTGACCACACCGGCTGAAGCCACAGGGAATTTTTCCTACGTGTGCGATCGTACCCACGGTAGCAATTATCTGCTGCTGGGCGATGCCTACACTTTTATTGACCCGGTGTTTTCTTCCGGCGTAATGCTGGCTATGCACAGCGCCTTTGTCGGGGCAGACGCCGTGGATACCTGCCTGCGTGACCCGCGGCAGGCAACCGCCGCATTGAAAAAATTTGACCACACGATGCGGATAGGGCCGAAGGCGTTTTCATGGTTTATTTATCGGATTACTAACCCCACCCTGCGCAATATGTTCATGGGGCCAAGCAACATTTTTCGTGTAAAAGAGGCGCTGCTTTCGGTGCTGGCCGGCGACGTGTACGGCAAAACCCCGATTCGTGTCCCGTTGCTGCTATTCAAAGGGCTGTATTACGCGGCATCCTTGTTCAATTTCAGACGCACATTGAAGGCCTGGCGGATGCACAAACACGACATCCGGGTTATGGATGAAACTGGCACGGCGAGGAACTGATGCGCGACACTGCCTCTTCCCCGCATAGCGTGAACCTGTCCATTACGGCGTTTTTAAAACAACCGGCACAGTGGAAAAACAGCGTGCTGGGCGCGCTTTGTTTTTCTGCGGATGCCGTCGAGAACCAGATGCAAGATGATATGGGGATTCCCTGCACACACGTTCCCATGCAGCGACTGGATGATGGCGATGCAATCTGTGAAGTCTGGCATGGCAACGGACAGCTGACGCAGGGGCAATGCGGTGCCATCCATTATCGCCATGACGATAGTGTTTTGTTTGGCGTGATCGCACTACCTGAAACAATGTACGAAGCCGGAACTGACAAAACGCCGTTACAGCAAGCCACTGAGTCGGCCTATCGTCAGGTATTTGCGCTGCTCGACACGTTGCGCTACCCGTTCCCGTTCCGCTTCTGGAATTACATCGCTGACATCAACACCCACAGCTTCGGACTGGAGCGCTATCGTCAGTTCAACCTCGGACGGCAGGACGCTTTCCTTGCCCACGGACGCGATGTAGTGGGCAATGTCCCTGCCGCGTGTGCACTGGGTTCAGCGCATGGGCCGTTGACCATCGCCTTTCTGGCCGGACGTACAGCGCCCCTGTGCATCGAAAATCCGCGTCAGACCAGCGCCTACCGGTATCCCCAGGAATATGGCCCACGCAGCCCGACGTTTTCCCGCGCCAGCCTGGTGCATCTGGGACAGGATCAGGTGCTGCTTATTTCCGGCACCGCCAGCGTTGTTGGTCATACCACTCTGCATCCCGCCGATGTCGTGGCACAAACCCGCGAAACAGTGGCCAATATCAAGGCGGTGCTGGCTGAGGCAAACCGCTTGACCAGCCGGCACGAGTTCGACCTGGCCAGCCTGAATTACAAGGTCTATGTGCGCCATCCTGCCGATCTGGCGCAGATTCGCACCGAACTGGAACATTGCGTGGGCGGCGCAACCAGGGCAGTTTACCTGCAGGCTGATGTGTGCCGCCAGGATCTGCTGCTGGAAATCGAAGCCACCGCCGTGGTTCCGCTGTCAACCTTGCCCGACCGGCAGAACTGATCATGCACGCCACCTTGCGTGTGTTGCTGAATGGTTATGACTTCCTGGTTATCTATCTCGGCGTAATCTGGCTGGGGATACTGTGTCTGGCATGGACACCGATTGCGCTGATTATTTACCCGCTGCTGTCCGAGCGCCGGGGACGGGCGCTGGCGCGTTACGTCATCATGGCGGGGTTTCGAATTTACCTTGCCAGTCTCAGTATGTCGCGCCGCTTCAGCTTTGACCTGGATGCGCTGGACGCCCTGCGCGACGAACCGTCACTGATTATTGCGCCCAATCATCCGAGTCTGCTGGATGCAGTAATGGTGATTTCACGTCTGCCGAATATCGCCTGCGTGCTTAAAGCCGATCTGATGAAAAATATTTTTCTCGGTGCGGGGGCGCGGCTGGCGCGCTACATCCGCAATGAACCGGCGCGGCACCTGGCGCGGCTGGCAACCCGGGATTTTGACTGCGGCAGCCATCTGTTGCTTTTTCCGGAGGGCACCCGCACCACCTCGCACCCGGTAAATCCGCTCCAGGGGAGTGTCGGCCTGATCGCGAATCATGCACAGGTGCCCGTGCAGACGATACTGATAGAAACCGATTCACTGTATCTGAGCAAAGGCTGGTCGCTGTTCCGCAAACCACCCATGCCTATCCATTATCGGGTAAGTCTCGGACGGCGCTTTGATCCACCGCAGCATACTCAGCACTTCAACGCTGAATTGGAACGCTACTTCGCGCATGAACTGGTAAAAGGATCGGCATTTTATCCGGCCGGTTCGCTGACCGCGCAGGCGGACCACGCGCCAAAACTGACTTCCGGTTCGCCGTCATGAGAGTTGCCTCAACCACGCATCTCGTCCTCATCCCCAGCTATAATCCCGGCGCCAAAGTCTATGAAACCGTGCGGGCGGCACGCCAATACTGGACCCCGGTGTGGGTGGTAGTAGATGGCAGCACCGACGGCAGCGCTGAGGGCTTGCTGGCGTTGGCAGCGCAAGACCCCGGCCTGCGCGTGATCGTCCTGCCACACAACCAGGGCAAGGGCGCGGCGGTACTGCACGGCCTGGAACAGGCGGCAGCGGCAGGATTCAGTCACGTATTAACCATGGATTCCGATGGCCAGCATCCGCCCGACCGTATTCCTGCGTTCATGGCGGAATCTTCCAGACAGCCGGCTGCAATGATATTGGGCGTGCCGGAATTTGATGCCACTGCGCCAAGCTTGCGCGTGCAAGGGCGACGTATATCCAACTGGTGGGCCAATCTGGAAACACTGTGGGCCGGGATTGGCGACTCGTTGTTCGGGTTCCGCGTCTATCCGGTTGAGGCGCTGCTGCAAGTGATGCGCGCTCAGCCGTGGATGCGCCGCTTCGATTTTGACCCGGAGGCCGTGGTGCGCCTGTGCTGGCGCGGGGTCAAGCCAGTCAATCTGCCCGCCCCTGTTCACTACTACCGTGCTGAAGAAGGTGGCGTATCGCATTTCCACTACCTGCGCGACAACGTGTTTTTGGCCTGGATGCACATGCGCCTGTTGGTCGGCTTTGTACTGCGTTTACCCGTTTTACTGGCAAGACGTTTGCGGGGACAACTCTAAATCCAGGATCACATGGTTAGCTGACCTGGACAGGATCAGCCTTGATCGCCTGATATTCTGAAAACATGCCAAGTTCCAAGTGTCGCTTGACCTGCGTCAGCTTCGCGGTGCTTAGTGCGGCCATGACTTGTTCAGGGGGCACACAGGCTTCTATGCTATCCCAGAAATAACGCCAGATCGTCACGGTATCTTTTTTCCTGGCAACGAATCGTGTCAGCAACGGTATCACGCCGCGCATATAGTTTTTAAGCAGCCATCGCCCAAAACGGCTTTGCGGATTGGTAATTTCAAGCAGACATAAACGTCCGCCGGGTTTCAAAACCCGCTCAAACTCTCCGAAGGCCACGCCCAGATCACTGATATGGCGCAACGCATAGCCCATGCTCAAAAAATCAAAATGATTGTCAGGAAAAGGCAAAGATTCGGCGCGACCTTCAATCAACACCATGGTGTCAGGCAATCTGCTGGCGTCCAGCATGCCGGGGCTGGGATCGACCCCTGTAACCAGGGCCGCTTTGCCGGCCAAAATACAAGCTTGCGCTGCAACCAGACCGGTGCCCACACCGACGTCCAGTACCTTCATGCCCGTTTTCAAGCCGCCGCGGATCAGCGCCTGGCGCCGATAGCGGGAACCCGAACCTAACGCCAGCATCGCCTCGATACGATCGTAATCCGCCGCGGTGTCGTCAAAAATTTTGCGCAGATAGGCTTGCCGATCCTGCTCCGTTGGGTAGTAATCGGTCAGCGGAGCATGCGGCGCATGCACTGGATTTTTTTCAGGAGGAATCATGCTGTCACCCGCCGTTAAATCATGCCGCCATTGATGGAAATGATCTGCCCGGTGATATAGGCCGCCCGGGTTGACGCCAGAAACCCGATCAGGTCTGCCACTTCATCCGGGCTGCCCGCCCGCTTCATCGGCACCAGGCGCGCGATTTCTGCGGCATCAAATGCGGCTTTGCTCATCGGGGTATCGATAATACCGGGCGCAACCGCGTTGACCGTGATGCCGCGGCTGGCGACTTCCCGCGCCAGTGATTTGGTTGCCGAATTCAGCGCCCCCTTGGCAGCGGAATAATTCACCTGCCCGGCATTGCCGGTCAGCGCAGCAATGGAGGACACATTGATAATGCGCCCCCAGCGACTGCGGATCATCGGCATCATCAGCGGCTGAGTGACATTGAAAAAACCGTTAACGGATACGTCGATCACCCGGCGCCACTGCTCTGCGCTCATGCCAGGGAACACCACATCGTCATGAATGCCGGCATTGTTGACCAGAATCTGGATCGGCTGCTGTTCGACGAGTGGGGTCAGCACGTCAGCGACCGCAGCGCCGTCAGTCACATCAAATGCCAATACCTGCGCACTGCCGCCGTCAGCACGTATGACATCGGCCAGCGCCTGCGCGGCCTGCGATCCGTGATGGGCATGGATGTAAACATGACAGCCATCGGTGGCCAGACGGCGGCAGATGGCCGCGCCTATGCCACCGCTGCCGCCAGTGACCAGAGCATTTTTCATGAAGCGTCTCCTGCAGCGGATGTGAGCAAGTCAGCATTGAGCACGACGACGGCCCGTCCCTCCAGCAACGGGCGCCCCGCTGCGCTGATGTGGAAGTGATAGAGGATATTGTTTTCACTGCGTGTAACACAGCTGGCTTCCACCAGCAGATCGGCAACGATGTCATCCAACCGGGCCACACGCAACTGCACCCCGCGCACGCTGACCAGATAACCGGCCCGTGCACGGATACTGCCCGCTGACGCCAGCAGAGCCCCGTGCACCGCCATGCTCTGAGCTGCATATTCGATGCCGCAGGCGGCGCCCAGTCGGCCATGCGCGCGCAGCGGGTTATCCGCGGCACGGTGGCTGCCGGCACGACACCGGATGCCCTGCTCATCCCATGATTCGACATGATCCAGCAGGCACATGCTGCCCTGATGCGGGATGTGACGGGCAATCCAGGCGTGATCCAATCGGGTTAGCACAGTGCGACTGCCACGGCGAGACGCGCGCTGTCGAGGTAATCCAACACCACGCGTTTGTCTTGCCGCAATGCAATACCGCGCAACAGAGGCATCCCGCGTGCAGCGGGAATGGCGATGCGCAGACTTTCAAGCGCGGTATCGTCGAACCGGTCTGCGCTGGCGTCAGTCAGGCTGACCGTGATTCTTGCCCGCGCCTGCGCGCTGTGTTGCGGCGCCAGCACCAGCGCAATGCCTAACGCATCAGGGACGGGACGGGTGCTATACAGCGGCTCCGGGTAAGCGGTGTCGCACGCCAGAAAAACAATGCGGGTGTGATCTGCCACGACCTGGGTTACTGCTTCCAACAGACCCGCGCCGAAGCTCGCGTCAAACGCACCCAACACCGATGAGGCGGTCATCGCACCGGTGGCAATACTCCAGTAGCCAGCGGCGGCGTTATGCACGGAATTATGGAAACGGGTCGGGGAGATTTGTCGATCATCCGAAGCAAGCATTTCACAGATGGCATGACAGTTTTCACCATCGCTGCTGGACGAGGAAAATACGCTGGGCAGACTGGCCGCATCAAGACCGGCTCCCGAGACGGCTTCCAGTCCCGTCGCCAATGTCAGTTTGACAATCGCACCGCTGCGCCGGCGTTCTGCCGATGGCAGTGACGCGGGGGACGGCAGCACAGTCTTGTGTGGCTGATAGGGCTGCTGCCCGACAAGGACAGCCTGGCTGCTCGGCCAGTCGGTAAAACCCGGACCGAGCAAGCCAATGCCTTCAATGTATGCGGTGAGTGAGTACATCAGTCTAATTTGCGCGGCCAAAAATCAGGCTGCAATTGGTGCCGCCGAATCCAAATGAGTTGCTGATTACATGTGCTGCCGGCTGCTCACGATTATCCAGCAGATAATCCAGATCCAGCGCCGGATCGAGCTGCCGGGTGTTCACCCCGGCGGGCAGCAAGCCATGTTGCAGAACCAGCGCGCAAATCACCGCTTCCACTCCGCCTGCCGCGCCGAGGGTGTGCCCGGTTGCGCCCTTGGTGGAACTGCATGGCGTACGAGGGCCGAATACATGTTGCACTGCCTTGCACTCTGCGGCATCGTTGGTGGGAGTGGCCGTGCCGTGCAGATTGATATAGTCGATGTCTGTCGACTGCAAACCCGCCATCTTCAGAGCGCCCTGCATGGCCAGGCGTGCGCCCAGCCCCTCCGGATGCGGCGATGACATGTGATAGGCGTCGCTGGATTCACCGATCCCGAGCAGCAATACCGCATCAGCATCCAGCTGTTCCGGGGGACGTTCCAGCAGCGCAAAAGCAGCCGCCTCACCAATAGAGAGGCCGTTGCGTTGCGCATCAAATGGGCGGCAGGCCTGCTCAGAAGTCAGGCCGAGCGAGCTAAAACCGTACAGCGTCGTCAGACACAGTGTATCCACGCCTCCCACTACAGCCGCATCTATCAGTCCTGTCGCCATCATTCGCCGCGCCGAGCTGAACACCTTGGCGCTGGACGAACACGCCGATGACACCACGACCGCCGGGCCTGTCAGGCCGAAGTAATGGCGCGTGAAATCCGCAACGGAAAACGTATTGTGCGTGGCGCCATAAATGAAATCGGCAGGCAATGCTCCGCTCACCTTGTCGCGTCGCCGGTAAGCCAGCTCGGTTTGCAGAATGCCGGAGGTGCTGGTGCCGAGGAACACCCCAATGCGCTGCGCACCGTATTTTTCGATGGCGGCGCGTACCGCACCGGCAAAACCATCCTGCATCAATCCCAGAAACGCAAGCCGGTTGTTGCGGCAATCAAAGTCTGTCAGGTGCGCGGGAAGCTGTACCGCATCCACCCCCGTCACCTCACCCACGAACGTCGCCAGATTCACCGTATCAAACGCGCACGGCGCTAACCCGGTGCGACCCTCACGCAGCGCGGCCAGAGTCTGCTCGAGGCCCCGGCCAATACAACTGGTTGTCGTGAAGTGCGAGAGCAGGAGCGGTTTCAAGGCAGACTGGGCCAATAAGGGTGATGTCATTTAAGTAATTGAAAAACTATTGCTTTAAATATCGGGGCAATCAGCGCCCCTTGAATTGCAGGGGACTATTCTGCCCCAGCTTGGCTACCAGTAGCATATTGGCGTATGGCGTGCCCTTGTTCATCGCCAGCACGCTAACGGTGAAGCCAAGATCGGCCAATGCGGTGCGCCAGGCTGCCAATGCCCGGTAATGCAGGCGGATATTGCGATGTCCGCGCACATAACTCACCACACGATCCACCCAAACACTGAATTTGAACGGCAGACCACCACTGGCATCTCCAATGCGCAGAATTAAAGTTCCATCGGGGGCCAACGCATCGCGTGCTTTCTGCAATACGCTATCCTGCGCCGCACCGCTGACATAGTGCAATACATCCAGGATGACGATCACATCCGTTGTTTCGAAATCGACCTTACACATGTCGCCGGCAGTGAATGTCGCGGCATGGCCCAGCGCCCGTTTCGCACGTTCTACGTCACGCGGCATGATTTCGACACCATGAATGAACCGCGGATTCGGCGCTGCGGGCCAGTGCGCCGGCCAGTTGCCGTTGCTTTGCATGGCATTCGCTGCAAGCAGCCAGGACGCCAGCAAACCTTTTCCGCAGCCGATATCGAGAATGCGCGCATTATCAGGAATCAGCCCGTATTCAAGCAATCCAGCAAATATCGGATCACCTCCGAGTTTTCCACGCGCAAAGTACCAGGTAAAGCGGCCTGCTGCACGGTAAGGTGCGGCGGCGCGTTCGATCAAGGCATTAACGAAGAGCTTACTCATGCCTTCCCGGATTTGATCTCGTCAGCCAGCATGCGAAGTACCATGTGTTATTCCGCCCGGTACGCGTGCGTGGTCATCACTTCCAGCACCTTGCGGCTGCGATTATCGCTGCCCTTGCCTGTGACCTGCGTTTGCACCACGGCGATCAACCGCCCGTGATGCACGACTTTTGATTTTATTTTCAGCGCGCGGCCCTCGCCGGGACTGATGTACCACGCCGAAATCGCGGTGAGCGCCCAATGCGTCGTCAGCGCAGCCATCGCGTTCTCGGCGGCGAGCCCAAATAATATGCCGCCCTGCACGTGGCCGACGCGGTTGCCGATGTGTGCACCGTTTTTGACTATGGATTGCGCGCCGCCCGCAACATGCTTTGCCTGTACGCCCCAGAACCGCTGAATAAACGAGCCGCCATGCGCGTGCGATTCTGCCAACGCCGCATCGGCGGTGGCCAGAACTTTCTTTTCATCCGGCCGCAGATTAGCACCAGGAATATCCGGCGTTGGATTTTCACCGCGCCGACGGTGCGGTACCGGGTGCAATTCCACCCCCTTGGGTGGTTTCAGGATCATGAACGTGCCAGTGCCGGTCGCCACAAGACCCGCATCGTTGCTGATCTCCACTGCGCTCATCCCCTGGCGCCCCGCTGCGCCCTGCACGAAACCGTGCATCGCACCACGGCCCGCGAGCCGCCCGCTGCGTGGTGCACCGCTGAACTGCATGCTCATGGTCACTGTCGCCAGTCGCGTATGCGGCGGCAGGCCCGCGCGCACCGCAGCCGCCATCACCAGATCGGCGAGGATTGCCATTCCGGTCACGCCCAACTGACCATCGCTTTCCGCGCAGTGCGGCAGTACATCCACCGACAACGCGGTGTAATCGGTGCCAACGTGATCGTAGGAGAGATCCAGAAAATTGCCGGCGAAGTGGTAGCCGGGTTCGCGATTCAATGCGATACCACGCAGCACTTGTGCGCGGATTGCAGTCCAGGTTTCGGTGGTTGGGGCGACGGTCATGTGCTCTGGCAGCACGGTCTTGGAGTTTTTATGCATCGGTCGATTGTAGCAAGCGGCCAAAACACACTCGCCACCGCGATACGCTCAAAATATGAGATGTAACTAATTGTTTTTATTGATATTTTTTAATGCCTGCGCAACGGCATTCAACGCTGCTGCAGACGCGCCGCCCTGCGCTCGCGCCAGCTCCAGCGCGATTTGATTCAGCGCGCGATAAGCATCGGCAATGCGCGTATCCAGCGAGTCGAGCGCCGCAAGCTGCCGGGCAACCACATCCGCATCACCGCGCGCCACCGGGCCGGTCAGCGCGCGCGTCGTGCCCAGTGCAAAAACATTATCGATGGTCTCGCGTACCAGCGGCTCCATCATGGCCTGTGCCGTTGCGCGTTCGATGCCGGCTTTTTCAAAAGCACGCAAACCCGCCTCCATCAATGCCGTCAGGTCATTGCACACCAGCACGCTCGCCGCGTGATACAGCGTCTTGCCGGCGGGATCAATCACCGACACCCGCGCCCCCAACTGCTCGAACCAAGGCGTCAGTGCCGTAAGCGCCGCTGCATCACCCTCGACCGCGCAATACGTGCCGGCGAAGGTCTGCACCGCCAGCGCAGGATCGGCAAAACTTTTCAGCGGATGCACGCTGGCTATATGCGCACCCATCACTGCCAACGGTGCCAGCGCTGTCGATGACAACGCACCGCTGCAATGAAACACGATGTCGCCTGCACATACGCGTCCGGCAGCGGCCAGTGCTGCGGCCGCCGGCGCAATCGCTGCATCCGGCGGCGTCAGCAGCCACAAATCCGCCGCACCCATTTCTCCAAGGGTGCGTACCGCGCGACCGGCGCCGATGAATGCGACGGCATTTTCCGCAGTAACGAGTTCCGCGCTCAACACGTCCTGCACCGCATGCAGGCCGGCCTGCTGCATCAGCCGGCCCAGGGTACGCCCTACGCGACCAGGGCCGATGATGTTCAAGCGGGAGTCCACCCGCTCATGGTAAAGCGATTGCTGTAGGACTGCCTGACGTCGCCGTCATTGCGGTTCCGGCATGCGCCGCCGGAGCCGCACGAGGTGATCGGCCGGAACCGGGTATCCGGCGGATTGCGCCTTGCGCACCTTTTCCCACGCCTCTTTCGCCCGGCCCTGTTCCAGCAGCACCTGTGACCAGCGGAACCATGCAACCGCGTACGACGGATCAAGTCGCGTACTTTCTGCGAACAGCCGGTTGGCGTTCTCAAAGAATTTTTCCCGTGCTTCCCGGTAACTCCCCGAAATGAGCGTTGCGCAGTAGCCGTAGGCGATTCCGGAATCCGACAGCAGCGCCATTTTCCGGGGGTCGTCATTCACCAGTTCGCGCGCGCGCGCGAACTGGCGGAATGCCTCGTCGCAATTCTTCTGGCTCAACAAAACCCGCCCGAAACCCCAATACGGCTGGTAATTCTTCGGATCCAGCAGCCATGACTGGTTATAACGCCGCATCGCAAAATCGAGATTGCCCTGATTCATGAACACTTCGCCCTGCGCATACCAGTCCCGGCTCGCCTTTTCCCGGCTACCGAAAGTCTTGACCGCGTTGGCGATAAAATGCTCATCCAGAAGTTTCAGGTGGTCCGTGCGCTCTACATCGGGCTGCCCGTACATGGGCAGGTTGTCGACGCGGACACTATCCGGTTGGGACGCGCCATGGGCGGGAATGGCTGCGACGACCAGGAGCAACAGGATTGTTATTCGGTGCACTGATGTGTCCATGGATGGTTAACGCCCGCGTGCAGTCGCCGCGCAGCGATCAGGTTGAAACGCCAGGTTAGGTTTCGCCCAGAATAGAACTTCACCGCGATTGAGGAACACTTCAGCGTTCTTTGCTGAGAAGTAGCGAAAGAGTGGGAGCATCGCGAAACCTGACTAGAAATAGAAGCCCTAAAAGGCCGCCGCAAAACCGCCTCTGTCGGGCGTGAAATTCCGCTTTGCCTCAATGATTCAGTGACATGCATGGCAAACGAGAATAATGATTTTTCCGGCTCAATGCCGAATCTAACATAATATTGTTTAAAATCAAATAGTTAAACTCTCCATTCGCTGTACCGCCCTGCCCCACCATCGTAGCGCCGACGCTGTGCCTAAAGTTCCACCCCGGCCCTGCCGTTACGGCCGCATGCTGCGCCGCGTTTGCTGCGTCCACCCTGCTGCGAGGAAACATCCGCAATGCACAACACCGTCGTCAAACGCGAAACCGAGAACATCACCGCTACCGTGGGCATACCGCCGTGCCCGGCCGTATTGACCGGACTGGTTGCGCAGATGCGCAACGAGGAACCCGATTTCCCGAAAATCGCAAAGCTGATAGGCACCGACGTCGCGCTGGCCGCGACCATGCTGAAGACCGTCAACTCACCGTTTTACGGACTGTCGCAAAAAATCGGCTCTATCCAGCAGGCGCTGTCACTGCTCGGCCTGCGTAACGTGTCGCATCTGGTCACACGGCTTCTGTTCCAGCAGACTTTTCCGGTGACAGACAACGCCGCAATGGAACGCTACTGGGAATCGTCGTCAAGTATCGCCATCATTCTGGGCTGGCTCGCCCGCAAGACCAAAAAGCTCGACCGTGACGACGCCTATACCTATGGCCTGTTCCGCGACTGCGGCATTCCCGTGATGATGCTCAATTTCACCGATCACTCGGAATTGCAGGATCAGGCCTACAACGATCCCCAGAATGTGCTGACGGAAATAGAAACCGATCAACTCTGCATAGACCACGCCAGCATCGGTGCCGAACTCGCTGAATCCTGGCACCTGTCTGCAGCGAGCTGCCTTGCCATCAAGCACCACCACGATTACGCCATCTACGGCGGGGAGGTAACCCTATTGCCGCAGAGTTTCATGATGGTGTCGCACGGCATCGTCGCCGAAAAACTGTACCGCGAACATTGCTGCGACACGCCGGGGGCGGAATGGCAGCGCGCCGGCGCAGCTGCAATGCAGGCAACCGGAATCAGCGAAGAGGATCTCGCGGAATTCGCCGGTGAAATTGACGCGGTGCTGACGGCGGGCTGACGCGCCCGTCATTTATCTGCGCTACGGGGAGGAATAGAATGACGGCGGGCACTGTTTGTGCCTGAGTCACCGCCCTTCAATTTTGCTACAGGAGCAATCCTCTATGCGTATCTTCCTGACCGCCCTGTTGTGTGCAATAGCCGCACTGCAGGTGCCCGTAGCTGCCGCGATGGACACCTCTGACACCCCTGAGCCCGCTGCTGCAAAAGTTGATCCCGGCTACCTGGCAGGAAAAAAAGCCATTACAGCGAAAGACTGGTCGGGCGCCATTACCGCGTTGAACGCCGCCGCTCAGCGCGACGGCAAGAATGCTGATATCCAGAATCTACTGGGCTATGCACTACGCAAGTCCGGCGACCTCGATTTGGCGCTGAAGCATTACGACAAGGCATTGGCGCTCAACCCGAAACACCGCGGCGCACGGGAATATCTCGGTGAGCTGTACCTGATGCAAAACAATCTTGCCAAGGCGGATGAACAGCGCGCAGCACTCGACGATTTGTGCTTTCTTCCTTGCGAAGAACTGACTGATCTGCGCGAAAAAATCGCCGCCTACAAAAAGAAAAATCCGCGTTAGTACGCAACCGCCGGCCGGCGATGGTCAGTCGCAATTAAAACTGATGACCTCGGCACCGGGAATTGCAGTGCTCTGACCAAAGGCAAATTTGCCGCTTGAATAGAGCATGATCTCCTCACGCTTCAGCAGAATTTCTCCCGACCCGGCAACGACGACGAATGTCCCGTTGCTGCTCTGGTCAATCAACACGAACCTGCCGGCACGCATCTCGATTTTCGCGTGACGGCGGGACGCGGTCGGCGTTTCCACCACCACATGATTGCCGGCCGCCTCACGCCCGAGAAAGATGGTTTCCGAAAATGCAGTCTCACAACCCTGATACGTGATTCTGATGCGAGGTCCGCGGCGCGGCTCGGTAACCGGCACAGCATCTCGACCCGGGATCACCGTGCGGTCATCACTGGTTTGCCACAGCAATTCATGGACTTCGATTTCTTCTGCCTTCCCCTTCACCGGCAGCGCGTTGATCTGACGTGTGCCCGCGCGCAGCGCAGCCGAAAGCACTGCAACGGTATCAGCGTCCGTCAGCGCCTGCCCGGACAGCGCAAGCCCCGCCATTCGCGCAGCGACGTTCACACTATCGCCGAACACGTCGTCCCCGGCCTCGATCACCGGCCCAAAATGAAACCCCACGCGGATCGTCAGTTGTTTGCCGCTTTTCAGCGGCGGCAGCGAGGCGACTTTTTTATGCATTTCACCTGCGGCATTTGCCGCATCGTCCGCCGATGGAAACGCGCACATCAGACCGTCACCGATAGTCTTCACCACCCGCCCCTGACATGACTCGGTAATATCTTTCAGCAGCGCGATGATTTCACGCACATTACCGAACGCCATCGTATCGCCCAGTGATTCATAGAGGCGGGTGCTGTCGCTGACATCAGCGAACAACACTGCCATACTGGATTTCGGCTGCTCCACAGATCTCCCCCGGTTACGGATTCAGGACAATGGACTCAAGGCGCATCTGCCCGTTACCCCGAATATAGCGCAACGGGTCAGACATCCGACAGCGCATCCTTTACCGCTTTGTTGATCTTCCGGCTACGCGCGTGACATCCTCAGCGCCAAGCTGCCCAGCAGCACATTAATCATTGCCGCAGCACTGCCTATTAAAATTGCAATTAACATTTCGATCGGCCACAGGTTGTGCATAGCCGGATTGAATGCACCGTCGAACACCACGCGCGCCACGATCGGCACCGTCAGGCCTACTACCACGACCATTGCCCCCCCATATCTTGAACATCGGGACGTCCACGAAACTCAGCGCTCGAACTTGATGCTGGCGGGCTTGAGCCCTCCCTGAATCAGGGCTTATCGGCAATTCCCCATGTCTTTCAATTGATTACCTGGAAAAATCTATTTTGGTCTTCCGAGTCCACAGCGAATGTCTATTATTATTAAATAAAACAATAGGTTACATCAACAATTAGCTTGCCACGCGGCGCAGGATACACCTGCCCCTTGTAGGTCCGATATCACCGTCCGCGCGTTATAGTCCGCACCACCATGATTCCTACCCGCCGCGATTTTCTGCTCCGTTCCGCCGCGCTCTCCGCCGCAATCGCCTTGCCTGCGCCGTGCTTGTACGCGCAACCACGCTTTACCCAAAACCCGTTTTCTCTCGGCGTCGCCTCCGGTTATCCGCAGCATGATTCTGTCGTGCTGTGGACGCGGCTGGCGCCCGATCCGCTGCACGGCGGCGGCATGCCGCCTGCCGCTGTCAACGTGCGCTGGGAAATCGCCGCCGATGAAGGTTTTAAAAAAATTGTGGGACGAGGTGATGCCGTCGCCGTGCCGGCCTTCGCCCATGCAGTGCATGTCAATGCGCGCGGCCTGCAACCAGCACGCTGGTATTGGTACCGCTTCATGGTGGGTGATGCGGTTAGCCCCGTCGGGCGCACGCGCACGGCGCCGGCTGCGGAGGACCAGCACACCCCGCTCGCCTTTGCCCTCGCCTCGTGCCAGCACTACGAGCACGGATTTTTTACGGCCTATCGCGACATGGCGCAGCAGAAGCTGGATTTGGTCATCCATGTCGGCGATTACATTTACGAATCGTCGTGGGGCCGCAGATCTGAGTTTGTGCGTTATGTCAGCACCCCGGAGCCGTACACGCTGGACGATTACCGCAACCGCTACGCCTTGTACAAAACTGATCTGCATCTGCAGGCCGCGCACGCCGCCTGTCCGTGGCTGGTGACCTGGGACGATCACGAAGTTGACAACGATTACGCCAACGACCGCTCGCAGGATCTTGATGCGGTCGATGTCTTTCTGCGGCGACGTGCTGCGGCATATCAGGCGTATTACGAGCACATGCCGCTGCCGCCCGGAAGTTACGCCGGCGGACCCCACATGAAAATTTACGGCACACAGGCGATGGGCGCGCTGGCGAATATCCAGATGCTCGACCTGCGGCAATACCGCGATTACCACGTGTGCTCGCGGCTAGGCCGCGGCGGCGGCAATCAGGTCGATGTGGCTGAGTGCCCCGAGCTCGCCACGCCGGGGCGTTCATTGCTGGGTGCGGCGCAAGAGCGCTGGCTGGAACAGGCGCTCACTAAATCCGCTGCGCGCTGGAATGTCATCGCGCAAACCACACTGATGGCGCAGGCGGATCGCGAGCCAGGCCCGGAGCGGATTGTCTATACCGACGGCTGGGACGGTTATCCGCGGGCGCGGGAAAAACTGCTGGGCTTCATCGCGGAGCGCAGGATACGCAATCCGGTCGTCATCGGCGGCGACGTGCATTTCGCATCGGCGAATGAACTGAAGATCGATTTCGACAACGAAAAATCACCGATAGTCGCCAGTGAATTTGTCGCCACCTCCATCAGTTCCTTCGGACCCAACCACGCGCGCATTGAGGCGCTGCTGTCGGATAACCCACACGTTAAATACGCCAACGGCTCGCGCCGCGGTTACGCGCGTTGCGAGGTCACACCACGGCGCTGGGAGACCACTTTCCACGCCGTCGTCAATCCCCAGGATGAACATTCAAAGGTGTTTCAATTGCCCGGTTACGTGGTCGAGGATGGCCGCGCAGGGCCGCAACGGGGATAAGCGGTGAACAATCAGTAGCTATTGAATACTCCACGCCGTTCGGGCTGAGCCTGTCGAAGCCCCTCGCCCTTCGACAGAGCCTGTCCTGAGCCTGTCGAAGGGCTCAGGGCGAACGGAAGGGGTACGTTGTGGGATTAAAATATAACTTATTGTTTTTATTGGTATTTTTATAATTTTACCTACAGCCCGAGTATGCGCGCAATCTCGGCAGCGTAGCGGCTGATGGTGACGCCCTCATAGACCGCCTCGTCCACGGTTTCGTCGAGCAGGCCACGGATATCGTGCAGGCTGTCGCTGACCCAGTGGTGACGCTGCACGGGCGAGTTGAGCACGTTGCGCAGCGTCCGCACCTCATCGCGCAGCCGCTGCACGTCCTGTGAATCGCCACGTACTTTGCCAAGATCGCGCTCCATCGCATCAATCAGACGCGCGGCCTCATCGAGATCGATGTCTTTTGTTTTGTCCTGACTGCTCATGATGTTGCTCCTGTAATAGCTATTCGACCTATTCACTACGCCAGCGTTCCAATTGCCGCCGCTCGCGTTTGGTCGGGCGGCCGTGGCGATCCTGTCCCGGGTCGGCAGCGAATTTGCGCAGCGCCGCCTGCGCTTCGCGTTTCAGCTTTCCGGCCTCGTCTTCGGCATACAGTGCGCGCGCCACAGTTGCCGTGCCGCGCTTGTCCGACAATCCGGCGATGCGAACAATCCATTCGTAGGCGCCGATGTGGATCGCGAGTTCGTCGCCCACGCGCACCTCCTTTGCCGGCTTGACGCGCTCGCCGTTGAGTTTGACCTTGCCGCCTTCGACCGCCTGCTGCGCCACCGTTCGCGTCTTGAAAAAGCGTGCGGCCCACAACCATTTGTCGATGCGGACGGACATTAGGGCCTGTTAACCATTACTTCATGAGTGCGACGGCATCGCCTTGCGGCCGCTCAGCGCGATCCAGCCACGAATGATGCGATAGAGCACCCAGATGCCGACCAGCAGCAGCAGTGGGATGCCGATGATCGCGCCGATGAAGGTAATAATCATCAGCCAGGCAATCACGAACCAGCACACTGCCCACCAGAAGGTGCGGATTTGCCAGGAGAAATGGCTGTCTAGAAAAGTGCTGCGCACCGCATCGCGCTTCACGTAATTGATGATCACTGCAATGATCGACGGCCAGCCGGTCAGGAATGCGGTGACGATGAACGCCGCGCTGGAAAGCCCCGTCAGCGCACTGAACGCATGCAGGCCGTAGATGATATGCGTCAGCGTGATCAGATCATCGGCGGGCAGCGGGGCCAGGGTCTTGCCGTCTATGTCGGTCATGCTTACTCCTCAGGACAAATCAATCGCAAATTTTTTGAAGTCGGCCAGCGTCGCAAATTCCAGCGACGCTTCGTGCGTCGCGGCGAGCACCACCCGTGGTGCCTTACCCTCATCGAGCGCTTCGCGCCAGCGCTGCGCGCACAGGCACCAGCGATCACCCGGTTTGAGCCCCGGGAAACCGAAATCCGGTTGCGGCGTACTCAGGTCATTGCCCTGTGCCTTGCTGTATTCGAGAAACTCTGCAGTCAGCACCACGCATACCGTATGCACGCCGACATCCTCCGGGCCGGTGTTGCAGCAGCCGTCACGGAAAAACCCGGTCTTCGGCCGATCGCTGCAGGTTTGCAGTTTCTCGCCCAGCACGTTGCGGGAATGTTCGTGTGGATCAAATCGTCTCATGGCGCATCTCGCTTATGTGTTCAAGTATTCGCTCAGGCATGCACATGCCGTGCCTGACGCAGCTTGCCGCGCACACCAGCGCGGGGCTCAGGCCGCACCCCTGCAGCCATGAACGGCAGCCGGCCCTTGGCGCCGCAGGCTTCGTAATCACCCGCCACTGCGGCAGCCACAGCTGTGGTTTCAGCGCCCGACCCCACCAGAAAATCGTACAGGTGGCCGCACAATTTCTCCAGTGCAAATTCATGGGTTTTTCCAGTGCGCGCATAAAGCCAGTCGGTAAATTGCATGAACCGTGCAAACGGCGCAGCGGTCAGCAGCAAAGGCAAGGTGCGATGAAATCGCCCGGAGTTGCCGACGAGATCCCAGTAACGCGCAAACCGCACGATGCGCTGCACTTCGCTGAAATCGAGTTTGTCCGTCGCCAGCACCACATACGGTGCGTCCGGGCTGTAGCGCATGGCGTGTTGTTCGGTATGGCGGGCAATCGGTGCGCCGCGCAGCCGCTTGAGTATGCCAACCTGGATTTCATGCGGGCGCAGCGCATGCAGCCGGTCGAAACCGCGGCCGAAGGTGGCAAGGTCTTCACCGGGCAGGCCGGCGATCAAATCTACATGTATCAGCGCCGGTGATTCTTCGCGCAGCCAGCGCAGATTGGTTTCGGCCAGCGCGTTGTCCTGCTTGCGTGAAATGCGCGCCTGCACCGCCTCGTCCCAAGTCTGGATGCCGACTTCAAAATGCAGCCTGCCCTGCGGAAAGCGCGCAATCGCGGCTTTCAGTTTCTCGGGCAAATGATCGGGAATCAGCTCGAAATGAATAAACAGGTCGTCGCTCAGCCGCGCCAGAAAAAATTCAAGTATCGCCAGACTCGCCGCAATCTTGAGATTGAAGGTGCGATCCACAAAACGAAAATGCCGTGCGCCACGGTCGTACAAGGCCTTGAGTTCACCGAGAAAACGCTCCGGCTCGAACGGCCACGCCGTCTTGTCCAGCGCCGACAGGCAGAATTCGCATTTGAACGGACAGCCACGCGAGGCCTCGACATAAATGAAACGCCGCGCGATGTCTTCATCGGTGTATTCACCGTACGGCGAGGCGATTTCCCGCATTGGCGGCTGCACGCCGGCGTGAATTTTCTGCGCGGGCATGGTGGTCGGCAATACACCGGCAACGATATCCGCGCACAGCTTGGGAAAAGTGACATCACCCCAGCCGGTGACGACATAATCAGCCAGCTCGCAAACCCGTTGATTTTCAATCTCGTAACTGACTTCGGGGCCGCCGACGATGACAGTAATTTCCGGCGCCACACGCTTGAGTATCGCCACCACGCGCGCGGTTTCTTCGACGTTCCAGATATAAACGCCGAAACCGATGATGCGCGGCGCGTCCGCCAGCAGCCGTTCGGCGATGTCCGCCGGACGGTCGCCGAGCACGAATTCGGCAATATGCGTCGCCTCGCGCAGCGCGCCCATATTGGCGCGCAGATAACGCAGACCGAGGGCGGCATGCACGTAGCGGGCATTGATAGTAGTCAGGGTAATGCGGGTCGTCAGCGTGATGCCGGTCATGACTCTATTATCGCATCGGAGGTGCCCTATTCCGGGCGTTTTTGATACCCTAGCGCATTCATTCAATTCAGGAAGCACTGCCATGGCACAACGACCCGAACAAGGCGCACCCGATACCAAAATGGATGCCACTGCACTGTATCGCGAAGACATCGTGACCGACCGCAAAGTCGGTACGATCCGCCGCATGATACCGCTCAAGATCGACGGCAGCGACGACACCGCACGACCCACCTTGTATGTCGGTGAAGCGCAGATCATGACCAATGCCGGCCCGTTGCCGATCAATTTTGAAATTGAAGCCAAGGATCTCGCTGATGCCGTCGCCCAGTTCGGCGACGCCGCCAAGGCAGGCGTCGAGCGCACCATGCGCGAACTGCAGGAACTGCGCCGCCAGCAGGCCTCATCAATCGTGGTTCCCGGCATGGGAGCACCTGGCAGCAAGATCCAGATACCGTGATGGCTCCTGCGACGGTCGTCTGCACCACCGGCGTAGTCATCGCACGGCGCCGCGGTGACTGGCGCCTGCTGGTGCTGCGGTCGGGCAACAACTGGGATTTCCCGAAGGGCCTGCTCGAAGAAGGCGAAAGCGCGCACGATGCCGCCCGGCGTGAAGCCACCGAAGGCACTGGCATTTCTGATCTGACCTTCGATTCGGCCGAGTCGCACAAGGAAACCATCGCCTACGGTACCGGTGAAATCGCGCGCTACTACCTGGCAATCACCAATACAGCGGAAGTGACGCTGCCGATCGCGCATGAACTCGGCCAGCCCGCCTACGATGAATGGCGCTGGGTGACTTTCGACGAAGCCGAAGGCGTATTGCCGCCGCGACTGACTGCGGTACTGGCCTGGGCCCGCGATACCCTGGATCCAGCATAAATCTGCCGTCATTCTGGCGAATGCCAGAATCTAGCGGGGCATAGCAGCACCATCTGGATTCCGGCTCGCGCTGCGCTTGGCCGGAATGACAGGATTGAAAAAAGCGCTTACCGTTTCTTCGCCGGGATCACCGGCACCATCAGATACGACGCAGTCTTGCCGCCGGCATAGACAGCATTAACCGCACCGGCGTTGTAATCGGCGTGGTAGTGCGTGTACGGCGCACTGCCCTGGCCGTCGCGCGGCTGTATGTCGAGACGCAACTGGTGGCCTTTTTTGAACACCATGCTGGTTGGCCATACTTCGATGCGACATTCAACGATCTCGTTGCGTTTCAGCCACTGCCGCTCGTCATGCGCGTGAAACGGCCGGTACGGCAGCGATTTTTTCGCGTCGAGCTTGCGGTGCGAGGCACGCAGCCAGCCCTTGGTCACGCAGGGAATCGGCTGGCTGTGCTGACCGACTTCGCAGACATCCTTGCCGTCCCGGCCGATATTGCGGATGGTCACAAAAATATCCATGTCTTCGGAGGTGCTCGACACCCACAGGTTGAGTACCAGCGGCCCGGTAATCTCGGTGTCGGCCGCCATCGGCGGCGTGACGAAGGAAATACCGGTGCGCCCGGTGTTGCCGTGCGTGGTGGACAGCGACGAGCCGCCGGCGACCCCCGCAGTGGTTACACCGCTGGGGGAATACAACAGCTTCGCGCGGTTCTTCGGTGCTGATTTCGCCAGCAAGCCTTCGACGGCATCAGGCCCGCCCGGCTTGGTGCGCTCCGGCTTGAGATACATCTTCGTCCACTGCGTGCGCTTTAACGGCCATTCATTCTCGAAGCGGTACGGATACGGTTTCTTGCTCCCGCCAGTGCGGATTTCCAGTTTGACCGGCGGCTCGTCCATGAGGCCGGTATCGTTGTTTTTCAGCCAATGATCAAACCAGCGCAACTGATCCATGCGCCCTTCTTCGGCATGGAACGGATGAAAATGCGAGCCGGTGTGGATACGCAGCTTTTTGTGCTTGGCCGCGGCGTTCATGAAGCCTTCGATATTGCCGCGCAAATGCATCGAAAAGCCACCCCAGTTGCCGACGCTGTACACCGGCACCTTGATCTGGTCCCAGCGCGCGCTGCTCAACCGCCAGTATTCGGAGTCAAGGTCGTTGCGCATGAACTGCCACATCATGTCGTTGTGGAACGCATCGGGGTTGTAGCTGCGCGGCTTGCCCAGCAGATGGTGCGCGGTATGCGTCAGCCACCAGTTGCCGATGAAGCCCAGCGCAAAGATGCCGCCGTGATAGGCCTGGTCCCGGTACTGGTCGGCGCGGCCCTCCCACGGCATGATGGCTTTCAGCGATGGCGGCTGCAGGTTGGCGGCGCGCCACTGCGAAGATGCATGATAGGAAATGCCCAGCATGCCGACCTTGCCCGAGCACCAGTCGCGCTTGGCGATCCATTCAATCGCGTCGTAAGCATCGAGCCCTTCCTGGTACGAGCTGGGGTCGGATTTCCCCGGCGACTTGCCGGCGCCGCGCACATCGACGCGCACGCAGGCGTAGCCGCGCGGACACCACCACTCGGGATTGACGGTCTCCCAGTTCATGTACGGGTTGGCGTCTTCCTCGAGATCCTTCGGCGGCATCCACAGCTTGTCTTTCTGGTACGGCCCGGTGTTGAGGATCACCGGCACCCGCTCACGGAAATTCGGCCGGAACACATCGGCGTAGAGGATGGTGCCGTCGCGCAGCGGAATCTGTACGTCTTTTTCGATGATCAGTTTGCACTTGCGCGGCTGTGACGCGCGCGAATATCGCTTCTTGGCCATGCTCGCCTCCGGATTGAACAGATTGGGGAAACGCTTAAACCGCGCTGCCATTATTTTCAGCATCATAGCGCGGCACTCCACGATGCGTGACGCATGTGTCCAGAATATGAGTCGACGCGCAATGAGGTCTCCAGCGGTGGTGTTGAAAGTCTCTGGTAAAATCACCGCCTCACGCTGCAGCGCCCAATCCGGAGGAAACCATGATTTACGAAGTACGCACCTACGACGTCAAACCCAAATCGCTAGCCGAAGTCGAGAAGCGCTTCGGCGAGGCCTACGAATACCGCAAGAAACTGTCGCCGCTCGCGGCGTTCTGGCATACCGAGATTGGTCCGCTGAATCAGATCATCCATGTATGGCCTTACAAAGATCTCGCTGAGCGGGACAAAATTCGTGCAGCAGCCATGCAGGCCGGAAACTGGCCGCCGAAAACCGGCGAGTTTCTGCTTAACATGCGCTCGGAAATTTACATTCCCTTTCCTATTTCCCCGGAAATCAAACCTGGCAAGATGGGCCCGTACTTCGAAATGCGCACCTACACCGTAGCGCCCGGCGATCTACCCAAGATCCAGAAAATCTGGGAACAGGCGATTCCCGCGCGCGCCAAGATCAGCCCGCTGGTCGGCGTCTGGTACAGCGAGCTGGGCGGCCTCAACCGCTTCACGCATATCTGGGCTTACACCTCGCTCAATCACCGCAACGAGGCGCGTGATCAGGCCCTCGCCACAGGCGTGTGGCCGCCATCCATCGTCGCCAAAAAGCTCAATCTGCCGGACGGCACGCTGATCGCACAGGAAAACAAGATTGTCATGCCCTCGGCATTCTCGCCGCTGCAGTAATGTAGTTGCAACAAATTCTGGAGCCACACCATGCCTATCGGAAAGCTTGATCATTTCTCGATCCGCACGCTCGACATTGAAGCCTCGCGCAGGTTTTACATTGAAGTCATGGGGTTCCAGGCTGGCTTCCGACCGCCCTTTAAATTTCCCGGTCTGTGGCTCTACAACGGCCCGCAATATCCGGAGACCACGGGAGTCGTGCATATCATCGGTATCGATCTCAACGATCCCGAGGGACTGAAGGAGTATCTCGGCGACAAGGATCTCGGTACGCTGAATGGCACCGGCACCGTGGACCACATGGCCTTTGCCGCCACCGGAGTCAACGAGATGCGCGACCGGCTGAAAAAAAACAATATCGAATATCGCGAACGCACTGTACCGTCGCTGAACCTGCATCAGGTGTTTTTCGAGGATCCGAGCGGCGTGACTATCGAACTGAACTATCCGGGCACTGAAGTTCAGCAAGCCGCGTAGATCCAGCTACTATGGCGCATGCGCAACGTCAACCGCGCGCGCTGGTGATCGGCGGCTCGCTCGGCGGTTTATTTATCGCTAACCTGCTGCACCGCCAGGGCTGGGATGTGCGGGTATTCGAGCAGGCCGGAGAAACACTCGCCGGCCGCGGCGCCGGCATTGTTCCCCACCCCGATCTACTCGACTTACTGACGCGCATTGACATTCGAATCGATGACTCATTCGGCGTGGATATCGCCGGCCGTGTCTCATTCGACCACAACGGCGCGGTGGTCGGCACGCGGGACATCCGCCAGTGCCTGACAACCTGGACACGGCTCTATGCACTACTGAAAAGCGCATTCCCGGCAGGCCGCTATCACTTCGACCATGCCTGCACTGCGATATCCCAGGACGCGCAATCCGTCACCGTACATTTTGCCAATGGCACGCAAGCCACAGGCGATCTGCTGATCGGCGCGGACGGCATCCGTTCCTCCGTGCGCAGCCAACTGGTTCCGGCTGCGCGTCCGGTCTATGCCGGCTACATCGCCTGGCGCGGACTGGTCGATGAAACCGAGCTGACTGCGGACACGCATCACGACCTGTTTCCAAAACTCGCCTTCAGCCTGGCACCGGGTGAGCAGATGCTGGGATATCCGGTCGCTGGTTTTACCAATTCCACCCGCGCCGGCGAACGCTGTTTCAATTTTGTCTGGTACCGCCCGGCACAAGCGGAACGCGAACTGCCGCGCCTGTGCACCGATATTCATGGCCACCGACACGACATGTCCATTCCTCCGCCGCTGATCCGTGCTGAAGTGCTGGACGAGATACGCCGGGCTGCGCGCGAGAAACTGTCGCCGCAATTTGCAGAAGTCGTCGCCAAAACCCGGCAGCCGTTTTTTCAGGCCATCTTCGATCTGGAGTCGCCGGCCATGGCCTTCGACCGTGTCGCATTGCTGGGTGATGCCGCATTTGTCGCACGTCCGCATTGCGGTATGGGCGTATCCAAGGCCGCGGGCGACGCAATGCTGCTGGCCGATCTGCTGAAAAACAGCGACAACAATATCGCTGATGCCCTGCCGCGCTACTCGGCGACAAGAGTGCATTTCGGTCGTGCCGTGGTCGCCCGCGCCCGCGAACTGGGCGCGTACCTGCAAGCCTGTGCTGGGGGGGATGCCACCGACACTGTGCATCTGAATACTCCGGAAGCGGTCATGCGCGACACTGCTGTGACCCGGACATACTGACGTAGATATCATGCAACCAATTGTTTTTATTGATATTTTATTGGCTCGAAAGGAATGATCATGAAAGTCGGATTCATCGGACTCGGCACTATGGGCGGCGCGATGGCGCTCAATCTACGCAAGGCAGGCGTTGATCTCGTCGTGCATGATCTGCGCGCAGCAATCGCAAAACCTGTACTTGCCGCAGGCGCAACCTGGGCCGACTCGGTAAAAGTATTGGGCAAGAGCGTCGAGGTCGTGCTGACTTCACTCCCCGGACCGCGTGAAGCCGAAGCCGTCGGTGCCGATCTGATGGCCAGCATGAAACGCGGCGGCGTGTGGTTTGATCTCACCACCAATTCGCCGACCGTGGTGCGCGCATTGAGTGCGCGCTGCGCCGAGCACGGCATCACCATGCTGGATGCGCCGGTATCCGGCGGCCCGCACGGCGCAAAAACGGGCAAGATGGCGTTGCTGGTCGGTGGCGATGAACAGGCATTCAACGAACATCGCAAGTTACTGGATGCCATCGGCGATCAAGTCATCTACATCGGTCCTATCGGCGCCGGCACGGTTGCCAAGCTGGTGCACAACTGCGCCGGATATGCGATCCAGACCGCCCTCGCCGAAGTGTTCACTGTCGGCGTCAAGGCCGGCGTCGATCCGCTGGCGCTGTGGGCCGCGGTGCGCCAATGCTCATTGGGTCGCCAGCGCACCTTTGATCGCCTCGGCCGCCAATTCCTGCAGGGCAGCTTTGATCCGCCGGACTTTGCGCTGAAACTCGCACTGAAGGACGTCACGCTGGCCACTGAACTGGGGCGCGAACTCGGCGTACCGATGCGCGTCGCCAACCTCGCCCATGCCGACATGACCGAGGCACTGAACCGCGGCTGGGCCGAGCGCGATTCGCGTGTGGCCATGCTGCTGCAGGAAGAGCGTGCCGGCGTCGAGATCAAGGTCCCGGCTGCAGCAATTCAAACTGTGCTGCAAAGAGACGGTTAAAATCAAGGGCAATCACCATCAGTACGACTGCATGGTGCTGACGCTTCGCAAACCAATAAAATAAGTACAACGATGCCCATTACCCCGCTCTACGCCGCGCTCCTCGGCTTGATATTTATTGCGCTGAGTATCCGCACCATCCGCTTGCGGCGCCGCTTTCGTGTCGCAATCGGGGATGGCAGAAATACGTTACTGCAGCGCGCTATGCGCGTGAATGCCAACTTCGCGGAATATATTCCTCTGACGCTGCTGTTGATTTACTTTGTGGAACTGCATGATGGCCCACGGCTGCACATCCACCTGCTGGGCATTGCACTGGTCTGCGGCCGGCTGCTGCATGCCTGGGGTGTCAGCCAGGAGCAGGAAAAATTCCGCTATCGCACCGCCGGCATGGTGCTGACCTTTGGCGTCATGCTCATCGCGAGCATGCTGATTCTGCTCTATCAGCTGGATTGAGCTGCGCGCTCAGCGCCGGGTGAATTCCCGCGGATTCAGCCGGTCGATATCAGCCTGTACCTGTTCGCGGCTGCGCTCATAAACGATTTCCCGGCCCATCGCCGAGCCGGCATACGCCATTCCGTTGCGGGTAGGCGTCAGTTCGCATTTCACACTATGCACGCCGGCGCCGAGCACCACCTGAATCGACGACGCGCGTTTATCGTAGACCACGACTTCCATTAACTGCCTGGTTTCGGTGACGCGCACCGTGATTTTCTCTGTGTACATAGAAACTAATCCTCCGGCTGGCAGAACGACGCCCGCTTATTGACTACGTCGCCAGCCGCATCATAGCGCGCAACGCCCCTCGTCCATGTCCTGTGGCATAAGAAACTGTCCGCAATACGGTAAACGGGGAACATCAAGCGCTGCGTGGCCTATAATTTCGGACTTTTCCCGCATCACTCGCGACCCCCCATGCTGATCACATTCACACTCAACGGCGACCCTGTCGAGGTTCACCTTAAATCCTCCGACCGCCTGCTGGTCGATGTACTGCGCGATGACCTGCAGCTCACCGGCACCAAACACGGTTGCGGCATCGGTGCCTGCGGCACCTGCACCGTGCTCGTCAACGGCGAACCAGTGTCGTCGTGCCTGCAACTTGCGGCGCTGTGCGATGGCGCGAACATACGCACTGTTGAAGGGCTGGCAGAAGCTGGCGTGCTGCATCCAGTGCAGCAAGCGTTCGTCAATAAATCTGCAATGCAGTGCGGCATCTGCATTCCGGGACATGTCATGCAGTGCGTGTCGCTGCTCGAAAAAAATTCCAATCCAACAGACGAAGAAATCCGCATGAGTGCAGACAGCGTCTACTGCCGTTGCACGGGCTACGTCAAAATCATGGACGCCTATCGCGAGGCAGCAGCGCTGCTGAACAAGGCGGTCAAATCATGAATACCCGTGACCCCCGTCTGCGCGACCCCAAGTTTGAAGCCGGCCTGCTGGTGGTCGGCAAGGATGTACCGCGTACCGACGCCATCCCCAAAGTCACCGGCGCCGCGCAATATGTAGCCGATCTGCACATGCCCGGGATGTTGTACGGTGCCGTGCTGCGCAGTCCGCACCCTGCTGCGCGCATCAAGTCCATTGATATCAGTGCGGCGCGCACCATGCCCGGCGTGAAAGTGGTGCTTACCGGCGAAGACACCGCCAAACGCAAATGGGGCGCGTTCCGGCCTGATCTGTATCCGCTGGCCATAGGACGTGTGCGATACGTGGGTGATGAAGTTGCCGCAGTGGCCGCCACCGATCCCGAAACTGCGCGCGCTGCCGTCGACCGCATCGTTGTCGAATACGAAGTGCTGCCCGCCGTGCTGTCGCTCGATGCCGCCATGGCGCCGGGCGCGCCGCTGGTCCATGACGACACGCCGGGTAATGTCGCGCATGAATTTGCATTCGAGCGCGGCGAAGTCGATGCCGGCTTCAAGGCCTCGGATGTGGTGGTCGAAGGCACCTGGGAATTGCAGCGGCAATGGCACGGCTCGCTCGAAACCATAGGCTGTGTGGCGCACTGGACTGACAACCGCGTCACCATGTGGTGCAACACCCAGACGCCGTTTCTTGCCCGTGGGCGCTACGCCACGGCGCTCGGCTTGCCGGAGTCGCAGGTCCGCGTCATCCAGACTGAAGTCGGCGGCGGTTTCGGCGGCAAGTCCGGTGATGACAACTGCTCGGTGATCGCCGCCATCCTCGCGCGCAAGACCGGCAAGCCGGTCAAACTGATTCATACCCGTGAAGAAGAATTCCTCGCCAGCCATCCGCGCATGCCCATGCGCTACTGGGTACGGCTCGGGTTTTCGAAAGCCGGCAAGGTGCTCGCCAAGGAAATCCGCATGTGGGCGGATAACGGCGCCTACACCGGAAAATCGCAGGCCATACTCGGCGCGGCAACCGTACGCCACGACGCGCTGTACAAATATCCCTGCGCCCGCGCCAAATCAACGCTGCTCTACACCAACCTGGTGCCGACCGGCGCGTTCCGCGGCTTCGGCAATCCCTCGGCAGACTGGGCGGTTGAACAAGCCTGGGATCTCGCCGCGGAAGAATTGAAAATGGAAGTGGTCGATCTACTGCGCCTGAATGCCGTTGAGGAAGGCGATGTCTCGCCGCACAATCACATCATTACCAGTTGTGAACTTAAGCAGTGCATCGACAAGGCCGCCGATCTGATTCAATGGAAAAGCAAACGTAAAAACAAACCAGCCAACCACGGACTGGGCATGGGCTGCAGCGTGCACGTCAACGGTCGCCGCAGCTTCGGTGACTGGGACGGCAGTTCAGCCATTGTGCGCATCAACGAAGACGGTCGCGCCACCATCATCACCGGTGAAGGCGAAATCGGCCAGGGCGCGCTGACCGTGCTGCGGCAGATCGCCGCCGAGGAACTGGGGTTGCCATACGAGGATGTGGACATCACACGTCCCGACACCGACACCCACTCGCACTCGCTGGGCGCACTGGCCAGTCGCGTGACTTACGTGGCCGGCAACGCCGTCAAGCGCGCCGCCGCCGAAGCGCACCGGCAATTGATGGCTGCTGCCAGCGAACAATTCAAACGACCGTCCGATGAGCTGACCATCATCAACGGCCAGATCGGCCCGCAAAATGGGGCTGAAAGCGAATTTCGGCCAGTGAGCGCGATTGTGCGCGCCAACATCTACAAGCGCGATGGTGAAGCCATCGTCGGCGTCGGCAACTGGGACAATCCTTCGGATTTCCCGGATCACAGCCGCTACGGCAACGAATCCGGCGCCTACAATTTCGCGGCACAGGCCGTCGAGGTCGAAGTCGATCGCGGCACCGGTCAGGTAAAGATCAGGGAAATCGCTGCCGTTGTCGATTGCGGCACAGTGATTCATCCTTCTGCTGCGCAAGGCCAGGTTGAGGGCGCAGTCACGCAAGGTATAGGACTGGCGATGGTTGAGCACTTCGACTGGCACAACGGCATGCCGACCGATCCGCAGTTTATCGATTACCCACTGCCTTCGGCGGATTTCGTGCCAAAAATCCATGTCGGCTTTGCCGATTCCTACGAGCCTTCCGGCCCGTTCGGCGCCAAGGGTCTCGGGGAAATCGGCCTTGATGCGATTCCGGCAGCCATCGCCAATGCCATCGCCGATGCGGTCGGGGTGCGCATCCACGAACTGCCGATCACTGCAGAAAAAATCCATCGCGCGCTGCATCCGGATATGTACGCGGACGAAAAAATAGCGCCGCCGACGCCGCCCAAGGGCGGCACCTGGTCGCGACTGTCCTCCGGCACGCCTTCTGGCACTCGCCCCTCCAAACCCGAACTCCTGAAACCGAAAACCCTCGCGGAAGCTGTTGCGCTGTACGCGCAGGGTGACGCGGCCATACTGTCCGGCGGCCTGTCGCATGCGCTGCGCCGCGAACGCACCGGCTTTCCACAGGCCAGGCGCTTGATTTACACCGGCAGCGTTCCGGAATTGCTGCAACTCGCCATTCAGTCCAAAGGCACACTGCACATGGGTTCGGCGGTGAACCAGCAGGCATTGCTGGACCTGCCGAAGTTGCGCGACGGCTGGGCGGCAATTGCCGAATCACTCGATGCCGCCGGTCATACCCGGGTGCGGCGCATGACCACGGTTGGCGGCTGCGTGGCGCCTCTGATCGGCGGCTTCGATCTGCCAGTAGCGCTGCTCGGTCTCAACGCCCGCGTCACGGTTGCATCGGCCAAAGGGCAACGCACGCTCCCGCTGACCGAGGCTTTCGAGCAGCGCTTCGCCAAGGATGATTTACTGGTCGCGGTTGATGTCGACGCCCTGCCCACCCGCTCCGGCAGCGCGTTCATCAAATTCATGCCGCGCGGCGTGGTCGAAACGCCGACTGTCAATGCCGCGGCGCTGGTGACGCTGGATGCGCAAGGATCATGCGTCGCCGCACGCCTGGTGGTCGGCTCGGTCAGTTGGAAGCCGCTCATGCTGGAACTTGGCGCGTTGCACGGAACCGCGTTCGACGAAGCGCGTATCCGCGCCGCCGTACAGCCGCTACGCGACCTGGCACAGCCCATGGTCAGCGTGCGCGGCTCAGCCATGTACAAGCGCAACATGGCTGTCGAAATCGGCGCGCGCGTGCTGCTGAAGGCGTGGCAGCGCGCTGGGCAGAAAAAATGATCTGCTTCATTACACTTTTAATAATTTGTGATAAATCAATCCCGTTCGCCCTGAGCTTGTCGAAGGGCAACGGGACTTCGACAAGCTCAGCCCGAACGGTGTCATGTGTTTTGTAAGGAATAAGAATAATCCTCGTTCTTCATGTTCAAGGAAATCAGCAAATGGTTGACCGTTTCAAAACTTCCGATGGCTGCGACATCACTTATGTCCTGCACGCTGGCCCGGGAACCAACGCGCCCCGTGTCGCACTGGTACATTCACTCGCACTCGATCGCAGCATCTGGGACGGTGTCGTCCGGGCGCTGGCCACTGAAGCGCAAATCCTGACGCTCGATTGCCGCGGTCATGGTCAGTCCGCTCAACCGGTGATGACTTACACGCCGCAATTGTTTGCCCGTGACCTCGCCGAACTGATGGATCATGTGCAATGGCCTTCAGCAATCGTTGCAGGCTGCTCGATGGGCGGCATGGTGGCGCAGGCTTTCGCCATCGACTACCCGCAACGCACCAATGGCCTGACGCTGGTCGACACCACTGCTTGGTACGGCGCCGAAGCCGCAAATGCCTGGCGTGAGCGCGCAGCAACCGCCCAGCAGAAAGGCATGAGCGCACTGGTCCAGTTCCAGGCCACGCGCTGGTTTGGTGATGCTTTTCTTAAAACAGAAACTGCAACTGTCGACAAACTGATCAAGGTGTTTCTTGCCAACAAGGTCGATTGCTACGTGAGGACCTGCGAGATGCTCGGTAGCGCCGACCTGCGTGCCGGCCTGTCCACGATCAAAGTCCCGACCGCCATCGTGGTCGGCGAAGATGATTACGCCACGCCGGTCGCCATGGCCGAAGCACTGCAGCAAGGCATCACGGGTTCGACCCTGACCGTGTTACCCGGTGGCCGGCACATCACGCCCACCGAAAAACCACAGGACATTGCTGCGCGCATCCGTGAAGTCATCGCCCGGAGCAAGTCGGCGTGACCTCCGCCAAACCCCGTTGTCTCGATATACACGCCCACCACGTCGGCAAACCACTGGTGGATCGCATCATCGCCAAAGGCGCGCAACACAGTATCAAAATCGTAAAAAATGAAGATGGCGCAACGTGCATCGAAGTCGGCGCCGGGCAGGTGGCGCTGGGCAGCGATTATCCGTTTCCGCTGCGCGATCCGGACCCCGTTAATTTTATTAATAAAAACAACGGGCTATCAAACGATCAGCGGCGTGCCGTGGGCTGGGACACCGGCGCGGCGCTGCTGGGAATCAACTAAACACGCAAGGAGACTGACTCATGAATAAGTGCATTGCACACAGCCTGCTGGCTGCCATTCTGCTGCTCACCGCCGGACTGACCACGGCACAAAACTATCCGACCGGCCCGCTGCGCATCGTGGTGCCGTTCCCCGCGGGCGGCGGCGTCGACACCGCAGGCCGCCTGCTGGGCCAGAAACTGTCCGAAGCCATCGGCAAACCGGTACTCATTGATAACCGCGCCGGCGCCAACGGCATGATCGGCAGCGAAATCGTCGCCAAGTCGCCAAAAGACGGTTACACGCTGCTCGTCAATGGCGCCAATTTCGTGACCACGCCCAGTCTCTACAAGAATGTCACCTACGATCCCATCAAGGACTTCGAACCCGTCAGCCTGCTCGCGCATGCGCCGAATATCCTCGTCGTGCATCCGTCGCTGCCCGTCAAAACCGTGCGGGAGCTGATCGCCTTTGCCAAAGCACGGCCGGGTCAGCTGAACTACGCATCTTCGGCCAGCGGCAGCACACCGCATCTCGCCGCGGAACTGTTCAAGACGCTGACCGGAACCCGGATGGTGCACGTGCCCTACCGCGGTACCGGCCCCGCCATCACGGCCATCATTTCAGGTGAAATTACCGTGATGTTCATGCCCGCCCTCGCCGCCATCCCCTATATCGAGAGCGGCCGGTTGCGCGCGCTGGGTGTGACCACAACCGAACGGTTGCCGGCAATGCCCAACCTGCCGACCGTAGCGGAAGCAGGACTGAAAGGTTATCAATCCAGCCAGTGGTACGGCGTGCTTGCACCGGCCGGCACACCCGCTGACATACTTAATTTTCTCAATGGCCACGCGGCAAAAATCATGCAAAGCACCGAAATGAAGACACGCATGAAAAACAGCGGCAGCGTCGCGGTCGGCAGTACCCGGAATGCCTTCGCCAAACACCTGCAAACCGAATTTACCAAGTGGGCACAGGTCATCAAGGTCTCTGGCGCGAAAGTGAATTGAACAGAAAATTTAATATTCATCAGTGGAGCGGGCATGACATCCAAGTCCAACGCAGCAAGCGCCATTAAACACGAAACACCCACGCCTTCGACGACCAGCGATGTCGTCTTCGGCAGCGACGCAATCGCCGCCACGCTGCGCGCACTCGACGTGCCATACATCGCGCTGAACCCTGGCGCAAGCTATCGCGGACTGCACGACAGCCTGGTTAATTACCTCGGCAACAAGGCGCCGCAGATGGTGCTGTGTCTACACGATGAAAATGCGGTGTCGATTGCGCAGGGCTACTGGAAAGCCTCCAACCGGATGATGGCTGCAGCGCTGCACTCCAATGTCGGTCTGATGCATGCATCGATGCCGATATTCAACGCGTGGTGCGACCGCACCCCCGTGCTGGTTCTCGGCGCCACTGGCCCGTGGGACGCCGCCAAGCGCCGGCCATGGATTGACTGGATACACACCTGCTCGGATCAGGCGGCGCTGGTGCGCAACTTCACCAAATGGGACAACCAGCCGGGCTCGGTGACCGCTGCCGTCGAAGCACTGCTGCGCGGCGCACAGATCGCCGAAACCGCGCCGCGCGCGCCGGTGTATGTCAATCTCGACGTCACCATTCAGGAAGAAAAACTCGATTCACTGCCCGCCATGCCCGATGTCGCGCGCTACGCGCCGCCGCCTGCAGTACAACCGGGTAACTCTGAAATAGAAACTGCGGCAAAGCTGCTCTCCACTGCAAAAAATCCTGTGATGCTCTCCGGTCGCGGCTCCCGCAGCATGGTTGCGTGGAATGCGCGCGTCGCACTCGCCGAAAAACTCGACATGCGCGTGCTGACCCAGATCAAACTTGCCGCATCATTTCCCACAGATCACCGGCTGCACACCGCACACCCGGCCAACCGGTTGGTGCCCGCTGCACGCAAGGCGCTGGCCGAAGCCGATGTCATCCTGTCGCTGGACTGGCTGGATCTCGCTGGCGCACTGAAACAGACTTTCGGCGCCCAGCCGGTCAATGCCAAAATCATCCACATCTCCTGCGACACGCATTTGCACCGCGGCTGGAGTATGGATTACCAGGCGCTGCCACCGGCCGATGTCTTCATGAGTTGCGAACCGGATGCCGCAGTGCCGTTGCTGACTGCGGCGGTCACTGCCCGAGCACAGCGCATCGTCGCAGCACCCAAACTGCTGACCGGTAAATCCGGCGAACCGCTGGCGCTGGCAGGCCTGGCTTGGGCGCTCAATGCCGCCGTCGGCAAACAGGAAGTCTGTTATACCCACCTGCCCCTGGGCTGGAACGGCAGCTATACCCACTTCCGTCATCCGCTGGATTACATCGGCTTCGACGGCGGCGGCGGTGTAGGTGCAGGTCCGGGGCTGACCATCGGCGCAGCTCTCGCACTCAAAGGCAGCGGCCGTATTCCCATCGGACTGATGGGTGACGGAAATTTCCTGATGGGTAACACTGCGATATGGACCGCGGTGCACTATCAGATTCCGTGTCTGATGATCCTCTGCAATAATCGCTCATTCTTCAACGACGAGCGGCATCAAGGTCATGTTGCCGAGCATCGCGGTCGGCCGTCCGCCAATGCGTGGATCGGCCAGAAAATCATCGATCCGGATATTGACCTCGCGGCGATGGCGCGCGCGCAGGGCGCCGAGGGTATCGGCCCGGTCACGCAGATGGCCGACATGCAGCCGGCCATTGAGCGCGGAATCGCCATCGTCAAGGCCGGCGGCGTATGCGTGATTGACGCGCGCGTGCTACCGGGGTATGACGGAGAATAATAATTGAATAGTAATAATCACCAGCAGACTGACTACGAGGAGAAAATTATGCGCCAATTCAAATATCATGTTGCAGCCATCACCTGTACGGTCGCAATGCTTGTCGCGACCACAGTCGCTGCTGCCGATGCCTATCCCGCACGTCCGGTCCGGGTCATCGTGCCGCAAAGCCCGAGCGGCTCCACCGACATCGCCACACGCATCGTCACCGACCGGCTGGGTGAAGTGCTGAAGCAGAACTTTATTGTAGACAATCGGCCTGGCGCCGGCAGCCTGACCGGAACCGACATCGTGGCCAAGGCCGCGCCCGACGGCTACACCCTGCTTGCCGTCGCTGCGTCGTTCACGATTACACCGGCAATGCACCGTAAGATGCCCTTCAACCCGGTCCGCGACTTCATCCCCATTACCCAGTTCGCCGATCTGCCTCACATACTCGTCGTGCATCCGTCGGTGGCTGCAAAATCTGTCCAGGAACTGGTGGCATTGCTGAAAAGCAAACCGGGCGCAATCACCTGCGCTTTCAGCGGCGTCGGCACCAGCACCCATCTGGCGACCGAACTCTTCCAGCACCTGAGCGGGACCAAAATGCTGCTGGTGCCCTACAAGGGCGGCTCGCCGGCAATGGCCGCGCTGCTTGGCGGCGAAGTGCAGGTCAATTTTTCCGCCAGCTCCACCAGTTTGCCGCATATCCGTGCCGGAAAAATCCGCGCGCTCGCCGTCACCGGCGTAAAACGCTCCGCCGCGGCGCCCGAACTGCCGACGATGGCGGAGTCCGGCGTGAAGGGATACCAGCACGCATCCTGGGTCGGCCTGCTGGCGCCGGCAAAAACCCCGCAGGCCATCATCAATCTGTTGCACGCCGAGTCCGTCAAAATCCTGGCCCGCGATGACGTAAAAAAACTGTATCTCAATCGCGGGATGGAAACCGAAGGGGACACCCCCCAGGCGTTCGCTGCTACCATACGCGCCGAAGTCGACAAGTGGCAAAAGCTGGTGAAGACTGCAGGCATCAAGCCGCGATAAGCTTCATCATCAAACATTAAAAAGCCGCGGATTCAGCCGCGGCTTTTTAATGGCGATCGTGCATTGTTATTTCTTTTTGTTGCCGTCCGGCCGATAACTGGTCTCGGGTTTCAATCCCTTGCGTTTTGCTTTCTCGCTGATAAGTCCATTGTCGAGATAACCCCCGGTCGCTGCGCGCCGCGCGCCCTCGTCCCATTCCGGCAACCAGTCGCCGACTGGTGAACCGAACCACGGCGATTGCGGCCGCAATTTCGGCAAACCGATCTCCTCCCACAACTGGCGCGCGCGCTCCATGTATTCGCGTTTGGGCAGTGCGAAGGGCGGCAGTATTTCCTTGGCCGTGGCGTCGATCAGCAACGTCGCGTCTTCGTCGTCAGTTTCATGTTCGCGCTCGGGGCCGTGGCCCTGACTGCGGTGCTTGAGCACCTGCAAGTCTTCCGCCGGATTCATGCGAAAAGCCAGCGCCCAGAACAGTGCATCGGAATTCTCCGGTTCAATGTCGTCACTGACCGCGATGCAGATCTTGCCGCAATCGGCCTTGAACGAAGTCACGCCGTAGAGAGCGCGCCACACTTCGCTGCGCGGAGTGCCCTGCGCCACCGTGACCACCGCCATGCGTCGCAGTGCGGTCATGCGTTCGTGCAACGTCACGCGTGTTACACCCTTGATGCCCAGCGTATTGCGCAAATGCGACAGGAACATCGGCTCATACGACACGCGCTTGATCGCGCTCGATTCACTGGGCGTGACCTGACTCAGGTATGAGGCGACGATGGCATCCTTGCGATGGGTAATCGCCGTCACCCGCATCGGCATGTTGAATTGCTCCAGCGCCACATGGCCGTGAGATTCGCCGAACGGGCCTTCGGGTTCAACAAATTCGGTGTCGATCAGACCTTCAATGACAATCTCAGCCTCTGCCGGCACCAGCAGATCGACCGTTTTTGCGCGCACCATGTTGATCGGTGATCCAGCGACACCACCAGCCACGCCCACTTCGTCGAGATCAATCGGCAATTTCATCGGTGCCACAAAGGCCACGCACGGCGGCGCGCCGAGCACAATGGCGATCGGCATGGTCTTGTCGCCGCGGCTCTGGTGTTTCTGGTAATGACGATAGCCGCCGGCGCCGCCGACCCGCGTCGCCATGCGCACCACCATGCGGTCAGATGCCTTCAACCCGGCGCGATAGGTACCGTGATTCTGGATGCCGGTTTCAGGGTCTTTGGTAATGACATTGGTCGCAGTCAGCGTCGGCGCGCCGTCAAATCCCGGCGTCGATACCGGAATCGGCAACGCATCAAGGCCGTTGCCATCACCCTTGAGGGCATCGCCGGTGATGACCACGTCCTGACAGGAGCCGGACTCGACGACGCAAGGCGGAATCGGGTTGGCAATGGCGTGATCCCAGCGCTGCTGCACTTGATCGAGGGGCGTGCGCATGCCGATGCCGTAGATTTCCCGGTTGCCGGCAAACGCACCGACCACCACCGGGAAGTTGTACTTGCGGCCCTGCGCATTGACGACATTGGTGAACAAAAACGCCTTGCGTTCATGCTCTTCAATGCCGCCGACGTACTGCCAGCGTACCAGCGGATGCATTTCGGCATCCTTGTCGATGGGTCGGTCAATTTCTATCAGCAGACCACGTTCGCGCAAGGCGGCGAGATGCTCGTGCAGATCGGCGTAGCCGCGGTCGGATTTTTTCATTCTTCTACGTTTATCCGGATCAACGCTTGCGTGTTGCAACCCAGGGAGACACTTCGCCGGCGAAAGTGAACGTGCCCTCGATACGGTCGCCGCTGACCTTCCCTTCATATCGGCCACCGCTCGCATTGAACGTGATCGCATCGCCACGCATGCGGCCGTTGAGCACCGGTGATACCTTGCCGCCGCTGCCGGCCGAGCCGTGCACCATCTGGAATTCCTGAGCGAATTTGAATTCCAGCTTACCCGATTCCCAGAAACCATCAACTGTCGCCGGCACGATCCACAGGTAGGCTGTGCAATAACTCGTGCAATCATCAGTTGCATGTTGTGATTCGTCCGCCTCCCAGTCGCCCATGGTGAAAGAATTCGACGCCACACGAGTGCCGGGCTTCATGGCGAGAATCTTGGGGCGCAGCTTGACGTTGAGTTCCGGCAACAGAAACAGCGTAATGACGGTGGCCTTGGAAAAATCCGTTTCAAAAATGTCGCCGTGTATGAACGTAGCCTTGTCAGTCACACCCTCCTTGGCCGCAATGCGACGCGACAGTGCCACCATATCCGGGTTGTACTCAACACCGAAAGCCGTGGCACCGCGTTTGGCAGCTGTGATTACCGTGCGGCCGTCACCGGAACCCAGATCGTAATGAATGTCCTTGGCGGTCAGCTTTGCCATGTCGAGCATACGATTGACCAGTGCCTGCGCAGTAGGCAGCCAGATTACGTCCTTGCCATCCTGCCCGAGTTCCGGCTGGAACTCCTGCTGGGCGGCAGATTGCGCCTGCGCAAAAGGGATCACTGCAAAATAAGTCAGCGCGAGTGCCAGTGCGGCGCGGCGCGCAACAATGCTTGCGTTCATGCACTATCTCCGAATTGAAAAATTTGGGGTTTTACTGTTGCGGGATAATACCGGATTCGGTCACCAGATGCCGAGCAGTCAGAGTGGTCGTGCAAGACCCGGCACTTGCTGAATCCCGAATCAGGTCTTGCGCGGGATCACGATCTGCGTTTGGGTAACGATCGCGACTTTCGTGCCGTCGGCATTCTTGATCGTCGTCTGCCACACCATGGTGGTACGGCCGATATGCAGCGGTACCGCGGTTGCCTTCAGGGCAGCGCCCTCGCCAGCCGCAAAAAAATTCGTCTTCGATTCCAGCGTGCTCGTCCGATAACCCTCGGGCAGATTGGCCAGTGTGCCCAGCGCGCCGAGTATGTCGGCAAACGCCATCAACGCGCCGCCGTTGATGCGACCGCTGCGGTTGACGTGGTCCGCCGTCACTTTCATCGTGGCCACGACACGACGGCGAGAGAGTTGTTTCAGTTTCAGGCCCAGCGCGCGACCCATGCCCACGGCCAATGATTGTTCAATCATCGCGCGATTGGCTTGCGGCAGCGTATTGGACGGCAGCACCATCCGGCGCTGCGTACTGGTGACTGTTTTTCTCTTTGCGGGCAATGCGGGACTCCTGATCGTAATGGGGGCGGAGTATAGCCGAACGAACTTTGTCTGCGTCCGGTACATTATCGGCAATAATATTGTCACTATCTGTTTTTATTGATCTTTTTATCACTTGCAGGGCGGCCTGTTTCTTGGCGTAATACCGGCCACCATGAGAACAACCATTAACGGTGCCAGCCTGAACTACGAAATCCTCGGCAGCGCCGGCCCCTGGGTCGCGCTGTCGCCCGGCGGTCGGCGTGCACTGGCCGCAGTAAGCGCTATCGCCCAACGCATTGCCGGTGCCGGATACCGTGTGCTGATCCATGACCGCCGCAACTGCGGCGCCTCCGACGTCATGCTCGAAGGCGACGCGGCAGAACACCAGGTCTGGGCTGATGATCTGCATGCACTGCTCCAGCACGCCGGTGCGCTGCCTGCGTTTGTGGGTGGCGGTTCTTCGGGTTGCCGGATGTCACTGGCGTTTGCACTGCGTTATCCGCAGGCGGTGCGCGGCCTGCTGTTGTGGCGCATTACCGGCGGCGCCTTTGCCGCGCAGCGTCTTGCGCGTGAATATTATGGCCAATACATCGCCGCGGCACAGGCCGGCGGCATGGCTGCAGTCTGTACCATGCCGCACTTCAAGGATCTGATTGCTGCACATCCGCCGAACCGCGAGCGGTTGCTCGCAACGGATCCTCACCAGATGATCGCCGCAATGCTGCATTGGAGCGCCGGCTTTCTGCAGGAGGCCGGCTTACCGGTAATCGGCGCCTCGGCAGATCAACTGCGCTCGCTCAATGCGCCCGCCTGCGTTATTCCCGGCAACGACAACACCCATCCGAAGGCAGTCGGCGAAACGCTGGCGCGCCTGTTGCCTGATGCCGAACTCAATATTTTGTTTCCGGATCACCTCGACGTCGACGTTGTGCCGCCGGAAGAGTGGGCTTCGAAAGAACCGGAAATGGCGGCGATGCTGCTGGCTTTTCTTAAAAAACAATCCGCCTAACTCTTGTAATCCGGGAACAGTTTCTCGACCAGCGCCATGCCCGCCACCCAGTCGCGGCTGCTGGAATCGTAAACTCCAATGCGGCCAAACTTCGCCGCGCGCGCCGTGCATACCGCGGGCTCCGGCAAGATGACCTCGGCACCACCCGCCAGTGCGCCGATCTGCGCGCGGCACGCCAGCTCGAAGAAGTGATGATAGATATACGCTTCGGGCAAAGTCGTGCCACAAATCAGCGCGCCGTGATTCTCCAACAGCATCACCCAATGTTTACCCAGCGCGGCAGCGAGCTGATCCGCGCCGGTACGCGTCGTGTCATCGACTTCGTTCGGATAACGCGCGATGCGGTTGTAGAAGCGCATTGCCTGCTGGGTCAGCGGCAGCAAGCCGCTTTTCTGCGCCGACACTGCAAGATTCGCGGGTGTATGGGTATGCACTGCAGAGTGGATGTCGGGCCGCGCTTTCAGCACCGCGGCATGCAGGTTGTACGCCGCCGGGCTCGCCTTGAATGCCGACGCACCGACCTGCCGCCCGTCGAGATCGTACTTGACCAGATTGGAAGCCGTCACCTGTTCCATATACACATTGTCGGCTTTGACCAGAAAATGCCCCGGCTCACCGGGCACGCGCACGGAAATGTGGTTGTAGGTCATATCGACAAACACGGAATGCGCGATCAGCCGGTGTGCTGCAGCCAGCTCGCAGCGCACCTGCCATTCGGCGGCGCTGGTACTGCGGCGTGATACACGCGGCCGTGCGGTGCGCGTGCTAATGGCGTGTTTTTTTCTGGATCGCTGGGCCATGGCTATGGCGTTTTCAGGCTACGTTCTCAGTCAATTCTCGCGCCAGAAATTTTGACAATCTTCGCGTATTTCTCCAGGTCGCGGCGGACAAATGCTGAAAACTCCTGCGCCGAACTGCCAACCGGATCTGCGCCAAATTTGTTGAACCGCTGCTGTATTTCCGGATCATGCATGACCTTCACCACGGCCGCGTTGACTTTGTTGATAATACTTTGTGGCGTCTTGGCCGGCGCAAACATGCCAAACCAGTTGACGGCCTCGAAACCCGGAACGCCGGATTCGCTGATCGTCGGCACATCCGGCAGTTGCGGCGAGCGTTGCAGGCTGGCGATGCCCAGCACACGCACGCGGCCGGCCTTGATATGCCCGAGGATCGGCGCAATTGAATTGAACATCAGGTTCATGTGACCGGCAACAACGTCGCTCACCGCTTGCGGCGCGCCCTTGTAGGGCACATGGACAATTTCAGTGCCGGTCATCTGCTTGAACAACTCCCCCGCCAAATGGTTGGCCACGCCGTTACCGGCCGACGCATAGTTAAGCTTGCCGGGCTGTGCTTTGGCCAGGGCAATCAGCTCCTTGATGTTTTTTGCGGGTACAGACGGATTCGCCATCAATACGAACGGCCCGATCGAAATCAGGCTGATCGGCGTGAAATCGCGCAGCGTATCGTAGGGCACCTTTTTGCGCAGATGCGGCAGTATCGTCAATGCACCGGGACTGCTGATGAACAGCGTATAGCCGTCCGGCGTCGAGTTGGCGGCAATTTCGGCGCCGATCACGCCGCCGCCACCGGGGCGATTATCGGCGACCAGTTGCTGGCCGAGTTCCTGCGACAGGCCCGGAAATACCAGCCGCGCAGTGACATCCGGCGTCGCACCCGCGGGCACCGACAGAATCACGCGGATCGGTTTGCTGGGCCAGGCCTGCGCTCCGGCCAGCGACGTCATCAGCGCCAGCGACAGCGCAAGCCACAATCTGGGCATCGTGATCATCTGATTTTCTCCTCCGGTAGGTAGTTGCATGGTAACGGTTAGTCGCTCGCCGGTAAAATTGGCCGGGTAGGCCGGCAGCCGCGGGCACACCATTTCAGCGAATCATCACCAAACAGGGGGATTAAAACATGACTGCAGGCAAGGAACTCACAGGAAAAGTGGCGCTGGTTACCGGCGCCGCACGCAATATCGGCCGTGCCATTGCACTGGCACTGGCAGAAGCCGGCGCCACAGTGGCGGTCAACGCACGCACGGCAAAGGTGGATGCCGACGCCGTAGTGCAGGAAATCCGCGACGCCGGAGGCACTGCGGAGACCTGTATCGCCGACATCAGTGACGCCGGCGCGGTGAACGCCATGGTCACGGGAATCATCAAGCGCCACGGCAAGGTCGATATCCTCGTGCTCAACGCCTCAATCCGCAAGGAAACCGCGTTTATCGACATGAGTTTCGACGAATGGCGCAGCCTGCTGTCGATCACGCTCGACGGCTCCTTCCACTGCACCAAGGCCTGTCTGCCGTCGATGATCGCCGCGGGGGGCGGCAGCATCGTCACCCTCGGCGGCATGACCGCGCTGTCCGGCGCAGCACGGCGCGTACACGGTTCGGTCGGCAAACACGGGCTGTGGGGCATGACCCGCGCGCTGGCGAAAGAACTCGGCGCGCATCACATCAACGTCAATTGCGTGTCACCGGGACAAATGGATACCGCGCGTGCCGCAGGACGCTCGGCGCGAGCCGATGCGTCCAATGTGCCTATGGGGCGGCGTTCGCGTCCGGAAGAAGTCGCAGGCATGGTGCGTTACCTGTGCACCCCGGCGGCGGTGATGATCAGCGGACAGTTGATTTATGTGGACGGCGGACAGCAGATGTTCTGATCCGATCTTCTATTGCCCTTTAGAAAAGGCCTGAAACCGTTCGGGCTGAGCTTGTCGAAACCCTGCCGCCCTTCGACAAACTCAGGGCGAACGGAGATGGTTTGTCTCCTAACAATAAAAACTCATCAGGCAGCATCAGGCACCATCAGGCTGCCTCACCCTCATGCATGAACTGCAACCGCGCAAGATGGGCATAGAGCCCGTCGGCGCGCAGCAGTTCGTCATGCGTGCCTGTCGAGTGCAGATGGCCGCGGTCGAGTACCAGGATGCGGTCGGCGTTGCGCACGGTGGCGAGCCGGTGGGCAATCACCAGCGTGGTACGGCCCTGGGCGAGTTGCTCCAGCGCAGCGGCAACCTGGCGTTCGCTTTCCGCGTCCAGTGAACTGGTGGCTTCATCGAGCAGCAGAATAGGACGGTCCGCCAGCAACGCGCGGGCGATCGACAGGCGCTGGCGCTGCCCGCCGGAGAGCTTGATGCCGCGCTCGCCGAGATCGGTCTCAAAACCCTGCGGCAGGCGATCGATGAACTCAATGGCGTGTGCCGCGGCGCAGGCAGCGTGCACTTCGTCCTCCGTTGCTTCGGGTCTGCCGAAGCGCACGTTATCGGTCACGCTCGCCGCAAAAATCACCGGATCCTGCGACACTAGCGCAATGCGCCGACGCACTGCCAGCGGATCGCAATGGCGGATATCAGCGCCGTCGATCAGGATGCGGCCCGCTTGCGGATCGTAGAAACGCAGCAGCAAGGCAAATACCGTGGTCTTGCCCGCACCCGAAGGCCCGACCAGTGCCACACGTTCTCCGGGATGCACATCAAACGACAGTCCGGCCAGCGCCATGGCATCGGGCCGCGTCGGATAGGCAAACGCCGTCTGGTCGAAGCGGATCGCCCCGCGAATCTGCACCGGCAATTCGATGCGCGGTTCAGCCACGATCAGTGCCGGTTGCGTGTTCAGCAGTTCGGTCAGGCGGTCGGTTGCACCCGCAGCACGCTGAATCTCACCCCAGATTTCCGACAGCAAGCCTGCGCCGCTGGCAACGATGCCCGCATAAAACACGAAGGCCGACAGCTCCCCTGCGGTCAAGCGTCCCTCCAGCACGTCGTGCCCGCCGACCCACAGAATCACGCCGACTGCACAGAACGCAATCAGCATCACCGACGAGATCAACCAGGCTTTGACGCGAATACGGTCGGCACCCGCGGCGTAAGCCGCTTCAGTGGCGTCATCGAAGGTGCTGCGCGTCAGCACTTCATGACCGTAAGCCTGCACCGTACGGATTTCGTGCAGCGATTCATCGATATGCGCCGATACTTCAGCCACGCGATCCTGGTTGGCGCGAGAGAGGCGGCGCACGCGCCGCCCGACCACCAATATCGGCACCAGTGTGGCCGGCACGCCGAGCACGATCAGCGCAGCCAGCTTGGGACTCGTCGTGAACAGCAGCACCAGCGCGCCGATCATCATCAGACCGTTGCGCAGGAACATCGACAGGCCGAAACCGATCACCTGACGCAGTTGTTCGCTGTCGTTGGTGAGACGGGATACGATTTCGCCGGTACGAGAGGCGTCAAAAAAAGCCGGTGACAACTGCAGGACATGCGCGAACACTGCACGCCGCAGATCGGCAATGACACGCTCGCCCACGGTCATCATCAGGTAGAAGCGGGTGTAGGTGGCGACCGCCAGCACCGTGGCCACTGCAATGACGCCGGCCAACGCCATATCGAGCATGGCCGGATTACCGCTGCCGAACCCGGCGTCAATGACAAAACGCAATCCTTGCCCCAGTGCCAGCACACAACCCGCCGCCGTCACCAGCGCGACCAGCGCGACCACCACCCGCCACCGGTACGGCGCGAGAAATTGCAATAGACGCAGGAGTTGCGCCGGATCACCGGTAGCTGCAGATGCGGTATTCTTGTCGGGCATCAGACAATCCTATCATTGACCTATGGCGCTGGCGCCTGCACCCTGTCGTGCAAAATCAAAAATCTGGAGTGAGGCATGAAGAAAAACTACTTACTCATAGGCGCGGTGGCGCTCATTATCGCTGCAATTACGGGTTATGTGACGTGGGATCGGCATCAAACAAAAAAGTTGCACGACACCGCACTCACCCACATCGACAATGCCACGCAGGCGCTACGCACCGCCCTCGCACCCGCGGACGATCCGATTGCGCAATCGCAGGTGGTCGCGGCGGCGATTGAACGTGTCGATCAGGAATTGACAGCGCTGCGTGCCGCCACCACCTCCCGCATACTGCTGCTGGGGGCCGGCGCCGATACCTATCTCCACACCATCCGCGAATTATTAAAGCGGCAGGCCTCCGTGCTGGTGCTGGATACCAGCGTACGCAACGGCATCACTGCGCTCCGCAGTCACCTCTCCAGCAGTCGCGCCGCACCAAACTGGGCCAGCGAGGCCGTGCGTCTGAAAAACCGGCTGGAACAGGATTTTCGCGAATACCAGCGCGCCGTAGATGCGCATACCAATATTGCTGATGGTTATGCCGATGCACACAAGGCACTCGCCGGGCTAATCGCGGAAGTACGCATACCGGCCACCGCCGAGATCACCGCAGCGCGCGACCGGACTTCGGCGGCAGGCAAAGCGCTGACAGCGGAGATGGCAGCCGCGCGACGCGCGACGGCGCCGCGCTGATCCTCAGCGCGCCTGCTGCTTGCCGAGAAAGTCGATCAGCGCCCTGGTAAACACTGCCGGCTGCTCGACGTTCGACAGATGCGCCGCCGACTCGATGATCAGCAATTCGGAACCGCGCAGATTGGCCTGAATCTGTTTCGCCATCTCCGGCGGCGTGCCGTGATCCTGATCGCCGACCATCACCAGCGCCGGACAGTCGATTTCCTTCAGCCGGTCGAGTACATCGATTTTGGCGATGGCCTCGCAGCAGCCGGCAAAACCGGGCACCGGGGTGTTGCGTATATCGTTGCCGATCCGTTTCATCACCTCCGGATGCGCCTTGCGGTAGGGTTCGGTAAACCAGCGCCCCAACGTGCCCTCGACCAGTGCATCCATGCCTTTATCGCGCGCCATCGCAATGCGTTCACCCCACATCTGCTCGGCATTCGGCGGACGGCGGCTGGTGGTGTCGGCGAGCACCATGCTCTGGAACATGCCGGGATATTTGAGCGCGTAGGTTTCGCCAATCATGCCGCCCATCGACAGACCCACCCAGTGCGTGCGCTTGATGCCCAGTTCGGCGAACAATCCGTGCACATCGTCCGCCATCTGCTCCAGCGTGTACGGGCCTGCCGGTGCAGCGCTGGCGCCGTGGCCGCGGGTGTCGAAGCGCAGCACTTTGTAATGCTGCGTCAGTGCCTGTATCTGTGGATCCCACATCGACAGATTGCACGCCAGCGAATGCGACATCGTCACCCACGGGCCATCGCCCTCGATGACGCAATTCAATTCAATGCCGTTGGATTTTATTTTCATCATTGACTCCCGATTATCGGACCTCGATATTGCCAGCCCTGGCCAGCTTGGTAAACGTAGCGAACACCGGCAACCTGCTCATCCTGCTGCGCATTTTTTCTCCAGCTGAACTCCGGCTGAATCGCCATGCAGTATGCGTACGCACTATACCAGCGGGGAATGTGCCCCAGCATGTGGACAATCGCAACTGGCACGCATTCCCGCTATGCTCGCGGCTCTGTACTGAAACCGGTAATTCGTTGCATTACATTGCTGCTAGCATCCCCCCCTTTTTTTTCCTGGCGGCCAGGGAACGCTTGGGGTAAAGCAGAGGGGTCGGAACTATGAATAGCTGCATTTTCAGAGGAGATCATCATGCACCATGCCCACCCCGAGCGTCTGCCGCGCATCGCGCCAGAGCAGCTCACCGACGAACAGAATAAAGTTGCCGCAGCAATTGCATCCGGTCCGCGCGGTGAAGTGCGCGGGCCTTTTCTCGCGCTGCTGCGCAGCCCCGGTCTTGCCCACACCGTGCAACAGGTCGGCGAGTATCTGCGCTTTCGTTGCCCGCTCGACCGCCGCATCGCTGAAATGGCAACACTGATGGCAGCGCGCCACTGGACGCAACAATACGAATGGCAGTCGCATCACGCGCATGCGATGAAAGCGGGCTTGAGTCCGGCCATTGCCGAGGCCATCGCCGAAGGCCGGCGTCCAACGGGCATGGTGCAGGATGAAGAAGCGCTGCACGACTTGCTCACCGAAACATTGCATAACAAAAGTGTCTGCGATGCGACTTACGCGCGCGCGATCAGCGTATTCGGCGAACAGGGTGTAATCGAACTCATCGCGGTCGCCGGTTATTACGCGATGCTGGCGATGATCCTCAATGTGGCACGCAAGGCACTGCCTGCCGGCAAGGAGCCCATGCTGCCCTGGTTTCCAAACTGACCAGCCCCGTCTCATCGCTGTTCCTGCTGCTCGCGCTGCTGGCCGGCCACACCTTTGCCTCAATGGCGGTGCTGGTGCTGCCGGCGGTGGCACCGGAAGTTGCGCGTGACTACGGCTTCGACCCATCGCTGATCGGCTACCAGATCAGTCTGGTCAGCACCGGCATGGTGTTCACTTTAACGCTGCTCGGCAGCACCAGCCGCCGCTATGGTGCGGCGCGCACCAATCAACTGGGCCACGCGCTGGTGGCCATCGGCATGTTGCTCCTGCTGGTGCCGTGGAGCGCATTCCTGATCATCGGTTCGCTGGTGATCGGCCTCGGCTACGGCATGATCACGCCCTCGGCATCGCACCTGCTGATGCGCTTCACGCCACCGGAACGGCGCAGTACCATGTTCTCTCTGCATCAGGTCGGCATCCCCGCAGGCGGCATGTTCGCGGCACTGATTTCTCCGGCAGTGGCGATATACGCCGGCTGGCGCTGGGCAGTCATTGTCAGCGTCGTATTGCTGGTCGGCGTGGTCGTGCTGATGCAACAGGAACGCCGGCACTGGGACGATGACCGTGACCGCGCTGCGCCGGCCGTCACGGCCAATCCGCTGGCCGGAACTTTCGCGATCTGGCGCCAGCCGCAACTGCGGCTGATTGCAATTGCCGGTGGATGTTTGTCGTGGATACAGTTCTGCGCCGCAACCTTCACCGTGGTCGCCTGCGTCACCACCCTCGACATGGGACTGGTTATGGCCGGCACGGTGCTGACTGTGGTGCAGCTGGCCAGTGCAGGCGGACGCGTGCTGATCGGCTGGATTGTGGACCGCGTGGGCGACACCGCGCGCGTGCTGGCGTGGAATTCGGGCGTATTGATTGCGTCAACGATCGCGGCGCTGGCGCTGGATCCCGCGCTGCCCTTGATCTGGGTCTATGTATTGTTCGCGGTGCTCGGTGCGACTTCCGGCAGCTGGCCCGGTGTCACTCTTGCGGAGGTCGGCCGACTTGCGCCTGCAGGCCAGGTCAGCCTTGCCATCAGCGGTTCACTGGTGATCACCAATGTCGGTAAATTCGCGGGGCCGATTATTTTTGCCAACGTGTACGCCCTGACACGCAGCTATGGCATTGCCTTCGCCACATTAATCATTCCTGCGTCCGTCGCGCTGTATTGCCTGCTCGCGGCGCGACAGGACAGCGCCAGGGCCTGATCGCGTCTCAAGCGGTAATCGTTAACAGGCCGCCCTACGCCAGGATCTGGCTGGCCTGCTCCTGGCGCAGCAGCTCGTAAATAAAAGCCTCGAGCTCCGGCCCGAAAGCGTCGCTTACGGAAATCATGCCGATAGGGCAGCCGTCTTCGACAACCGGGAGATGGCGAAAGCGACCTTCGTGCATCATGCCCAGCGCCTGCGCGAACGAGCGATCCGGTGCGATGGACTTCGGATCCTTGGTCATCACCATACTGAGCGGGGTGCTGGTCACATCCAGCCCGGTGGCAACGACGCGAAACAGCGCGTCGCGCTCGGTGAATACGCCGGCGAGCTTATCGCCATCGACCACCATCACTGCACCGACATTGCGTTGCCGCATCAGTCGTGCGGCCTCGGCCACGGTCATACCGGCCGGGGCGGTCAGTAATTCCTGACCGTCTATGATTTCGCGGATTGTGCGTTCGGTCATGGGATGCCTCCGTTCGCGAGCGTGAAAGAAGCTGCTCCGCGCACGGTGCAGCAAGTTGTCCAGATGCTACCCGCCGTGCCGCTACCGGTCAAACTGCAGCGCGTATTTTCCCCGCATAAACGGGCAAATCCATAGTCGGCGCCCGGTGCCCGCTGACCTGGAACATCATGTCGGCGACAAAGCCACGGTGATAATTGGTATGCATCACCACATGCAGCAGGATTTCGCCACGGGTCATCGCACCTTTATTACCGCCGATCAGCGTGTACTGAACGGTTTCGGCGAGTGTCGCGTCGGACTGCGCATCGCTCCAGTCGATATACCACTGGTCGATGTCCTGCTGCAGCTTGTGCAGTTCGGCCAGCGGCGGATGATCCTTGGTATTGCGCGCATCATAGCCATGGTCGCGGCCTTCCAGATGCGCCTGCCAGATGCGGTCGATCACGTAGATATGATTGAGCGTATGCACCATGTTTTTGAACAGCGATATGCGGGGTTTCAGCGCCTCGCCTTCCGGCAGCGCCGCAACACCATCAAACATCACCTTGTCGGACCAGGCGTTATAACGGGCCAGCATCTGCGCGGTGGTGGTATTCATGACAAATTATTCCCGGTGGATACGAATGCGATCACAACTGTTCGGGAGCACTCATCGCTGGCTCCATCAGATCCCCTCCAGCTTCGCGTCCTTGATGACCTTGGTCCACTTGGCAATCTCGGATTTGACGTGCGCAGCAAACTGCTCGGGCGTCGATGGCGTTACCGTGATGCCCTGTTTTTCCAGCCGCTTCTTCAGCGGCCCGGCGAGCACCTTGGCGCCGTCGGCGGCCAGTTTGTCGAGAATCGGCTGCGGCACTTTCGCTTGCGTGCACAGCCCGTACCAGCCGGTGACGTCATACCCGGACACGCCCGATTCGGCAAACGTCGGCACCTCCGGTACCTGTGCGTTGCGTTCTGCCGACGTCACTGCCAGTGCACGCACGCGTTTGGCCTTGATCGCTCCCAGCGGCCCGCCGGCCAGATTGCCCACCGATGATTCCATGTGCCCACTCATAACGTCGGCCAGCGCGAGGGCCGCACCCTTGTATGGCACATGCACAATGTCGATCTTGCTGATGGATTTCCACAGCTCGATCGACAAATGCGGCGATCCACCAACGCCGGAAGAACCGAAATTCAGTTTGCCCGGATGTCTCTTCGCATAGTCGATGTATTGCTGCAGCGTCTGGATCGGCATTGACGGATGCACCATGAACACATTGGGGATGCCGCCGATCCTGACCGGAAAGGCGAAATCGCCAACCGGATCGTAATTCAGCCGCTTGGCAAAACGCGCCGGGGTTACCGCGTGTGAACCGATGTTGCACAACACCAGCGTATAGCCGTCCGGGGCGGCCTTCGCCGTCACCTCGGTTGCGATATTGCCGGAAGCACCAGGCCGGTTTTCAACAATTACGGTAGTGCCCCATAATTCCGACAGCGCCTGCGCCATGATGCGCGCCGTGGTATCGACGCCACCGCCCGGCGAATAACCGACCATGATGCGCACCGTCCTGGACGGATAGTTTTGCGCCCAGACCACTCCGGTCATCGTCAGGACCACCAGCAAAATCAGTCTTGTTATGTTTTTCATGGTCGTTCCTCCTCGAAAAATCAGTGCAGCACAATAGGGCTGATGATGAGCTGCACGATGAGACATCAGTTCCCGAATGAACTGATGGTTCGCCGTCACCAACCCTTCCATTACAATTTATTAAATAAAATCAATTAGTTACAATGTATTACGTAATGACTATTCTCCAGCCTGACATTGTTCTTCCAGAAAATGCTGCACTTCACGCAGCACCTGCATGCGATTTTTTTCGAGCATCAGATAATGCGTGCCTTCGCTGAACTCGACATGGCGTTTGTACGGCGCATTCACCAGTTTGGCGTACAAACCGTGCGCCATGCCAGCCGGCAATACGTGATCCCATTCGGCATGCGTCATTAACACCGGCACGCGGATATCCGCCGGATCGTACGGCGATTTGCCCTGCGTCCAGTATTCCCGCGTGTCGAGCAGCGTGCCGTTGGGCGCGCGCATGATCGGCGGGTTCATCGCAGCGCCTACCGGATCGGTGGCCATCGCCGCTATCAACCAGGCCTCATACGCCGCCGGCGCAATGACCTCTTCGATTTTATGCGGCGGCACACCACCGAACCAGTGCTGACGCGTGGTCTCGCGGGTCGCCGCGCGCCAGGCGCCCAGCGGCCCGCCGGCATCCAGCTTTGACGGCCCGTCGCTCAGCCATCGCGGCGCATTGAGCACCAGCTTGCGCACACGGTCGTTGTTACGCGATGTATAGGTGGACATGATGGTCGTGCCCCATGACCAGCCCATCAGGTTCAGCGCGGTGATGTTGCGGCGTTTACAGATAAAGTCCACGGCAGCGCCGACATCCGCCACAGCTTCCGCCGTGCGTGCCACCGGCGCACCCTGCTGCGGCGGACCGTCCATCGCCGCGGGCCGCGTCGAGCGCCCGTAACCGCGCACATCGACCAGATACACATCGAAACCGCGGGCCGCGATGTATTGCATCCACGACAGGCCGTTCAACGGATAGTCGAACACCGCCTCGGCGGGATAAGTGGAGCCGTGCACAAACAGCAGTACACGATCAGGATTAAATTGTGTTTGCCCGCGCGGATAGCGATTCCGTACGTAGAGTTCGATCCCGGCATCCCGCGCCGGGATCATGAACTCTTCAACCGCAACGTCAGGTTGCCGCGCGTTCAATCGATTTTTGCTCCGGCCTGTTTGATCACCTTGCCCCAGCGTTCACGGTCGCTGCGCACCAGTTTCCAGAATTCCTCCGGCGTGCCGGGTGCCGGCTCCGATCCCAGCGCGAGTATTCGCTTCGTACCTTCAGGTGAGGTAATCGCCTTGTTGAGCGCGGCATTGAGCACCTGGATGATCGCACGCGGTGTATTGATCGGCGCCACCATGCCGTGCCAGACCGTCATTACGAAACCGGGTACACCGGCTTCAGCCACAGTCGGGATGTTCGGCAATACCGGCGATCGTTTGGGCCCGGTCACGGCCAGTCCACGCACACGACCCGCCTTGACATGCGACGTCGCGGAGTTGAGGCCTTCCAGCATGACCTGTATCCGACCGGCCATCAGGTCCACCAGCGCCGCAGCACCACCCTTGTACGGTATGTGCACAATCTTGATGCCGGTCATGGTTTTCAATAACTCAAACCCGATATGCCCCGGTGAACCATTGCTCGAAGAACCGTTGGACAGTTTGTCCGGATTCTGCTTCGCGTAAGCGATGACGTCCTGCAAGGTCTTGAATGGCGACTTAGGGCCGACAATGATGATCTGATGTCCGGTCAGTGTCTGTCCGATCGGCCCGAATTCGCGCAATGCATTGACCCGCGGCTTGCGCAGCAAATGCGGCGCAATCGCCAGCGCGCCTATCGGCGTATAGGCTATGGTGTAGCCGTCCGCCGGTGCTGCCGCAGCGATTTCCAGTCCCAGCTGCAGCGCGCCGCCCGGTCGATTATCAACCACGATCTGCTGTCCGAGTGCGAGCGACAGTCCGGCGGCCACGATGCGCGCGCCGTTGTCGGTCGAACTGCCGACGTTCTGCGGCACTATCATGCGGATCGGCCGCTCGGGATAACCTGCCGCAGCGAATACGGATGGTGACCACACCGCAACGCTGCTGAGCACCACACCTGCGACAACTCCGCGACGGGCCAGAGTGCGCGCCATGCTGATGATTGTTGTTTTCATTTTCCCTCCTCCTGATGAAGCTGGCATTGTGGCTCAAGCTGCGGCAGCTGTGGGAAGCTTCGTGGTCAGGGTCCGCATATTGATGCGCCGTGTTGCACAGTCTCGCGCCATGCACAAAACAAATAAATTAAATCAATAAGTTAGTGATGATCCGTCATGGATATCAGATTGTGACCTTAACGGTAACAGCCCCGTAGCGTCCAATTTGGGCTTGCGCCAGAATAAGCGCCTCCGCGAACACGACTGCGACCACGATTTTTCTTCAAAGGGAACCCATGAGCACAACCCTGCAGAACGCCAAGAACAAAACCGCCATTCTCGCCTCACTGCCGATGCGCGCGGACGAAGATCCGTTTGTCGTCGGCATCGGCGGCTTTTACCGTCGCTGGTTCAACCTGATCGACGACATACAATTGTTGATCGACACCGTCGCGAAAATAAAAAGCACTGAAGACGAAGACTGGGTGCCGGTGTGGAGTGCGGTCGGCGCAGAGTACGAGAAAAAAGGCGACGCGCTGCTCGCGCGCAAGGACAAAACCGGTGCACGCCAGGCCTACATCCAGGGCAAGACTTACTACAGCCTCGCGCGTTTCCCCTCGCCGTACTGGTCAGGCTCGTCGATCTGCCCGCCTAACATGAGTCCGATCAAGGCGCAGTCGTACGAAGATTACCTGCGCTGCTACCGCAAATCCGCTGCGCTGCTGCCGGACCAGCCGGAAGTCATCACCGTCAAAAAGAATGGCATGAAAGCCACCGGTTATTTGCGTTTGCCGAAAGGCGCGTCGAAATCAAACAAGGTGCCGGCCGTGCTGGTGATGTGCGGCGCCGACATGTACAAGGAGGACCGCGAGAAATATGCCGAAGGTGCGCTGTCGCAGGGCATGGCGGCACTGGTGGTCGATGCGCCGGGCACGGGCGAGACCACGTTCCCGCATGCGCCGGAATCGGTAGTGGCGTGGCAGGCCGCGCTCGATGTGCTGCAAAAGCGCCCCGAAATCGACGGCGATCGCATCGGCGCTTTCGGCGTCAGCCGCGGCGGCCAATGGGTGATTCGCCTCGCCGCACACGATGCGCGCATCAAGGGCCTGATCGCCTGCGCGCCGGGCGGAGTCGGTTACTGGGGCGAGCCCGAAGAACGCGCCGAGTGGCGCAAAGCGGCCTATGAGCGCGCGCGCACCAACTGGTTCGGCCCGCGCGGCTCACGGCCACCGTTAAAGGAAATGACCGAAGAAGAACATCGCAAGGATTTCCTCCGCTGGTCACTGAAAGATCAGGGCCTGCTCGACAAACTGACCATGCCGATGTACCTGGTCAACGGCAAGATCGACCACCTGACCCCTATCGGCAATCTCTACATGCTGCTGGAATCAGGTCCGGCTGACGGCCGTGTGGCGCGCGTGTATGCGGATGACGGTCATATCGCAGCCAAGAACGAACGCGAATGGGGCCCGGCGTCGTGGGCGTGGCTGCGCGGTGTTTTGACCAAAGGGATGAAGCCGAAGAAAGCTGCGACGGCACGCAAGGCGGTGGCGAAAAAAGCCTCGAAAAAGAAACCCGCGAAGAAAAAGGCGGCGAAGAAGAAGTAGATCGCTATCGAGGAAACACTAACGCCCAGCTAAGGGGCTGGTTTGGAGCGCAGCGGGAAACCAGTCCCGCTTGAGCTGACAGTTAGGCGCGAATATTTCAATTTGTCTACGCTTGAGCATATGCGCGGCCTATACCCCACCGAATGTAGCCGCAGCAGCCAATCCCAAGGCAAACACTAGAAACGAGAGCATAGTTACCCAGACAAGTTTGCTGCGTGAAACCTTCTCTACATTTTCGTGCATAGCGTGCTCGCCCTTAGGCTGCGACTTCTCGTCGTCATGGTTTGTGGAATGGCCCGCGTCCAGGCTTTCGCTTGCTCGGTTAATCGCTGGCTGCTCCGTTGCCCCCACGGTCATCATCCCGTGTTTCATATGATTGGATACCAGCCACCAATTCATGGGATACGCAGTGATGAAACCAACGAGAAGGGCCATGGACATAACGAACCAAAATGCCGGATCGAGGGGATCGCCGCTCGCCGGAACATAATTCCTCGCCAAAATCATTGTTGGCACCATGCCTGCCATCAGATAGTTCATGGACAGCAACTCCGGAAGAAAGGTGCTGGAGAGTGCGCGGACATATGAGCCGCCTGCCTCATCTCGCATGAAAAGAGCCTGAAAAATCGCCCAGCCGAAACCAAAGCCCAAAAGGTACTCCAACGCAATATCGGGCACTTTGGACAGATGCAAGAAACTAGCGATTACAGCGCCTGCCAGAATACCTACACCATCCCCCGCCACACAATGCATCGTCGAGCCGAGCACCTGCCGCCATCGCACCGCCACGTAGCGCTTATGCAGTCCCGGCAGTGGTTCTCGGCAGCCGATTACGTAAAGAAAGGCCCCAATTGGTCCTGTGTATGCAGTAAGTAATACGAATCCCCATTTGAGAACCGGGGATTCGGGCGTTCCGCGAATATCAACGACTACAAACAGTAGAGATAGCGCAGTAAGCACGAACCAAAGAAGCATTACACCATCAAGCATTTCGACCACCAATTTGTTTTGTGCCTAACGTGAAGTAGTTGACATTTTTAGTTGACACTTTGCCCCAAGCTGGCGCCCATCTTATGCCAGCGTCACGTCACGCTCAATCGTGCGCCAAAATTACCAGTCGCCTCATCTCAGGCTGCACACTCGCGCGGCAACTCATTTCACCCGAAACACTCCCCTGACCAGCCGGACCTGGCCTTCCTCAAGGCTGCGCCGCGCGTTCCCGCCTTTTTGTGCGAGATTGTCGACATACACCGCCAAACCCAGCTGTCCCGGCGCAGCGGGCGTGGCGTTAGCGGTACCAACGTTCAAATGCGCGTCGCTGGTGTCCTCAAAAAATTCCGCGATAAACCCACTCTCGCCGAGCATCGACTGCATCTCTTCGCCAGTGATCAGGAAGTTGTCGGTCGGATCGCTGGCCCACGGCAGGGGAAAATAGGACGTAGCCACTTTCCCCGCGGCCATCTCCTGAAAGGCAAACCGGCCGCCCGGTTTGAGCACGCGGCAGATCTCCGAGTAGAGTTTCCGCTTGTCCGCGATGTTCATGCCGACGTTCTGCATCCAGACGACGTCAAACGAAGCATCGGGAAACGGCAGATCGAGCGCACTTCCCTTGTGCACTGCGATCCGGTCTTCAAGGCCGGTCAGCCGGTTCAGCAGTTTTGCGCCTATACAAAAATCGTCCGCCATGTCGATGCAGTCGACGCGGCAGCCGTGGGCGGCGAGCATGCGGGCGGGACCGGCCAGCCCGGCGCCTATATCGAGCACGCGATCTTCGGCCCGGATCTGCGCCATCTTCTGCAACTCGCGGGAAGCGTGCAGCCCACCCGTGTGGAAATGGTCCAGCGCCCCCAATGCTTCGACCGTCAGGCGTTGCTCGGGATTCAATCCGGCTGCGCGGATGGCCGCCAGGATACGCGCTTCGATGTCACGCACAGAATAGTGTGCTTCCAGACCAGCCATAACTCCCCCCTGATATCCAAAATCATCGGTCCAACGTGGTGCCGTTTGTATTTTTTAGTATGCACTGCGCACGAAACTGGCAACCATATTAGACCAGCGTCACGCCATGCTCAATCGTGTTCTGAAATATTCCGGCACTACCCACATCAACCCCCACACAACCGCGGCAGCACCTCGCCGATCGCTGCGCGGATGACCGCATCCGCCACATCGTCAAACTGCGTGGGCTCGGCGTTGATGATCAGCAGCCGCGCGCCGGCGTCGAGCGCGAGTGGCACTGCTGCCGCCACCGGATAAACCTGCAGCGTCGAGCCGACGGCGATGAACAGGTCGCCTTCGGCCGCGACGCGCAGCGCGCGGTCAATCACCGTCGGGATCAGTTGCTGGCCGAAGGATATCGTGTCGCTTTTGAGCAGCCCGTCGCACTTGAGGCATGCCGGATCTTCTTCGCCGGCGCGTACCCGGTCCAGCGTTTCCTGCATCGGCCCGCGCCAGCCGCAACTCAGGCACATCACCGTGTGCAGCGTGCCATGCACTTCAATCACCTTGGTAGCGGGCAATCCGGCGCGCTGGTGCAGGCCGTCGATGTTCTGGGTGATCAGCGCGTGCAATTTTCCCTGCGCTTCGAGCTCGACCAGCGCGCGATGACCGGCGTTGGGCTCCGCGGTCCACGCCGGATGTGCGAGACGCGACTGCCACGACAGCCGCCGCACTTCCGGATCAGCCACGTAATAACGGATGTCCGACATTTGTTCTGATTTGGGATTGAGCGTCCACACGCCCCGGGGTCCGCGAAAATCCGGGATGCCGGACTCGGTCGATATGCCCGCGCCGGTCATGACGACGATGCGCTGTGCAGCAGTGATCCAGCCGCGGATAATGGCCAGTTCTTTTTGCATGTCCATGGCGCAATCATGCATCGGCCGCGCGCACCTGACCAGCCCTGCACGAATGACTGAATTCAATACGGTCGCAGTGACGCTCATCATGCACAGCGTATCGATGCTCGCCTGAGGTATTCTCGGCGTATCCAGTTAAAATTCCAGACGCAGCCCGGACGGTACGTCCCAACGCTATCTCGACACAAGGATTTCACCATGGCCAGTTACCCGGAACTTACCGACCGTGTGGCGCTGATCACCGGCGCCGCACAAGGCATCGGCGCAGAGACCGCACGCCTGTTCGCCGCACAGGGCGCAAAGGTTGCGATTGTTGACATTGACGCCGCCGGCGCACAGACCGTAGCCGCTGCAATCGATAAATCCGGGAAACGCGCCATCGCAATTGCCACCGATATTACTGATGTGGATGCCGTGGATCGTGCGATCCGTCAAAGCGTCGAGGCTTTCGGCGGCATCGACATCATCATCAATTGCGCCGGCGGTTATGGCCGGCTCGCCACGGTAGAGGACATGCCGATAGATGAATGGGATAGCACCGTCGCGCTCAATCTGCGCAGCGTGTTTCTGATCTGCAAGGCAGCAATCCCGCACCTGAAAAAATCCAAAGCGGGAAGAATCATCAACGTGGCATCGATTTCCGGCCGCACGGTACATGCCGCATCATCCCCCGCCTACGGCGCCGCCAAGGCTGGCGTGATCCAGTTGACGCGCTTTCTCGCTTATCAACTGGGGCCGGACCACATCACGGCCAATGCCATTGCACCCATTACTACGCTCACCCCACGCGTAGCGGCGCTGCGCAGCGAAGCCGATATCGAACGCATCGCCGCACAGGTGCCGCTGCGCCGACTGGCGGTACCCGACGATCACGCGCAGGCGATGCTGTTCCTCGCCTCGGATGGTGCAGCGTATATCAATGGGGTCGTGCTGGATGTGAACGGCGGACGGGTGATGATGTAGGCGGTTCGCGGTGCGCACTGCTACTGATCACGATCAGCGACCGCATCAATCCATCTTGATGGCAATTTTCCCTACCATCGCGCTCGATTCCATGCAGTCCTTTGCAGCCTGCAGCTCTGCGAACGGAAATACGCGGTCAATCAGCGGCACGATACGACCGTCAGCCATCGCCGGCAGTACGTCACGCGCAAAGCCGGCAGTGGATTCCGCCTTGCCGGCAGCAGGCAGCCGCGCATTGGACACGCCGAAAATTTCCAGCCGCCCGGCATGAACTGCGTTGAGATCAATCTCGGCCTTGAACACGTTATCAACGTAACCCACTGTCGCCAGCCGCCCGCGGAATGCCAGCGTGCGCAGGCACTCGGCAAACACTGATCCGCCGACACCGTTGATGATCAGATCCACGCCCTTGCCGTCCGTCGCTTTTTTCACCGCTTCCGCAAAATCCGGTTTGCGCGTGGCAATGCCAATGTCGAGGCCTATGGTTTTCAGCTTGTCGAGTTTCTGCTGCGAACCCGATGTGCCGATGGTGCGTGCGCCGATCAACTTGCCGAGCTGGATGCTCGCCACGCCCGCGCCTGATGAAGCGCCCATCACCAGCAGTGTTTCGCCGGCCTTCAGTTTTCCGTACTGATAGACCATTTCCCAGGCGGTGATAAAACTGATCGGCACTGCCGCCGCCTGCTCCCACGACAGTTTTTCCGGCTTGCGCAGCACCTGCGCGAGATCCATCACCGCGTACTCGGCGAATCCGCCGCGCACACGGCCGAATACCGCGTCACCGGTTTTCCACTGTGTGACGCCCTCGCCTACGGCATGCACCACACCCGAGGCTTCATTGCCACCGAGTTTTTCGGGACCGCCGTGCACCACTCCGCCGGCGAAAATCTCGCCACGATTCATTGCACTGGCCTGTACGCGGATGACCACTTCGCCGGCCTTGGGCTGCGGCACCGGCATGTCGCGGAATTCGAGATGGGTCTTGTGGTCTTTGGTGACTATCCAGCAGGATTTCATAAAATATCCAATATAAACAATTAGTTATAAATTACCGTGCGAGACCAATCTCCTGCACGATCGGCCCCCAGCGCTTCAGCTCATTCTGAATGAACTGTACGGCGCGCTCGGGGCTAGAGGTCGTCACCGGCTCGGCACCCGCTTTGCGCAAGAATTCCTGCATACCGGGGTTGGCCAATACTTTCTGGTTGGCCTGGTGCATCACGTCTAACACCGGACGCACCACGCCCGCCGGGAGGAACATCGCGTTAAACGCTTCCACAGTAAAGTTGGGCATGCCGGCTTCCGCCGTAGTGGGCACATCGGGTACGGTTTTCAGGCGCTGGTCAGAACAGATGGCCAGTATGCGGATGCGCCCCGCCTTGTGGTACGCCAGCGGTGCCGGACTGATGGTCGGCGTGTACATCGGAATATGCCCCGCCACGAGATCAGTCAGTCCGGGGCCCGCACCCTTGTACGGCACATGGACGATCTTCAGGTTGCCGTTGAGTTTCTTGAACAGCTCGCCGGTGAGCTGCGTGATGCTGCCGGTGCCTGCAGAGCCGAAGGACAGCTGCCCGGGATTTTTCTTCGCGAAGGCCACCAGTTGCTTCAAGTTTTTCACTGGCAGCGAAGGATGCACCGCGATTCCAGTAGGCACCAGCGTGATAATCCCCAATGCCGTGAAATCCTTGATCGGATCGTAGCCAAGATTTTTCTTGGTGAGCGGATTCAACACATGCGTCGTCGTATTGGCGATCATCACCGTGTAGCCGTCAGGCTTGGAACGCACGAGTTCCATTGCGCCGATTGCGCCCGATGCACCCGATTTGTTTTCGACGATGATGTTCTGCCCCAGCACCTGAGACATCTCTTGAGCCCAGCGCCGGCCGATGATGTCATTGACGCCGCCGGGGGAAAACGGCACCACCAGCCGCACTGGCCGCTCGGGGAAATTGCCTTGCGCCTGTGCCGCATTGGTCGCAAATTGCGCTGCGGTAAGCAACAGCAATGTGAAAACACCGGAAAAAGTTATGCGCATCATCTCTGTTCTCCTCGATTTATTTTGGAATTGCTGCAGAAATTTCTTCCAGCCCCATGCTAATTCTTATCGCACGGAGCCGCAACCGCGGGCGATTCACTGCGGCTCGTAACTCCACTCGCGCCAGCCGCCGAGCAGCGGAAAATAAAGTCCCAGGCGGATGCGCTGCGCGCCGCGCAGCAAGTCCCCTTGGGGGGCGCCGCGCAGCAAGTCCCCTTGGGGGGCGCCGCGCAGCAAGTCCCCTTGGGGGGCGCCGCGCAGCAAGTCCCCTTGGGGGGCGCCGCGCAGCAAGTCCCCTTGGG
>JAQBGW010000062.1:0-3700 GCA_032128415.1 Betaproteobacteria bacterium | reverse complement strand
CTGCTCCGGCACTATCTCGGCGGACGCAAAGGATTGATTTTGTTGACAGTGGCCGCTGTGGGCGCGGGGATTTTCCTCAACTGGGGATGGCTCGTCGCTTTTGGTGTCGCCCCTATTCTACTGGCCGTCGCGCCCTGCGCCGTCATGTGTGCACTCGGGCTGTGCATGAACAGGATGTGCAAAAAGTCAGGTGCCGTCCAGTCGCAATCAGACGATCAGGGCAACAGCGGCACCTCCACTTCGGCCACGCCTGACGGCAAGACGCGGGACGAAATGTAGTAGGACCATAATTCATATGTTCTACCGCTACTGATACGGTCGAAATGAATTTCTACGAAAAATGGATATTGCCACGACTGGTTGATGTGGCGATGCGTAACAAGGAAGCGACACGCTATCGCAAGAAAATCGTGACGCAAGCGCGCGGCTCAGTCCTTGAGATCGGCGTTGGCTCGGGACTTAACCTGCCTTTCTACGGCGCTGGCGTTGAGCACCTCTATGCGCTCGATCCGTCGGAGGAGTTGCTGACGATGGCCAGAAAAAAAGCCCGCGGCATTGCGCTGCCCATCGAATTTCTTGCGCACTCGGGCGAAGAAATTCCACTGGATGCCGGATCCGTCGATACCGTGGTAACCACCTGGACCCTGTGCTCGATTCCCGATCCAGCGCAGGCCCTGAAGGAAATGAAACGGGTGCTCAAGCCCGGCGGAACACTGCTTTTTGCCGAGCACGGTCTGGCCCCGGAAGCGCAAGTCCAGCGCTGGCAGCAGCGACTCAACCCGCTGTGGAGCAGATTTACCGGAGGATGCAACCTGAACCGGAAGATAGATCAACTCATCCGGGCAGCGGGTTTCCAGATCGCAAACCTCGAGACGGAGTACGCCAAAGGACCGCGACCCATGAGCTACATTTATTCCGGTCGGGCGCAGCAGATTTACTGACACATATTACGTGTGTAGCGGTGCCCTGACCGACGGCTAGCCTGGCTATGGACAGCAGGACGTTGATATTCACACTCACCATCCATGCAAACCCACCATGGAAACATATGTTTTATTGTTTTATTATCAATTAGTTAATGTGTATCTTGCCCCTGATCCACGCGCAGCTTGACCCTGTACCAAGGTTCAGGGTTTAGATTACGCTCAATCAGGAGATTTTCATGAGTGAATTCACCAACGACGCCGAACTGTTGACCCGCGGCAAACTGGCCGGACGCGGCGGCGTCAACATCGCCACCATCCGCTATTACGAAAAACGCGGCCTGCTGCCGGCAGCGCCGCGCAGCCGTACCGGTTACCGCCTCTACGCCGGGGACGCCCTGCGCCGGCTGCATTTCATCCGCCAGGCACAGGTGCTCGGATTTTCACTCGAAGAGATCAGGGATCTGCTGTCACTGCGCATGCAACCGGGCACCACCTGCGCTGACATCCGCTTGCGCGCGAAGGAAAAAATTTCTGCGGTCGATAAAAAAATCGCGGACCTCAAGCAAATCCGCGATGCGCTGAACAAACTGGCTGCCGCGTGCCAGGGCAAAGGCCCGACCAGTGAATGCCCCATTCTTGAAGCATTGGAAACGGAGGATATGCAATGAATGTAGAGCTGATCTACGACGCCGATTGCCCCAACGTAACAAGGGCGCGCTCGTTGCTGATCAAGGCGTTTACCCGAACCGGCGTTTCGGCGCGATGGCTGGAATGGGAACGCTCCGCGCCCGACAGCCCAGCCTACGCGCGGTCATTTGGTTCACCCACCATACTCATCGACGGTAAGGATGTAGTCGAAAGCGATGCAATGACAGGTTCCGGCGCCTGCCGCGTTTACAACAACGAAGATGGCAAACTGAGTGGCACTCCGCCAATGGCAGCGGTATGTGCGGCGCTGAGGCAAGGCGCGCCCGACCAGCCGCCCCAAAAAACCCGGTGGCAGGCATTTGCAGCCTCTTCCCCGGCGCTGGGCGTGGCGTTGCTACCCAAGCTGACCTGTCCGCTGTGTTTCCCGGCCTATGCCGCCCTCCTCAGCGCCCTGGGCATTGAATTCATCGACTACACCCCTTACCTCGCGCCATTGACGGTGGTATTTCTCGCTATAGCGCTGGGTGTGCTGGCGCTGCAGGCGCGGCGTAGTGGCAACTTCACGGCAATGCTGATTGGCCTCACCGCAGCGGCCATCGTGTTGATCGGGAAATTTCATTTTGATTCCACGGTATTGGCGACCGGCGGGGTCATCCTGCTCATGATCGCCATTCTTCTTGGCAACCGCGCCAAGCCCGCATCCATGGCAGCCTGCCCGGCATGCGTCCCCGGCAGCAACAACCAGCAAACCCAGGCGCATTAACAGGAGATCATCATGGCCTCAACCAGGAAGATTGAAGTTTTCAGCGCAGGTTGCACCGTGTGTGAAGACACAGTCACTTTGATCAACAAGATCGCCTGCCCGTCCTGCGAAGTGCTGATTCTTGACATGCACAAGCCGGATGTTTCAAAAAAAGCGCGGCAGTACGGCATCCGCAGCGTTCCCGCAGTCGTTATTGATGGCAAGCTTGCCGATTGCTGTGCAGGGCGCGGTCCCGACGAAAAACAATTGCGCGCCGCCGGCGTTGGCACGCCGATTTAAGTCTTCCCCGAAAACCCGGTGCAATTCCGGCGTAGCCGTTCCACGAAGTTGCCGTATGTCAGCAACGAACTATTCGCGGCCGGTTCGCGGCAACATCAACAACGCTTCGAGTCCACCCTCTGTGCGGTTGCGTAGTTTGATCCGCCCACCATGCACTTCCGCCACATTCTTCGCTATCGCCAAGCCCAGTCCGGTGCCACCGGTATCGCGGTTGCGTGAACCTTCGACGCGGTAAAACGGCTCGAAGACTTTTTCCAGTTGCTCCGGTGGCAGGCCCGGCCCGTCGTCGAGGACGCGGATTTCCAGTCGCACTGCGTTGTCATCCACTACCACGCGCGCGGTCTTGCCGTACTTGATTGCATTTTCGATCAGGTTGGAAAGGCAGCGCTTCAGCGCCTGCGCCCGCCCTGGATACGGGCCCGTCACGCGCCCCTCGATGGTCACCACGCCGCCGGTTTCGCGCAAATCGACCTGCAGGCTTTCCAGCAGCGCCATCACATCCACCGGCCGCACCGCTTCACCATTGTCCATGCCGCGCAGGAAATCCAGCGCTGACGCGACCATGACTTCCATTTCCTGCAGGTCATTGCCGAACTTGGCGCGCAGCTGCACATCCTCCAGCAGTTCGGCGCGCAGCCTGAGGCGCGTGATCGGCGTCTTCAGGTCGTGCGACATTGCCGCCAGCACCTGGGTGCGTTCACGCAGGTAACCAGCGAGCCGCGACTGCATGGTGTTGAAGGCGCGTGCCGCACTCGCCACTTCCGTCGGACCCGTTTCCGCCAGCGGCGGCCGGTTGATGTTTTTTCCCAGTTCGTCGGCGGCATCGGCCAGCGTCTTCAGCGGCCGCGTCGCCCAGCGCACCGCGATCAGTGACACCGCAATCACTGCGGCCAGCAACAACGCGATGCTCAGCAATACCCGGTACGGCCAGTCTTCAGTCAACTGCGGCTGCCGGGCATCGAAGGTCGCAAGCGAGCCGTCCTGCAACCGCACTTGGGCGATGAACGACGGACCTCTGCCGGGCATAGCCCCGTGGCGCATCATCGGCGGCATCCACGCGCCATCGCCACCTGTCCCTCCGGGC
>JAQBGW010000061.1:0-3438 GCA_032128415.1 Betaproteobacteria bacterium | reverse complement strand
ATTGTTGATTTACGCGATGAAAAAAGAGGTTAGTGAAAAAACCGCTATCGCGATGATGCTGATTGGCGTCCTGGTCGCATTCGTGTGGCGGCAAGCAGGCCTGCATAACGATATCTACGAGGGCATGCCCGGAATATTGGCAGGCCTTGCCGTGTATTACTTCGTCCAATGGCGCGCGGCGGGCGCTACTGCTGTGGCTCCGCACCGCCCGGCGAAGCAGGCAGACGGTCCAGCCTGAGCCTATTTTCCGCTCCACTGTCTCTGCCGGCAGCTACAGCCGCAAAAAACCCCGCGCCGCAGCGCGGGGTTTTAACTGACAGCGCAGACTTCAGCAACCGGCCTTGCACTCACCCTCGCCATCAAACTCCATCCGCTTGCCGCTGAGCGGAATGTGCACCGGCACATCGACGGCTTTCATGAAGGTCTCGGTCTTGGTTCCCGGCAACACCTTGCCGCCCTTGGTCGCTACTTCATTCGCATGCGATGCAATCACCGAAACGGGCTTGACCAGTTCGTTGATCACATAGGCCGCTTCCTTCGGACCTGTGGAAAAGCCATCACCGATGTTCATGACGACGAGTTGCGCCTTGTAGTAGCCGCGCACCACTTTGTCCTGTGCAGCCGTGATCCCGGTATCACCGGAAAGATAGGCCGTAAGGCCGTTACTGAACTTCAGTACATAACCGGTGGCCTCGCCGACATAGCCGGCGATTCCCGCTTCCTTCATGTGCTTGCCCAGATCGCCGCCGATATAGGCAGGATCGAGACCGTTACTGTGCAAAGCGGGCACCGTCGCAATCATCACGCCGCCGACCTTCACACTGCCGCCGAAGCGCGTGAGTATCGAATTCTTCGGGTCGCCGCCATTGGCCTTGAGCTTGTTGGCGAAGAACGGCGGCATTTCGCTGCCGGTCACAATCTTTGCGTTCTTGGCGAGTGCGATATTCACCGTACTCGAATTGGGCACCGCCGATACCGAGGTGTCGGGTTTCGCACAACTGCCCGCGTTGGGCGCCTTGTTGTGCTCGTTGCCCACGTGGTCGCCATGCATGTGGCTGACGAGGATGATGTCGATCTTGCCCAACCGCGGATCGTTTGCTCCCGCAACCGTCCGACCAGCGTCGTAGAGTATGCGCGTGCCGTTCGGATCCTCGAAAATCAGCGCCCGGTCTAGCGGGCAAAACTCACCTTCTTGTCCGCCGAGCGGGGTGATCTTTACGTTTGCTGCGTTGGCGCCCAGCGCCACCATACCCACCAATATTGCTGCTACTGCCTTGATCTTGCTTTGCATGACTCCTCCCTGGTTAAAAGTTCACTGATTTCCCATTCAATTCAAGCACACGCGCGCCCCAACAGCGCACGCAAAAAACCTTCGCACTGTGCCACCTGTTTTAGAGTAACAAATTCGTCGGGTTTATGCGCCTGACGAATCGAACCCGGTCCGCACACCACCGTCGGCACGCCTGCCACCTGAAACTGCGACGCCTCGGTGCCAAATGATACTTTGGCGATCTCGCTACTGCCCGAGAGTTCCTGTGCAAGTCCGGTAATTTCCGACTCGACTCCGGTATCCAGTGCCGGAATCTCCGATATTTTCACGATCCTGAAACCACTGCGCGGGTCGACCGCATGCATTTCCGGTTCAATCGACTTGCGCACATGCGCTTCGTATTCGCGCAGCAACGCATTCGGATCATCGCCCGGCAGATTGCGAAATTCAAAATCAAACACGCAGTCCTGCGGCACGATGTTCAGCGCCGTGCCGCCATGAATCACGCCGGTATGCACTGTTGAGTAGGCCACATCAAAACCACGGTCATAAGGACCCTGATCGCGATGCCGCCGCGCCAGTTTTTTCAGGAATGTAATGGCCTCCGCCGCCGCTTCCACCGCATTCACGCCATACGGCGCGTACGCCGAATGCGATGCCAGACCGCGTACCGTGCAGCGATAACCCTGCTTACCCTTGTGCGCGATGACCGTGCGCATTTCCGTCGGTTCACCAACAATGCACGAACGCGGCCGTATCCCTGCCTGCGCCATGTCCGCCAGCAATTCGCGCACGCCGAGGCAGCCGACTTCTTCATCATAAGAAAACGCCAGATGCACCGGTGACTTCAATCCGCGCTGCACGAATTCCGGCACCACGGCGAGCGTGCAGGCAATGAAACTTTTCATATCCGACGTGCCGCGGCCGTAGAGACTGCCGTCGCGTTCAACCACCTTAAAAGGATCGCTCGCCCATTCCTGCCCATCCACCGGCACCACATCGGTATGGCCGGAGAGCGCTATGCCGGGCACGCCGCGCGGCCCCAGCGTCGCCAACAGATTGGCCTTGCGTTTATCTTTGTCGAAGGTCATGCGCACTTCGGCATCGAGTGGCCGCAGCAACTCGCGCACGTAATCAATCAGTTCAAGATTGGAATCCCGGCTGACCGTAGGAAAAGCAATCAATTCGCGAATCAGTTTGAGGGTCTCTGCGCCGGGCGCAGCTTCTGACTTCATCGGTTCGTCCAATGATTAAAGGGCCAGCATAGGCAGGCCTGTCTATACTGTCAACGCACGCCATTCCGTGGTTGTTTGATGCGGTATGCTTGGCTTTTCAGGTAATGACATGCTTATGCCAGGGTCACAACAATTGTTGCGCCGTTGGGTGACATTACTCTGTGTCACGTTCTTCCTCCATTACGCAACAGCAAATGCCGCCGATCTCCGCATCGGTCTCTCCGGCGAAGTCACCTCGCTGGATCCGCACTTTCTCGCCGCACAGCCCAACCTGACTGTCGCGCGCCATATGTTCGAATCACTGACAGATGTCGATCCGCAGACCAGGCTGATTCCGGGACTTGCCGAACACTGGCGCGCGCTGGATGCCACCACCTGGGAGTTCACCCTGCGCCGCGACGTGAAATTTCATGACGGTTCACCACTGACCGCCGAAGACGTCGCATTCTCGCTGGCGCGCCCGCTGTCGATCAAAGGCAGCCCCGGCGGCTTCGCGTCGTTTGTGCGTTCAATCGCCTCAACCACGGTAGTCGACAAGCGCACGGTGCGCATCAAAACCAAATATCCGTACGGCGCATTGCCCGAGGAATTGAACTCAATCCTGATTGTTTCCAAAAAGCACGCACTGAACGCCGGCCCCGAGGATTTCGATTCCGGCCGCGCACTGATCGGCACCGGACCGTACAGATTTGTCCGCTACCAGCGTGGCGACCGCCTCGAACTCACGCGTCACGACGGCTGGTGGGGATCGCGCCCGGCGTGGGACAAGGTCACGCTCCGCGTAGTGACTTCGGATCCGTCGCGCACCGCAGCGCTGCTTGCGGGTGACCTCGACGTGATCGAGCATGTGCCCTCGGCAGATATTAAAAATCTAAATAAAAACAATAGGTTACGCGTCATGCAAACCACGTCATGGCGAACCATCCTGTTGCA
>JAQBGW010000060.1:0-18198 GCA_032128415.1 Betaproteobacteria bacterium | reverse complement strand
GTTTGCTCATGCAGCATGCGGCGGACTTCAGCGAAGTCGATATCAACCCGCTGATTGTGTCCGAGACCGCTGCCGTTGCGGTCGATGCGCGGTTCATATTGGGATGACCACGACAATGAGCAAGTCCGTCATTGAACAGTTCAACCCACTGTTCGCGCCCCAAACCGTAGCCGTGGTCGGCGCTTCGACCAAGGGCAATGCATTGCCCAATGTATTTATCCGACGCATCCGTGAGTTTGGTTTCAGCGGCGACATTTATCCGATCCATCCCGTCGCCGCCGAGATCGACGGTCTCACTGCGTACAGAAGTCTCGCCGACACACCCAAGCCCGTGGATTATGCGTACATTGCCGTGTCCGCCGCGCAGATTCCCGCAATGCTGGCCGCAGCCAACGGTCATGTGCGATTCGCGCAAGTGGTGTCCAGCGGTTTTGCTGAGGTTGATGAGGGCAAGGGTTTGCAGGATGAGCTCGCTGCTGCAGCGCGCACCGGCGGTCTGCGCCTGCTCGGCCCCAACTGTCTGGGTATTTACACGCCACGCGGCCGTGTGACATTCACCGAGATCGGCCCGAAAGAAATCGGACCGGTAGGCATCATTTCGCAAAGCGGCGGCCTCGGCACCGACATCATCCGCCGCGGCATGTCGCGCGGCCTGAAATTCTCCGGGTTGGTCACCGTCGGCAATTGTGCTGATGTGACGCCGTCGGATTTGCTGGAGTTCTATATAGCCGACTCGCTAACCAAAGTGATCGGCATGTATATCGAAACCGCCAAGGACGGCCGGCGGTTGTTCGATATTCTGCGCCACGCCAAAGCTGCGAAACCCGTAGTCATACTCAAGGGCGGGCGCACACAGCAGGGACTGGCTGCCGCCGCCTCGCATACCGGATCACTCGCGGGCGACGATCGCGTGTGGGTGGCGCTGGCGCGGCAGACCGGCTGCGTGCTGGTCGACACGTTGGACCAGTTCATCGACACGCTGCTGATATTCCAGACACTGAGGCCGCGCCTGCGCGCGACACAGAAAGTCGTGCTGTTCGGCAACGGCGGCGGCACCAGTGTGCTGGCCACCGATTGTTACTCGCGCCTTGATCTCAATGTGGCGCCGTTCGAAAACAAAACCATCGCCGCGCTGGCTGAACTGAAACTACCGCCGGGCACCAGTATCACCAATCCGGTGGACTGTCCGGTGGGAACTCTGCAGCAGGAAGACGGCCGTGTTGCTGAAAAAATTCTCGACATCATTTATGCGCAGGGCAAACCCGAGGCGCTGGTCATGCATCTCAACCTGTCCGCATTCGCGGGCCGCACCAAACCCGAAATACTCGACAACCTGGTCGCCGCTGCGATGCGCGTGCAGCAAAAATATCCAGGCCAGGCACATTTCATCCTGGTGCTGCGCTCCGACGGCGATCCGGCGTTGGAGGCGCGTAAGCGCGAATTCCGTGACAAGGTGGTGGCGCTGGGCGTGCCGGTGTATGACGAAATGGCCATTGCTGGTTACGCGTTGGCGGCACTGGCAACTTTCGAGCGTTTCAAGGCTGCTCGGGCCTGACCTTTAACCACGGACCCTTTTCCGATTATTGATCAACCATAGTTCTGAGCCGCTGATTTTCTGCTGCGACTGAAATCGTAAAATACATTCGTGGTGTGCGGCTACAACGTTTCTCCATAGTGCGGTCCACGGCTTGACGCTCATACTTGCGCTCTCAATAATCCGGAAAATCTGACAGATACTGTCGATAAAGGCGGCAGCCCCCGGGTATCGGGATAATGCGATGATCCCGATCTTGATTTTTCAGGAGAAGATGCACATGAAGTTTCAGGGAAAGTAGACCGTGGGCGAACCCCGCTATCCCCTGCAGGGAATTACCGTAATCGATCTCGGACAGATCTATAACGGTCCCTACGCCACTTTTCTGATGGCTATGGCCGGGGCGCGGGTGATTAAAGTCGAGCCACGCGACGGTGAGTCTTTGCGGCACCGTACGCTGATCGGCGGGGCCGCGCTGCCCTTTGCCATGCTTAATTCCAACAAGCTCGCGGTCACACTGAATCTCAAAACGGTGCGGGGACGCGAGTTGTTAATCGACATGACGCGCCGCGCTGATGTTTTTCTCGAAAATTTTGTTCCGGGGAAACTGGAGAGCCTTGGCGTTGGTTATAAAGTCTTGCGCGAAGTAAACCCGCGACTGATATACGCGTCTGGTTCGGGGTTTGGCAGCACCGGACCGTACCGGGAATATCCGGCGATGGACATCACCATACAGGCGATGTCCGGTGTCATGAGCGTTACGGGATTTCCTGATGGGCCGCCGACTAAGGCCGGGCCGGCACTTTGCGATTTTTTTGGCGGGGTGCATTTATACGGGGCGGTCACGACGGCGCTCTACGAGCGTGAACAAACCGGATTCGGGCAAATGGTCGAAGTCGCGATGCTGGATGCGGTTTATTTTTCGCTGGCTTCCAGTCTGGGCTTGTACTTTGGCTCTGGCGGGTATGGCGGCCCGGTTACAACTCCGCAACGCACGGGTAATCGCCACAGCGGTCTGGCGACTGCCCCTTATGGCGTGTTTCAGACCAAAGATGGCCATATCACAATACTTTGCGCGAATAACAAACACTGGAAGTGCCTGCTGAAGGCGATGAATCAGGAAGCTTTGGAGCAGGATCCGCGCTTTGAAACCCCGAAAAAGCGCGCAACGAATGGCCTGCTGGTGGATGAAATTGTGGGCGCTTATGCGGCGGGCTTTACGCGGGACGAATTGTTCAAAGTGTTGCTGGAGCATCGCGTTCCCTGTGCGCCGGTACGTGACCTTGCCGAGGTGACCAACGATCCGCATCTGCACGCCCGGGGCATGCTGGAATGGATGCAACACCCGAAGTTAGGGCGTATTGCTGCAGCGCGTAGCCCCTTGCGATTTGGCGATGCACCCACCACGCCGCTGGTGCCCAGCGCGGAGCTGGGCGCGCATAATCGAGAGGTGTATTGCGACTGGCTGGGCCTTTCCCCGTCCGAATTCGCACAGCTCCAGCAGGAGGAGGTTATCTGAGGCGCGGCACGACGGACTCTTATTACTCAAGAGTGGATTTTGGCCACGATGAAATCCGGTAATCGAGGGCAGTGCCGGCATCGCATTTTTTTGTAATAATGTGCATGGGTGCTTGATTGGAACTGGTTTGAAGGGGGCAAGACATGTTCGCAATCGTTACTAAATCCGATGGTTTCCCGGTCAGTCGCAGTCCCGGCGCCGGTCAGCCCGATCTGGTCGTGACCTGGACTTCCAACGACAGGGCCCAGGCTTTCATTGCCGCCAAGGGCATCGACGCCGACTACAGCGTTGTACCTCTTACCGAAGATGCTCTCGACAAGATGGCCAAAACGCTGGGCTGCGCGGCGGACGACATCGCTTTCGACTCTTATCCCGAGACGTAGCGCACGGCGCAACAGAAGGCCGACTCTGCCGCGAGACCAGGCAGATCCGTGGCAGATTTTTTCGTAATTTACATGTCGCTGTGGGGGCTGGCCTGCCTCGTCGCGGTTCTGTTGATGATCCACTTCAGGCGCGCGTTGGAGCTGTTCCAGAGGCCGTACTGGGTCGGACTATTGCAAGGCTGGAAGGTCGCGAGCTTTCTGGTTGCGGCGACCGGGATGGTGGTCATCGCGCCTTATACCGGCGATCCGACCTGGGATTATGTGGATGCGACGTTCATGTCGGTGCTGACTTACCTCACGGCACCCTGGGCTGTCGGCACTGTTTATTTTGCCGTTCGCGGCAAGCGGCCTCTCAGCCACGCCTATATCGCGATCTGTGTCTGGATGTTTTCGGCGAGTTGGTCGTATGACTTGTATCTGGTGCTCAGGGACGGTGACTATCCCCTCACCTGGTTCCCGAATATCTTCGCCTCATCGGCGCTGTATTTGTGTGGCGGACTGATGTGGAGTCTTGAGCACGTGGCAGGCAGGGGCGTCATTTTCGGCTTCATGGATCCGGACTGGCCGGCGGTGGCCGGCAGTGGAACGTTCGGGCGGATCGTGTGGTACGTGTTGCCGTTCATGATCATGGTGACGGCGATGATCGTGCCGTTTATTTGGTAGGCCAGCGCCGCCACAATCGCGGCCGCTGTTACTAGAGATGAGATACGCCCGGTTTCCAAAACACAGCCGCGCTTCGCGGCCGTGTTTTGGAAACGTCCGGTAGAATCCGGTTTTCGCTACAGTGGAGCGTGCATGGAGTCGTTGCAGGTCGGCATGAAACTTACCGTTGAGCGTGAGGTCGTCGAGGCGATGACTACGCAGCGCGGCGAGTACAAGACATTCTCGACGCCATCCATGGTGCAATTTTGCGAAAGTGCGGCGAGCCAACTGGTTGCGCCTCATCTCAAACCGGGGCAGGGGCAGGTGGGCATCGTGGTCACCATCCGCCACCTGGGGCCGACCCCGATGGGTAAACGGGTGCGCGCCGAAGTCGATCTGGTTGCTATTGATCGCCGCCGGCTGAGTTTCAAAATAAAAGTGTACGACGATGTCGAGCAGGTCGGCGAATGCGATCACGACCGTTTTGTCGTTGATCTCGACAAATATCTGGCGAAGCTCAAAAAGAAAATTGAAGGTTGAGCCGGAGTCGCCCACAGCGACACCGCACACTACCGGACAGATCCCGATTACCCCATTCTATTTTTAAGCGTGCTGCGTCGTGCGATGGCGATCCCGGCCAACACCAGCAACGCACCGGCAAACTGCAGCGTGCCCATAGTCTCGCCAAGTAACACCCACGCGAATAGCGTCGCCGCCACCGGCTGCCATAGCAAACCCACGGACGAGAACGTACCCGGCAGGTGGGCCATCGCATAAGCGATCAGGCTCTGGCCCGCGGCCTGAGCGATCAGCGCCAACGCAATCACGGTGATCCAGCCCGTCGTGGTGTGCGGCAATATCCGCTCGCCCATCAGCAACGCCAAGGGCAACAATAGCGCCGACATCACCAGGCAACTCCAGGCCATCAATGTCGCGGTCGCCACTGTTGCGCGCAGCCGTGTCACGGCCATCTGGTAGCCGGCGTAGAACATTGCGGTAATCACGCCCAATGCATCACCCAGCAGCGCGTGACCGGAGTGGGCGACGGCGGATAGTCCTGTACCCCCGCCGATCAGCAGTGCAGTGCCGATTAGTGCGGCAGCCAGCCCGACGAGAAAAAGTTTTTTTGGCGCATCGCGGAACAGCAGCCATGCACCCAACGCGACAAATATCGGCGCCAGGTTGGATAGCAGCGTGGCGTTGGCAACCGAAGTCAGCAGGATCGACCAGTGCCATACCGCGAGATCAGCGGCAAAACAGAAGCCGATCAGCAGCAGCATGCCGGGATGCGCACGCACGCTGCGCCAGTGGCTGCCGCCATCGCTGGCCAATGCCCAGATCCACAATGCCGGAAGTGCAAGGAACACCCGCCAGAACGCGGTGGCGACGGGACCGGTCTCGCTGAAGCGAACGAACAACGGCGCGGTGGCTATGGCGGTGGCACCGGCAAACAGCGCGGCGAGCGCGAGCCATTCCTTCGAGAGTTTAATAGTGGGTAATCCCGGAGCGCTGCTGATTACGGCGTGACAGTGACGCCCTTCCAGAACGCGACGCGGCCGCGGATTTCCTTCGCCGCCTCTTTGGGCTCGGCGTAGTACCAGACGGCATCCGGATTGGCGCTGCCATTGACGTCGAGTGAGTAGTAATTGGCCGTGCCTTTCCAGTGGCATACGGTGGTGGTGGTGGTGGGACGCAGGTATTCCGCCTTGACTGAAGCCAGCGGGAAGTAATGATTGTTTTCGACTACGACGGTGTCGCCGGACTCAGCGATGACGGTGGTGTTCCAGATGGCTTTCATGACTTCAGTGACCTTCAAGTATTCAGGGATCTTCAAGTATTCAGGAATATTCAAATATTCAGCGGCCTTCAAATTTTGGTTTGCGTTTCTCGATAAACGCCGCCATGCCTTCTTTCTGGTCTCTGGATGCAAACAGCATCTGCAGTGTGCGCGTTTCCAGTGTGAGGCCCGTTTCCAGCGATGCATCCATGCCGCGCAGCACAGCTTCTTTGGTCTGCTGAATGGCGAGCGGCGCCAGTTCAGCGATTTGCGTAGCCATGCTCACCGCGCGTTTCTCGACTTCCGCGTCCGGCACCACTTCACTGACCAACCCCATTTCGAAAGCGTCTTTCGCGCCGAACAGATCGCCGGTCAGCACATAGCGCATGGCCTTGTATTTGCCGACGGTGCGCGGCAGGCGTTGCGTACCGCCGCCGCCGGGGATGATGCCGATTTTGACTTCTGGCTGGCCGAATTTCGCCGACTCACCGGCGATGATGATGTCGCAGGTCATGGCCAGTTCGCAGCCGCCGCCCAGTGCGAATCCACTGACTGCGGCGATCACCGGCTTCGGGCAGCCGTAGATGGTGCGCCACAGTTTCTGGGTACCGCGCAGCAGCATGTCGATGGTGGAGGCGCCCGCCATTTCCTTGATATCGGCGCCGGCGGCAAAGGATTTGTCATTGCCGGTCAGCACGATGCAGCGCACGGTGTCGTCGTCAGTCATCGCCGTCAGGTGCTGGGCGATCAGTTGGCGCACCTCCAGATTCAGCGCATTGCGCGCTTCCGGGCGGTTGATGCGGATCAGGCCGACACCCTCTGCGGGGCGTTCGGTCAGGACGACAGCGGCGGACATGAAAGACTCCTTGCGGGGCGGTGTTTGATTACTTAGCCAGACCGAGATCGACCAGGACTGACTTGATGTCGTTGTAGTCCTTGTCGATATCCTTGGTGAACTGCGCGCTGGTGACGAAATCGTTGGACCAGTAATTTTTCTGCAGGTTGGCTTGCCACTCCGGCGTCTCCGTGGCTTTGCGCAGCACGCCTTCCCAATACGCGACTTGATCGGCGGTGAGGCCTTTCGGGCCCATGATGGCCCGCCAACCGCCGTAGACCAGATCGACGCCCTGTTCTTTCCAGGTCGGTATGCTGGCGAATGCGCCGCCGAAGCGCTGGTTGGCGGAAATGCCGACCACGCGCAGCCGCCCTTCGGCCAGGTGCGCCGAGACATTGCCGGCCGCAGTGGTCACCATATCGATGTGGCCGCCGAGCAACTGTGTGATGGCTTCGGAAGAGCCCTTGAACGCCACTACTTTCAGGGCGCGCGGATTGACGCCTATGCTTTTCGCCAGCATGCCTGCTGCAATGTGGTTGTGGCTGCCCAGTGCCGTAGCAAAACCGATGGCTATCGACTGAGGATCTTGCTTGAGGCGCTCGGCGAGTTCCTTGCCGTTCTGGATTGATGATTTGGCATTGACCGCGAACACCACATAGTCGTTGAACAGTGAGGCGATCGCCGTGAAATCCTTGTGGTTGATCTTGCTGCGCCCGACGATATGGTTGGTCAGCAGTGCCGTGGTGCCGACCAACAGCGTGTGCGGATCACCCGCGCGCTGGTTGACGTAGCTAAATGCAATCGAACTGCCGCCGCCCGGTTTGTTGACCACTGACATGGAAGTAGGGATGAGTTTGCCCTCGACGAGGGCCCTCTCGACCGCGCGCGCGGTCTTGTCGTTGCTGCCGCCGGGTGCCGAGCCGACAATGATTTCGACGTTCTTCGACGGCGACCAGTTTTGAGCTTGGGTTCCGCTGGATATTGCGATGGCAAAGCCGGCAAGGGCCAGAACGAATGCAGATTTCATGATGTTTTCCTCTTGATTTCCGTTTTTTTAACAACAGATTACAGTGGTTTGATTCGGGCTTTCTGGATGACATTTTCGTACTTGAGAATTTCCGAGCGTATCCATTTGTCGAAATCCTCAGGTGATCCTCCCCGGGTGATTAACCCGGTATTCCCAAACTTGTTGCTAATTTCGCTGCTGGACAGGATCTTGTTTACGTCGGCATTGATCTTGCCAATGATGTCTTTCGGCACTTTGATCGGCGCCATCAGACCGAACCAGTTGCTGGCCTCAAAGCCTTTGACACCGGCTTCGTCAAAAGTCGGCACATTCGGCACGGCCTTGAACCGCTCGCGGCTGCTGATGGCGATCGGGCGCAGCCGTCCAGAGTTCAGGTGCGGCACCAACGCGGGCACGCCGCTGATGACCATTTCCACGTTGCCGGCCAGCGCGTCGGTGATGGAGGGCGTGTTGCCCTTGTAAGGTATATGCACGATGTTGACGCCGGCCATGACTTTGAACAGTTCGCCGGCCATGTGTACCGAACCTCCCAGCCCGGAAGAAGCATAGTTCAATTGCCCGGGCCGCGCTTTGGCGAGCGCAATCAGTTCCTTGAGGTTCTTCACCGGCAACGACGGGTGCACGGCGAGCAGGTTGGCGCCTTGCACGCACCACACCACCGGTGCTAAATCGCGAAGCGTGTTGTAGGGTGGCTTCGCATACAACGTCATGTTCACGGCATTAGAGGCGCCGCCCATGAACAGCGTATAGCCGTCGGGCGCAGCAGTAGCAGCGAGTAGCGAGCCGATATTGGTGCCACCACCGGGGCGATTATCGACAATGACCTGCTGGCCCCACATTCCCGTCAGCTTTGCGCTAATGGTGCGGGCGGTGTAGTCGGTGTTGCCGCCGGCGGCGTAGGGCACGATGATGCGCACCGACCGCGTCGGCCAGTTCTGCGCCCACGCTGGAGTGGTGGCCAGCACCACCCCCAGGAAAACAATTAACTTGTTGATTTTATTCATATTTTCATCTCCCATTGATTTCATGCTAATGCTGATACCACTTCGTTGATGAGCGCAGTACCGCGTTGCCAGCACCCCAGATTGGCGATGAACATCCGGTACACGCGATCGTCATTGCCTGCTGCGCTCCCCGCATTGTGCGGCGAAACGATTACGTTGGACAGATTCCACAATGGTGATTCGGGTGACAGTGGTTCTTGTTCGAATACGTCGAGGTAAGCGCCGACTAGCTGTCCGTTGCCCAGCGCGGTGACCATCGCAGTTTCGTCGATGATCTCGCCGCGTGCAACATTAATGATGCGCGCGCCCTTGGGCATACGCGCCAGCATGTCGGCGCCGATCAGGCCGCGTGTTTCCGGCGTCAGCGGGCACGCGATAATCAGCCAGTCGGTGCGCGGCAGCAGTTCGGCCAGTTTTTCCGGTGGATGCAGTTCATCGACGGAATCATGATCCCGCCGGGGACTGCGCCGCACGCCGATCACTTTGAGACCGAGCACGCGCGCGAGCCGGGCGATTTCAGTACCGATGCTGCCGAGGCCGAGAATCAGCGCAGTCTGGCCGACCAGATCGCGCGGAAAATCCGGGACACGCGCCGGGTCCCAGCGCCGCTCATGCTGCCCGGCCAGCCAGCGCGGAAAATTACGCGCCAGCATCAACAACCCGGTAATCGCAGTCTGTGCGATCGGTTCGGAGGTGGCGCCGGCGGAAGTCGTCAGGCGCACGCCGCGCAGGAGCATTTCGGAATAAATCGGATGATCCACCCCAGCATTGAACACGTGCAGCCACTGCAGTGCCGGCGCCTTGCGCACCGCCGAAAAAAACTGGCGTGAATGTACCGGGAACACATCATTCGAGAAAAATGCGCAGTCAATACGTGTGTAATCCGCATCGCCAAGTCGGGCCTCGGGATTTGCAGGCAACACCACGAGTTCGAGCGCCAGGCCGGCGGATCGCGCTTGAACCGCAAGGTCTGCGCCGCGCTCGGCGTGCAGTTGGTGTGAGACCAGCAGTGCGGGCATGGGCTAAGGCAGGTGGCTTGCGAAGGAAGAGCGGAGATTTTACCTACTCTTTGCTACCATGTGATGGTCGCCTGCCCCGTAATAAACAGGAAAGTCCATATCAGTGAATATCAGCACGCTGGAACTGACCCAACAATTGATTGCCCGCCGTTCAGTGTCACCGGAAGATGCCGGCTGCCTCGAGCTGGTGATGGCGCGGCTGAAGCCGCTGGGTTTCGAATGCGAAGTCATCGCCATGAACGGCGTCACCAACCTGTGGGCGCGCCGCGGGCGTGCTGCACCGCTGGTGTGTTTTGCCGGGCATACCGATGTGGTGCCGACCGGGCCGCTGGAACACTGGCAGATTGATCCGTTTACGCCGACGGTACAGGACGGTGTATTGCACGGGCGTGGTGCTTCGGACATGAAAACCTCAATCGCAGCATTTGTGATTGCATTGCGCGAATTCATCAACGCCCACCCCGACCATCCTGGATCGCTGGCGGTGTTGTTTACATCGGATGAAGAAGGCCCGGCCACCGACGGCACGGTGCGTGTGGTCGAAGCGCTGGCGAAGCGCGGCGAAAAACTCGACTACTGCATCGTCGGTGAACCGACATCGGCAAAACAATTCGGCGACACCATCAAAAACGGGCGGCGCGGTTCGCTGACCGGCGTTCTGACAGTTAACGGCGTGCAGGGTCACGTGGCCTATCCGCATCTGGCGCGCAATCCGATCCATGAGGTGGCGGCGGCCATTGCCGAGTTATCGACTACAGAATGGGATCGCGGCAACGAATATTTCCCGCCGACGACCTGGCAGGTGTCGAACTTCACCTCCGGTACCGGCGTCAACAATGTCATTCCCGGCAATGCCCGCGTGCAGTTCAATTTTCGTTTCTCGACCGCGAGCACCGTCGAGTCGCTGCAGACGCGGGTGCACGGCATACTCGACAGACACGGTGTGCAGTACGATCTCGAGTGGCGCTACGACGGCCGGCCGTTCCTGACGCCGCAGGGTGATCTGGTCGCTGCGGTGTCGCGCGCGATCAAGGAAGTCACGGGCGTCACCACGGAATTGTCCACCAGCGGCGGCACCTCCGACGGCCGCTTCATCGCCGACATCTGTCCGCAGGTGGTGGAGTTCGGACCGAGCAATGCGACCATCCACAAGGTCAACGAGTGCGTGCCGGTGGCGGAGGTTGAGGCGCTGCCGAAGGTCTATCTTCGTACACTTGAACTACTGCTGCTGCATCGCCAGCCACTGTAGCGCGCCGGTTCCTGCCGTCCGCCCACTTGCAAAACACGCCGTCAGCAGATAACCCCCCGTCGGCGCTTCCCAGTCGAGCATTTCGCCGGCGCAGAACACACCGGGCAGTGCTTTGAGCATCAGGTGTTCGTCCATCGCGTCAAACTTCACGCCGCCGGCGCTGCTGATCGCTTCGTCCAGCGGGCGCGGCGCAGTGAGACGCAACGGCAATGATTTGATCGCCGCTGCAACGCGCGCGGGATCGGTGTAGTGCTCGGGGCCGAGGTGTTCGCGCAGCAACCCCGCCTTGACGCCGGTGATGCCGGCCTTGCTTTGCAAATGGCTGGACCACGAGCGCGATCCGCGCGGGTGCACGACTTCTGCTGTAACACGCGCGGCATCCTTGTCCGGCGCGAGATCAAGTTCCAGCGTGATGCTGCCCTGCGCGGCGATGGTGTCACGCAACGGCGCTGACAGCGCATAGATCAAACTGCCTTCGACGCCGTACTCCGCAATGGTGAATTCACCCGCCCGTTGGTGCGTAACACCGCCGGCATCCGTAAATGAGGCGATGACTGCTTTCAGCGGCTGTCCGGCGTAACGCTCGCGGAAATGGGCGCCCCACGCCGCGTCGAAGCCACAGTTGGCCGGTTGCAGCGGTGCAACGGCGACCCCGCGCGCGGCGAGCAGCGGTAGCCACGCGCCATCGGAACCCAGCCGCGCCCAACTGCCGCCACCGAGCGCGAGCACCGTACAGTCCGGATGCGCAATGTGTTCACCCTGCGGTGTCGCAAAGCGCAGATCGCCTTCCTCAGCCCATCCTGTCCAGCGATGCCGGACATGAAATCGCACGCCGGCCGCGCGCAGGCGGCGCAGCCAGGCGCGCAGCAGCGGTGCGGCCTTCATTTCCTTGGGGAAGACGCGTTGCGAGGTGCCGATGAAGGTTGTGACGCCAAGATCCTGCGCCCAGTCGCGGAGTTGTTGGGGACCGAAAGCGGCCAGCCACGGCGCCACCTCTGCGGAGCGGTCGCCGTAACGCGCCACAAATTTCTCCGCACGTTCGGCGTGCGTCAGGTTAAGTCCGCCGATACCGGCGAGCAGGAATTTGCGGCCCATCGAGGGCATAGCGTCATAAACATCGACACTTGCGCCACCGTCAACCAGTGCTTCTGCGGCCATCAGTCCGGCGGGACCACCACCGATCACCGCCACCCGGGCGGCTACAGCCACTTGGCTTTGCGGAAGCGGTAGAACAGATAAGTGTCGATGACGATCATCGCGCCCACTGCCATGGGATAACCGAATTCCCATTGCAGCTCCGGCATGGCTTTGAAATTCATGCCGTAGATGCCGGCAATCAGCGTTGGTACGGCGACCAGCGCCGCGTAACCGGCCAGCCGCTTGGTCACTTCGTTTTCCTGCAGCGTGATCAGCGACAGGTTGACCGAGATCGCGGTGGTCACCATGTCACGCGCGGCGTCTATGCTCTGGTTGATGCGCACCAGGTGATCCGAGATGTCGCGGTAATAATCACCGAGCCCGACGCAGACCTGGGGCACGCGTCCGCCATGCATTTTGCCGACGGCTTCCAGCAGCGGGGCCGTGGCGTGTTTCACCGTGACCAGCTGATGCTTCAGGTCGTAAAGGGCCTCGATGTTGGCGCGCGGCGAATTGCCGGCGAATATCTGATCCTCGATGGTCTCGAGCCGGGTTTCTATGGTGTCGATGATGGGGAAGTAACGGTCGACCACCGCATCCATCAGTGCATAGAGGATATAGCCGGGACCATACTGCATCAGCTTGGGTTCGCGTTCGCAACGCGTACGCACGTCCTGAAAACTGCGTTCGCTGCGGGTGCGTACTGACAGCACAAAATTGTGCGCCACAAAAATATCGACTTCGCCGACACGCAACTCTTCACCGTCGGGTTCGATCATGTGCAGCACGAAAAACAGCAGGTCACCGTATTCTTCAAATTTCGGCCGCTGGTGGCCGTGGCGTGCGTCTTCGATGGCGAGCGGATGCAGGCCGAATTCTTTTTCCAGCTCGTCGAGTTCATGCGGTTCCGGATCGCGTACGGCCATCCACAGGATGCAGTCCGTGCGCGCCAGGTACGTACGGATTTCCTCGCGTTTGACGTCCGCGATTTTCTTGCCGTCCCGATAGGCGACGCTGTTGACCAGCATGGTTAAATTCCTCCGCGCCCATGATAGCGCAGGCGCGTTCGGAAATAACCCCGTCCGGGGTGATCAGCTAGGCCAGCCAGGGCTGGTCGTTGTGGTACTGGTTCTCGAAGTCTTCGATGGCCGGCAATTGTGCGAGCACCAGCCCGATGTCATCCAGCCCCTGCAGCAGGCGCTCTTTGTAAATCGGATCAATCATGAACGGGTGCGTATCGCCCAGCGTATCAGTGACGGTCTGCGCCGGTAGATCAATGGTCAGTGTTGCGCCCGGCCTGGCCTGCAATTGATCGCGCAGGCCGCGGCAGATTTCCTCGGGCAGGGTGACCGGCAGCATGCCGTTTTGCAACTCGTTGGCGTAGTGGATGTCGCCGAAGGACGGTGCGATCACTGCGCGGATGCCGGAGTCGAGCAGGGCATAGACGGCGCCTTCGCGCGACGAACCGCAGCCAAAATTGGCGCCGGTGACGAGAATGCCGGCGCGGCGCCAAGCGGGCTGGTTCAGCACGAAACCGGGTTTTTCTCGACCCTCGGCATCGAAGCGCATGTCATGGAACAGATACGGGTCGTAGCCTGCCTTGGAGCTGCGCAGCTTGCGCAAAAAGCGCACCGGGATGATGCGGTCGGTGTCGATGTTGGCCATGTCGAATGGCGCGGCAACTGCAGTCAGGGTCGTGAAGGGTTTCATTGATTCTGTTTTCTGGTTTTGAACCCACCCTCACCCTCGATCCCTCTCCCGATGGGAGAAGGGCTGGGATGAGGGAGAGGGAAGGAAAAGAGTTTGCGCACATCGGTGATGCGGCCGGTGATCATGGCTGCTGCCGCCATCGCCGGGCTCATCAAGTGCGTGCGCGCCCCCTTGCCCTGGCGACCCTCGAAATTGCGGTTGGAGGTGGAGGCGCAGCGGAGGCCCGCGGGCACGGTGTCGCCGTTCATCGCCGCGCAACTGGAACAACCGGAAGCGCGCCATTCGACCCCGGCTTCCATGAAAATGCGATCCAGCCCTTCGGCTTCGGCCTGTCGCTTCAGCGTTGTTGAGCCGGGCGATACCCAGGCCGGGATGGTTGTCTTGCGGCCTTTGAGCACGGCCGCCGCCGCACGCAGATCTTCAATACGACCATTGGTACAACTGCCGATGAAAGCGCGATCAATGCGGATGTCGGTCAGCGGCATGCCGGGCTGCAGATCCATATAGGCGAGCGCCAGTTTGGCGTGGGCGCGCTGATCGGCTTCGGGCAGCGCTGCGGGATCCGGCACCCGGCCCGAAACCGGCAGCGCTTCTTCGGGGCTGGTGCCCCAGGTCACCATGGGCTCGAGCTGCGCACCGTGCAACGTGACTTCGCGGTCGAAGCGCGCGCCATCGTCCGTGGGCAGCAGGCGCCACTGCGCCAGCGCGACGTCCCAGTCGGCGCCCTTGGGCGAATACTCGCGGCCGTGCAGGAATTGATAGACGGCATCATCCGGCGCAATCATGCCGGCGCGCGCACCAGCTTCAATCGCCATGTTGCATACGGTCAATCGGCCTTCGATGGTCAGGTTGCGAATCGCCGCGCCGGCGAATTCAATGACATGTCCGGTAGCGCCGGCGGTGCCGATGTTGGCAATGATGGCGAGCACCACATCTTTGCCGGTGACGCTCGGGGCCAACGCACCATCGACGGTGATGCGCAGGGTTTTCGGTCGTTTCATCCACAGGCATTGCGTGGCCAGTATCTGTTTCAGTTGCGAAGCGCCGGTGCCAAAGGCATAGGCGCCCAGTGCGCCGTGGGTGGAGGTATGCGAATCGCCGCAGGTGATGGTCAGGCCCGGTTGGGTGATGCCGAGTTCGGGGCCGATGACATGCACGATGCCTTGACGGTCGTCGTCGATGCCGAAGTGCGCGATGCCGTTGGTGCGGCAGTTTTCCTCCAGCAGCGCGATCATGTGGCGGGCGTCGGCGTCTTCAGCACCGGCGATGCCGCGCTCGCGGCCTATGGTCGGCACGTAATGGTCGGCAACGGCAAAGTTCTGCCGCGGTTTGCGCACGGTGCGGCCGTCCTTGGCCAGCGCGCCGAAGGCATGGAACGAACCTTCATGCACGAAATTGCGATCGATGTGCAGCAGCGCATCGCCGCCGGGGCGCTCCATAATGACATGGGCATTCCAGATTTTTTCAAACAGAGTGGTTGCCATGTCAGCGTCCTTTTGCAATGCCTTCGCGCCGCGGATCCGCGCCGCCCTGCCAGCCGTCCTTGTCGCGCATGATGCCGTGTATGCCACTGGTCATGTCGGCAATCTGAACGTCATGTCCCATCGCTGTCAGCGCGCCGGCGAGGCTTTCGTAGGTCGTGCCCCGCTCGATTTCTGTCGGGCCATTGCGACTGCCGAAATGGGGTAGCGCAATGGCCGCCTGCATATTCATTTTCCAGTCGAGCGTGGCGACCAGGGTCTGGGCAATATAGCCAATGATACGGCTGCCACCGGGAGCGCCGACGACCATGTGCAGATTGCCGCCCGCATCAAATACCAGTGTGGGCGCCATCGAACTGCGCGGGCGCTTGCCGGGCGCAACGGCGTTGGCGACCGGACGGCCGTTTTCGTACGGGTTGAAATTAAAGTCGGTTAACTGATTGTTGAGTAAAAATCCCCGGACAAATACACGGCTGCCGAATACATTTTCGATGGTCGTGGTCATCGCGACGGCGTTGCCTGTGGCATCGACGATGGAAATATGGCTGGTGCCCGCCATCTCATCGACCGGATCATCGGCATAAGTCAGATTGACGCCGGGTGGAACACCGGCTGCAGCGCGGCCCATGGCGCGGTCGGGCTGTATCAGTCTGGCGCGGGCCGCAAGGTAAGCCGGATTCAGCAGACCTTGCACCGGTACGTTCACAAAACGATCATCGGCGACATAGCGATTGCGATCGGCAAAGGCAAGACGACCGGCTTCCGCAATGAGATGCACAGCTTGTTTCGAATCCGGCGCGATGTTGGCCATGTTGTGCTGCGACAGTATGCCGAGGATCTGCAGTACGGCGATACCGCCGGAGGAGGAGGGTGGCATGCCGCAGACGCGATAAGTCCGGTAGGGCGCGCACAGCGGGGCAACTTCGCGTATTCGATAACCGGCAAGGTCCGCTTCTGCCAGGGTACCGGCATTGGTTGGATGGTTGCGTACGGCGGCCACCACATCACGGGCGAGATCCCCGGTATAAAACGCGTCGGCGCCGCCTGCCGCCAAAATTCGCAAGGTGCGCGCGAATTCCGGGTTGCGCATGATGGTGCCCGCGGGTTTGGGCCTGCCGTCTTCAGTGAAGAAATATTCCCGGGCGGCAGTGCCCGCAGCCATGGCGTGGTTTCTTTGCAGCAGCGTATGGGTGCGTTGCGAAAGCGGAAATCCGTTTTCTGCAAGATGAATGGCGGGCTGAAAGAGCAGCGCCCAGGGCAGTTTGCCGTATTGTTGGTGGGCGATTTCCATCAGGCGGGGTACGCCCGGCACACCCACGGCACGACCGCCGACCACGGCATCACGGAAAGACATGGCCTGGCCTTCGCGGAGAAACAATTCAGCGGTTGCAGCAGCCGGCGCTGTTTCGCGGCCGTCGTAGGCTTGCATCGCGCGCCGCTGCGCATCGTAGTGCAGCAGGTAAGCACCGCCACCCAGTCCCGATGCATGCGGTTCAACCAGATTCAGTGCCAGCTGTACGGCGATGACGGCATCTGTAGCGCTGCCGCCGGCATCGAGAATTTCGAGTCCGGCCGCCACCGCCAGCGGGTGCGCAGCAGCAACCATATGGCGCTGGGCATGAGCAAGCGGCCTTTCGATCCTGCCGCTGGAGGACTCGGGTTGTGCAGGGCGATCGACCTGCGCCTGCAGTGGCAGGCACACGGCCGTCCACAGCGCAGCAATGACGCAGACTTTGCCTGTATGGAGCATGCCGGTGTTCATAGACGGAACTTCGCTCTAAAGACCTGCGCGCTGGTCTTCGGGCAGGCCGTAGCGGTTTTCCAGTTCTTGCACTTCAGGCAGCCCGGCAATGTCTGTGAGTTGTTTGAAGTTCGCCACCTTGTCGCGCAGATGCGCAATGGAGCCGGTGCGTTTTAGTTCACGCAGCAGGTTCTGCATGGCCGGAATCGCCGCGAGTATCAGCCAGTTCGGATAAATCGCCAGCTTGAAACCGAGTCTGCCGAGCTCATCAGCGGGCAGGTCCGGTGTTTTGCCGCTGGCCGCCATGTTGTAGAGCAGCGGCACGCCTTTGAATCGTTTCGCTACGACTTCGACTTGCTCGCGGCCCACCGGCGCTTCAATGAACAGTACGTCGGCGCCGGCTTCACGGTAGCGCTCACCGCGTTCCAGCGCAGCCTCCATGCCCTCAATGGCTATAGCGTCGGTGCGGGTGATAATGACAAAATCCTTGTCGCGCCGGGCATCGCACGCCGCCTTGATCTTGGCCACCATTTCCGCCGTCGGAATCACGCGTTTGCCGGCGAGGTGCCCGCAGCGCTTGGGCCAGGCTTGATCTTCGAGATGCACACCAGCGACGCCGGCTTTTTCATAATCGCGAATGGTGCGTCGCGTGTTAATCGGATTGCCATAGCCGGTATCGGCGTCGGCGATGACCGGCAATCCCGAGGCATCGACTATGCGCCCGGCGTTGTCGATCATTTCGCTGGCGGTCAGCAGGCCGACATCGGGCATGCCCAGCCGGGTGAGGCTGGTGCCGAAGCCGGTCATGTACACCGCCTCGAAACCTTCGATCTTTACCAGCCGTGCGGCGAAGGCGTCGGCGACGCCGGGGGCGATAAGGCAGCCGGGGCGCGCCAGCAGCGCCCGCAGTCGGGTGGTGACGCGCTCGTTTATTGTGCTCATTGAATTTTCCCGTGCCTAAGTAAGCGCCGACAGTATTTTTTTATCTAAACTTCTAGAGACTGTTGCGGCAGCGGTGTGACTCAACCCGCTGCGTCCTTCAAGAGGACTTCCTTCGGGGCGCCCCCCAAGGGGACTTCCTCCGGGGCGCCCCCCAAGGGGACTTCCTCCGGGGCGCCCCCCAAGGGGACTTCCTCCGGG